>CAZRDU010000044.1:0-13756 GCA_964599005.1 uncultured Thermotogae bacterium
CTGGGTGACGGCGAGTGGATCGAGACGGACAAGCATACGCTCGAAGCAACCCGGGCGGAAGACGTGTACGCCATCGGCGACGCGGCTGACGTTCCGACCAGCAAGGCCGGCAGCGTTGCCCACTACGAAAGCGGCGTGGTGGCCGATCGGATAGCAAGCCAGGCCCGTGGCAGGACACCGAGCGCCCGGTACGACGGGAAGACTATCTGTTTCATCGACGGCGTGGACGGAGACAAAGCCACTTTTATCAATTTCAAATACGGCGAAGAGCCCGATCTTCCCAGGGAATCCAAACTAATCCACTGGGCAAAACACTCCTACAACGAAGCCTACTGGCTCACGGCAAAGGGCCTGCTATGAGGTGATAATATGAGCGACAACGAACAGGACCAGATGACGCAAGAAGAACTAAACGAAGAACTGAAGCAAGCGATAGACGAGAATCCGGAGGCCATAACCGGGTTTATCCAGAGACTGGATTTAACCAACGAACTGCTGGACGTCGTGTCTCTCGGAACGAAAGCAATGGACGACGAAATGGTTACTTCCATAGTAGGAACTGCAACCAGACTCGGAGAACTGGCTGACGCGGCCTCGGACCCAAAAACCGTCAGGAATATAGACAAACTTATGTCCGCTCTCAGAGAAGCCGGCGATCCGGAAAATACACCGGATTCCACCGGAACTATCGGCCTTCTGCGTGAACTGAGGGACGAAGACGTGCGGAAAGGCCTCGGCTTCTTAGTTGGGCTGGCAAAGTCACTGGGAAAAACTCTGGAGTAGATTACGATACGGAGGGCCGTCGGCGGTCCTCCCGTTTTTTTCGGCCTCGTCCCTTCACCGTATCAAACCATTTTGGCCGAGTCAATTAATTAAAGGAAAGCCACCGCCGTGGAAAAAGTTGCATCAGGCGGACTAAGCTCCTATCTTTATTGCCGAAAACTAATGGTGATTATATGGTTGAACACTTATTAGAGCCACAATATCTTTCCTTTGACCTGGAACTCTCACTCGGAAACGGCAGGTTATCCCGGTATTTAAAGACCGGGAACAGCGAAGCCCTGGAAAGTTACATAGAAGAGGGTCTCAAGCTGGGCAACCGTTTAGCTGACGCCCGAGCTACGTATTCAATTGCCGAAAACAGTCAGGATTTGATAGAAAATTACGGATTTCCAGAACCGCTACACGAAGCCGAATTACTCGTCTTCGGTATATCCACCATCGGAGAAGCTCTTGAGAAAAAAGTAGATGCGCTGATGGAAGAAGGAAACTACACCCTGAGCAACATCCTCGATTCGATCGGCTCCGCCGCGGTCGACGAAACCACGGACCGCCTTGGAGAAGAAGTTATGAATTACGCGAGAGAAAACGAACTTAATACCACCAGGGCCTTTCAGCCCGGGTCCGGCGCCAGCCACTGGAAGGTCAATAACCATAAGGTAATCTTCGAACATTTGCATCCCGAGGAGCTGGGAGTCAACCTTACCGCATCATTTACGTTAACCCCGAAAAAATCGACTTCATTCGCAATCGGGCTCGCCGGAGATATAGAGCAGGTAGAGGATCTTTTTTCCTGCGTGGGCTGCGAAAGAACTGACTGTCCCTACCGCCATATTCCCGAGAAGACAACCGCTGGTGGTCAAAGCCGGGGAGTTACAAAATGAAGAAAATTGGGGTACTTGGCGGAATGAGTCCGGAATCCTCTCTCGAATACTATAGCTCGTTTATCTCGCTATCAAAGGAAAGATTGCCGGAAGGCCGTTACCCTGAGCTGGTAATATACAATCTTAACTTTGAAGACTTCTGCAGTCCCGTCTCAAGGGGCGAAGACGAACGGGTAAGAAGTTTGCTTCGGGAGAAATTAACCGATCTGGAAAAAGCCGGTGTCGATTTTGCCCTCATGGCATCGAACACTCCTCACATGTACTACGATGAACTAAAAAAAGAGATCTCCATCCCCCTTCTCAGTATCGTCGAGGCGACGGCGGAGAAAGCAAAAAAGGAAGATTACGAAAGAGTCGGCCTTCTCGGTACGGACTTCACGATGACGGGGGATTTTTACGAGAAAGATTTCGCGGACAGGGATATGGAAATAGTCGTTCCGGACGAGGGGGACAGAGAGGTCGTCCACGATAAAATAATGAATGAACTGGTGAACGGGAAGATACTTGACAGTACACGAAGAGAGCTCGTTAAAATAATCCAAAAAATGCAGGAGGCTGAAGGAATCGAGGCAATCATTCTCGGCTGCACGGAATTACCGCTTATACTTTCCGAAGAGGAGGCCGGGATTCCCCTCCTGGATACTACCAAAATTCATGTCGAAGCCGGGTTTGACCTGGCTTACGACTAAATATACAATCATTCAACCATTTTACGGATACTTCGATGTTAAACTGGAGGGAATAATATGAGAGTTATTATCGCCGGACTGGGTGACGTTGGAACGCAGCTTGCCGAAGATCTGACAACACAGAAAGGTTTCGAGCTCGTGTTGATAGATCAGGACGAGGAAAAATGCGAAACCCTCTCGGGAGAATTCGACGCGCTTGTCTTAAACGGTGACGGAACGGAGCCGGAGCTACTCGACAGCGCCGGGGCCAATGAGGCGGACGCCCTGATCGCGACCACCGAATCCGACGCTCTCAATATGATCATAGCCGTCCTTGGGAAAAAATTCTCCGTTCCCAGAGTAGTGGCAAAGTTAAACAAAACCAGTCTTCGAACCACCGCGCGGGAGCTTGGAGTCGATCACGTGATATCCCCGAAGCTCTCCGCGGCAACTGAAATTACAAGCTTACTCCACGGTTACGACGTGCTGGATTTTTCCCTGCTCGTTCAGGGTGGAGCTCGACTGGTGGAAATCTCGCCCGGTGAACTCGCGGGTAAACAGGTAAGTAAAATTGAACTTCCGGCAGGAACCCTGATAACCTCCATATTCCGGGAAGGGGTAGCAATTATCCCTCGTGGCAGCACACAGTTGAAAGAGAGGGATATCCTGGTCATCATCACCGAAAACGAAGAAAAAGAGACGGAGATAAAGCAGATATTCGGAGAACTTAAAACCTCGCAGCGACCCGATAAAGTCAATGAAAATTAGCCAGCATATACGGCCGGCGGACTGGCATTCCGTCGTTTACGAGTTATTTGGCGCCCTCGGCTTACTTGGCCTGCTCTTGCTGGTACCGTTTTTCGTCTCGATATTCTTTCAGGAGTTTCTCTATTCCCAGATATTCGGTGTCCTTGCTTTCGCTTCGACTATCGTTGGCTTTGGGGTTCAAAAGCTGGGAATTATCGACAGCCGGGAAATGGAATTGACCGATGCCCTGATAGTGACGGCTTTATCCTATCTCCTGTTCAGCGTAATGGGAGCAATACCTTTTCTCCCGATAAAATCTTTTCTGGATGGTCTTTTCGAGGCGATGTCCGGCTTTACCACTACTGGCCTGACCATGGTCAACGAAACCACCCTACCAGCTTCACTCCACTTTTTCCGGGCATACTCCCAGTGGCTAGGTGGAATGGGGATCATAGTCCTGACCCTGGCCATACTTTTACGGCCGGGAAAGACGGCCTTTAAACTGTACTCGTCCGAGTTCGGGGAAACCAACATCCTCGGCAGCGTTATCTCCACGGCAAAAGCGGTAATAAAAGTGTATCTCTCCCTGACCGTTCTCGGTTTCGGTGCCTTTTATCTGGCAGGTATGGGGCTTTACGACGCCTTCATCCATATACTTACCACGATTCCGACAGGGGGTTTTTCCCTTTACTCCGGGAGTATAGGTTACTACGACAGCGCAGCCGTTTCCCTGACGGTGTCCCTCTTCATGGTAATGGGATCAATTAGTTTCCCCCTTTATTATCTGGCGGCAAAAGGAGATATCAGGGAATTTTTTGAGGACCATCAGGTTCAGGCTCTGTTTTTACTGGTGTTGATCGGTTCTTTGATCTTTATTATCAGCTTTGGCGCGATTCCGGGAAATATTGCCCCCGGAATCTTTCAGGCGACAACTGCAATAACGACCACGGGTTACAATACCGTTCCAACAGGGGGGCTTCCCGCCGGAGATAAGTTCGTCACGATTCTTTTGATGATTGTCGGTGGTGGTACGGGCTCGACTGCCGGGGGAATAAAGATCTTTCGCCTACTAATTCTCCTCGGCATAATAAGATTGGCTTTCTTTCGGACACTCCTGCCCAAGGAGGCCAAATTACCATTAAAATTCGGGAAGCTGACGGTAAACCAGGAGGAGGCCGAATCCATTGTGGCATTTTTCCTGACCTACCTCCTGATAATGGTTTTTTCAACCCTGGGAATAGTCTGGCTCGAGGGGACCAATATCGTCAATTCACTCTTTGAAGTCGCATCCGCGGAGGGAACGGTTGGCATGTCGGTTGGGATAACCTCGTCGGCCCTTAATCCCGTCTCAAAACTAATCCTTATCGTCAACATGTGGCTGGGACGACTGGAAATTACCCCCGTTCTGGTCGCACTGTACCCGAAAAGCTGGCGATAAAAATTTTATGATTTTTCACCAAAACTTACCGAGGAAACCCCGGGGCTTGCCCTGGAGAGGAATCAGCTGGTTATTGGCCAAAAGGTCAGTTTGATAGCTAAAGGTAATAGGCCAGAGTCTCGAGTTCTTTGGTAAAAAACATGTGCGTCAACCTCACGTCCTCGGGTAAATCCAACTGGGTCGGAGCAAAATTCAATAAGCCCTGAATCCCGCCTTTGACCATTTTTTCAGCAACCTTTTGTGCCTCAGCAGGTGGCACGGCAATTATCCCCAGCTTCACGCTTTCCTCTCTGACCCTCCGGGTCAACTCCTGCTCGTCCTCAATTACGACTCCATTAATTTCCTTTCCGATCAGTTCGGGGTCTTTATCGAAGGCCACGGCTATGTCGAAAACTTCTCTATCGAACCCACTGTAGGTCATTAAAGCAAACCCCACGTTTCCGATACCGGCGATTGCAACCTTCCATTTTCTGTTCACGTGCAAAATTGCTCGAAGTTTTTCCGCCAGCTTTCGCGTCTTGTAGCCTACACCACGGGTCCCAAAGTCCCCAAAGCGAGACAGATCTTTACGAACAAGATAAGAGTTTAGATTGAGTCTTCGTGAAAGTGCTTCGGAAGTAACCGTATATTCCCCTTCTTCCAGCAGTCTTTCAAAGCACCGCAAATAGAGAGGCAGGCGGTTAACTGTTTCTTTCGGGATGTCTCTTTTTTTCATTCTATTTACACCTGAGAATGTGTTTATCTCCTGATTCTGTCTAACTTTTATGCTTTATTTTAGGGATCCCGAACTGGTAAAGGTGAGATATTTTCGGCCGAGACTTTAACCACCGGCTAGTTGTATTAAGGAAAAGAGACTCCTCCCGGGCGATAACCAGGCTGGACTTTAATTATTTGACTGCCTCTTACAGGCTCAAAAGTATTTCCAATCCCAAGTTTTCAAAAGCTTACTTGTTTTCGCCTTCTTCAATGAGCGTTAACTCTCGTCGGCACTCCGGACAGAGGATCCTAATTCGATCGCTGCGCTGGCTCGGTTTGTCCTTTAACCCTTCCCTGCGTGCGAGATCCAAATTCTCAAGATAAGTTAAGAAAATACCGGGATTCGAGTAAGCAAGGCTTCCGAGCTTGTCGTAGAGCCAGAGCAAGTGCTCTCTGGTTCCGACTACTTCTCCACAGGCTTCACAAATTACGAGTTCCTTTTTCACTTCGGACTTCGGCCCCTCGTCCCCGCTAAACGATAGGGCGTATTCCTGTGAAAGCTCTATACCCTCTCCGGTAGTGCAAAATTTCTCACACTGTCCGCAGTAAATGCATTCTTCCAGGTGAACGGTGAGTTGCCTTTCCCCGCTGGTACCATTTACCGAATCCTCGCGATGAATAGCGTCCGCAGGGCAAACGTTATAGCAACCGCTACAGCCAATACAATCTCCGTCCTGATATTCCGGTGCTCCCCTAAAAGTTGTAGCTACTTCCGCCTCTTCTTCCGGAAATTTTGTCGTGAATCTACGGGAGAAAACCGCTCTGACAGCCTCAGTCAGTTCTCTAATCTTCGGCTTCATCATGATTTATCCTCCTCGTACCTATCTACAGCACTGCCTTCCCAGAGGGGGATACCAGACTTGTGAGCTCCGCGTGAGAGGGCGTGTGCCGCGGTAGGAGCAGTAATAACGATAAACAGGATCGCGGCCAGAGCTTTCAAACCGGTAGGGCTCACGCCCGAACTGATCAGGACTCCGAGCAAGATGGAACAGGTGCCCAGAGTCACGCATTTCGTAGCCCCCTGTAGTCGGTTATAAACGTCCGGAAGACGAATCAGTCCGATACAGCCAAACAAATTAAACAGAGCCCCAATAATCACTATCGCTTTTCCGGCTAATTCACTCATCGAATTTCTTACCCTCCAGATGTTTTGCTAGAGCTGTAGTGCCAATAAAACTTAGCAACCCCCAGGCCAGTGCAATATTTAGATAGAAAGATCTTCCGGTAATAATTGCAAAAATCCCACAGAAACCTACAACTAAGATACCAAGGATATCTATACCTACCATTCTGTCAGCGGGCGTGGGGCCGGAACCGATTCTATAAAGACACAGAAACGCCGACACTGTCAATAGGCTGAGGCCAAAACCTATCATTCGAATATCCTCCTGAGTAACGGTTCGAATCTACCCACGATTTCGCGGGTTGCTTCTTCCACATCTGAAGAACTGATGTTTATCCAGTGGACGTACAGGTCACCGTCTTCGGATATATCGACCGTCATAGTCCCTGGAGTCAGCGTAATTGAATTCGCAAGTGCGGTCCTCGCGGACTCGCTTTCCAGGTTCGTCTCCACTTTTACTATTCCCGGATTAATTGGCACATCGGGATGTAACACCCGAAAAGCTACGTCGAAATTTGCCATCATCACCCACCAGGCGAGGACAAAAACGTAACAACCGGCCCAGAAATATCTGACGAGATTTAAACCTTTGCCCGGGTGCCGGGTGGCCAGTCTTTCTAAGAGGACACCGGAAAAAATAGCTACTATAGCTCCGGCAATTATCATCGGCCAATCAACAGGCGCGAAAGGCCAGGTGAATAAAAGCCAGACTCCGAGCGTTACCGAGAAAAGAAAGAGCGTTTTAGAAATCTTCGAACCGTTCTCTGCTTTTTCCACTGTGATCACCCTTTTATAAGCCGAGGACAAGTTTCGTGTATTCGGAACCTTCCTGTAAGGCCAGAGCTGCAGGTTTTAACACCACTCCCCGAAATTCGGGCAAATAAAGCAACCCAAGACCAATACAGCAAATAGCCAGAATTACCAGTGGGATGTACAGCCCGGGCGAAATCGATCCCGACAGCTCCGCCTCGTCCGTCGGACTTCCGAGAAATAGCTCTTTTTGAACTTTAAGATAATAGGCAAGTGTTATCGCGCTGGTGAAGAGTACAACACCGGCCAGAGGATACATTTTCCCCCATATGGCCGCGATAACTATTACCAGTTTGCTCCAGAATCCGTTAAACGGCGGGATCCCCGATATAGATAGTGTTCCTACGGTTCCAGCCGCACCAGATACCGGACTAAGGTCCGTAATCCCGCCTATTTTAGTCAAATCCCTCGTTCCGTAGAGCTTTTCAACCCCACCGCTAAACAGGAATAACAGAGATTTATAAGTCGCGTGGTTTACGAGGTGAAATATTCCACCCATCAGTGCCAGCGTCGCTATGGCAGGCTTACCCTGTGACATAAGAATCCCGCCCATTCCCAGACCCAGCGTAATATAACCCATCTGGGAAACGCTCGAATACGCAAGGAGTCTTTTCAAATCCTTCTGGCCCAGCGCGATCATCCCACCGATAAACATCGACCCGGCACCGATCCAGACCAATATCTGTGGTGATAGATCGGGCAGGTTCAGACCGTTAAACAACAGTCTCGATAAGGCATATATCCCCAGGACCTTTATCAGTACTCCGGACAGCATGGCGGAAATTGGCGTTGGAGCGGATGAATGAGCATCGGGTAACCACGAATGAAATGGTACGAATGCCGCCTTTAGACCGAATCCTACTATAAACAGGGCGGTGCTGAGCAGGATGAAAGATTGGTCGGCAACTTCACTTACCCGAACGGAAATATCCGCGATATTTAGCGAGCCAACCGAACCATACAGCATCGCTATTCCCAGCAGAATGAATACCGACCCCACGGCCCCCATAACCAGGTACTTGAATGAAGCTTCGATTTCTTCCGGACCACGGTTGAATCCGACCAGCGCATAGGAGCTTATCGCTGCAACTTCCAGATAGACGTACATGTTGAATACGTCACCGGTAAGCGCAACTCCGTACATACCGGCCAGCATGAGTGAGAAGAGGCCGTAGAATTTCCCCAGATTTTTGTAATTGCTCATGTAAGTAAGCGAAAACAGGGCAGTTACAAAGGCTATAGAGCTAATGACGACCAGCATCAACGAACTTAGTCCGTCCAGCACGTAGTTGATCCCTATCGGCGGGGGCCAGCTACCCATTCTGTATATCCCCTTGTCGCCGAATTTTATCAGGGAAAGGGCGAGCAACAACCCGGTCTCCAGCAACATAGTCCCGGCAAACAATTTACTCCGTTCCCTGAATTCTCCCAGTAGCGGTAACAGGAAACCAACCCCGAGCGGTACTGCCACAAACAGTGGGAGCATCATTTATTACCCCCTCAATTCCCGAATTTCATTGATATCAAAAGTCTCATAATGTTGATATATCCGTACAGCCAGGGTAACCATCAACGCCACTACGCCCAGGCCAATAACGATCGACGTTATTACCAGAGCCTGTGGCAGGGGGTCCACGGCGGCATTTACGAACTCCGTAACGGAAGCCCCTTTTTCTATTATCGGTGCTTCCCCCGAGATCCTATAGCCAATCAGGATCAAGAAAGCGTTTACGGCGTGCTCCATGATGATGATTCCCATTATTATCTTAATTAAATTTCTCTTGTTGATGACGCTATAAAGCCCGACGGCAAATAAGATAAACGCGAGCAGATACGTAAACATCTTCAATCCTCCTCAATAGCTCGAAACAGGGAAAGGAATGCAAAAACTAAAAACAGGGAACCCCCGACCTTGAACCCAATAGCGAGGTTGATTATCGGCATATTCCCGCCGCTCAAAAGCCCAAACGGTTTGCCCGGAAAGCCCGATTGAATGAAGTTGCTCAGGAAGCTTCCGCCAAAGACGTAACCCAGCAGGGCCATGCAGAGAAACGATAGTGAAGCCAGACTATCCGTCACCTCGGCCGTCTCTATACCGATTATATCTTCGACCTTTTCCTTCCCATAGGCCAGGGTGAGCAAAATGAAGCAACCGGCGATAATCACACCTCCGGGAAACCCTCCACCGGGAGTAAGGTGTCCGGTCAGGGCAATGTAAATCCCGAACGCGACTATAAAAGGAGCCACCCAGCGAGTAACCGTCTTTACGATTTGACTCATTCCATTCATCCTCATCCCTCCTCCCTTTCAAAGACATCCTTCTGGAGCAACGCAACAGCACCCAGTATCGCGGCAAAGAGAACTGTGGCTTCTCCCAGTGTGTCGTAGGCCCTGAAATCAAGCAGAATATCATTAACTATATTTGATCCGCCTGCTTTATCCAGCCCGAATTTCAAGTAGAATTGACTTGGTGTCTCGGAAAAGACGTCCATAGCGGCCTTACCGAACTCGGGAAAAGTACTGAGATAGTTGGCGAAAAACGCCGAACCGAGCCCAAATAAGATTAAACTCCCGATCAACATCGATTTGCTCTCATTGCCCCTGATATCAGTCACGCCTTTGCCGATCGTAGCCCTGATAAGGATCACCAGGGTAATGATCTCCACAACTACCTGAGTAATTGCGATATCCGGAGCTCCCAGCCAGAGAAAAGCGATACTTAGTCCAAAACCTACCGCTCCCAGCGAAATTATGGAAGATAGCGTGGATGGAGCTTCAACGGCAATTAAAGCGGCTATTATCGTAAAAACCAAAAAAACCTGAATAAGAACCATCCTGACCAACCCCGTTATTGTGTTGTCAGAAGCCAGAGTACGACGATTAGCCCAGCAAACACCCAGACCAGATAGCGAGATAGTAACCCATTGTGTACCCGACGAAACGTCCTGGTAAACGCTTTTCCTACCCAGCTAGTGGACACGTAAGGATCGATGAAATTTCTGTCTTCGGCCAGATAGAGCCAGCTGATTAACCTCGAATTTTTGACGCTATTATAGATTTCGGAGGGATGTATACTGAAATCCAATTTTTCCACGTAGGGAAAGTACTTTTCCTCGTCAATGGTTTCCGCGTTCTCGCCTCCCAGAAAAGCGGGTTTTCGACTCGATCTCTTTTTCAAACCAAAAATAGAATAGACAGCTGCACCGGCAACGATTGCGCCGAGCAAGAAAGCCGCCGCCAGATACCCGACCCATGTCCCGGTAAATACGGGAACTCCACCTATTATCGGTTTGACGGAATCCAGTAACAGCCGAGGGTAAACACCGAGACCGATACACAGAACGGCGGGAACCACAACGGCCGTTTTCATACCCCAGCCGGGATATCTTTGCACCTCACCTTTACTTTCTCCGAAGAACGCGGAAAACAGAAATTTTGAAATATAAATAACCGACAACGTACTGCCAAACAGGGCCGCCACCAGGATGAACGGGGCGAAACTTCGATCGAAACCGATGGAAGCCTGGTACAGTACCCACTTAGAGTAAAATCCGTTCAGCGGTGGTACTCCGGCCAGCGAAAGCGCGCCCACCAGGACGGAAGCAAACACGAGCGGTATCTCTTTCCCCAGACCTCCCAGCTCGTCCAGTTTCCTCGTACCGGTGACGTAGACGACTATACCCGCACCGAAGAAGAGCAACCCTTTAAATAAAGCGTGGTTTATCAGATGAATTATTCCACCAGCTATTCCCAGACCGGTGCCGATCCCTATTCCCACCATAATATAACCTACCTGAGAAATGCTGGAGTAAGCAATTAACCTCTTTAAGTCGTTCTGAACGATCGCCAATAACCCGCCGATAACGATCGTAAAGGCTCCGATTACTGCCAGAGCACTGCTCCAGGTGGGAGAAACGCCGAACAGTTCCCAGAATATCCTTAGAATCCAGAACAGGCCCACCTTGATCATTATCCCGGAAAGAAGGGCGGAGATCGGAGAAGGAGCTTCCGGGTGAGCATCCGGAAGCCAGGAGTGGATCGGAAAGAAAGCCCCCTTCACCCCAAAACCGAGCAAAAACAGACTTAGTATCGAAATCCTAATACCCGATCCTCCCAGTCCAGCCGCCTGGAGACCGCTCAACTGGGTCGTTCCTGCTCCCGTCCAGACCAGGATTGTCCCGGCAAGGATTGCCAGGGCGCCAATTTCACTCATAAGGAAATATTTGTTCCCCGCTCTGACGGATGTCGTGGTTCCTTCGAATGTAATAAGAAAATAAGCCGCGAGTGTCATTAATTCCCAGAAGACAAACATCGTGAATAATTCCGTTGCCATGACAGCGCCCAGCATGCCCCCCATGAAACCAAGGAGAAGGCTGGAGTACTTGTTTTCGTTGATGGATTCTCCGTATCTACTCAAGTATCTCGGCGAAAAAACCGCGGCGAAAAAACAGAGCAGCGAAATCAGAGAGACCATCAGAAGGGACAGTGGACCCAGTCCAAATGAAATAACAATCCCGCCGACTTCCTTGCTGAAAAATTCCAGACTACCCGATTGCACAACGGGGAAAAAGGCCAATGAAAACCCAAACACCCCTAAAGTTACCAGGGAAGTCAGAATATTTCTAAATTTCGGGTTGAACTTTCCGGCTATCCAGGCTACGGGACTGGCAGCTAGAGGGAAAAAGAGCAGTGCCAGTCCATAGATACCAATATCACTCATCGAGGACCTCCTCCAGTGGGCTCTCTTCCAGCCCGAACTCCCGCTTCAACTCTTCCGTTTTTTCATGACTCAGTTCCATCAGGTCAACACCCTCTCTATCCTTCAGGCTTATTGCCCTTTCCGTACAGCTATAACACGGATCGACGGAAGCCAGAATTATCGTGGCGTCTGCCACGGTCTCACCCACACAGGTCGACTTGTAAGTAGGAAAGTTCATAAAGGTCGGGGCCCGTATCTTATGCCGAACCGGCCTGTTGGACCCGTCACTCTGGACGTAGTGGAAACACTCTCCGCGCGGAGCTTCGTAATTCCCTATTCCCTCACCAGACGGTATATTTTCCGGCTCGGAATCTATCGCGCCTTCCTGGGGAATTTCGTCGATAATCTGCTCGACCATACTTATGGACTCCAGAGTTTCCAGCAGACGGACCTCTACCCTTGCCATGACGTCGCCAGCATCTCGGGTGATGACACTCCAGTCCAGTTTTTCGTAGACGCCGTAAGGGTAATCTGCCCTGACGTCAATCGGAATTCCGGAAGCCCTTACCGTCGGCCCCAGAGCGCCAAACGCACGAGCGTCTTCCTCGTCCAGAATACCCACCCCTTCCAGTCTGGCTTTCATGACGGGATCGTCGAGAACGGCGTTGTACAGCATCTCCGATTTCTCCTTCAACGTTTCCAGTGTAGGCCTTGCTTCTTCCATGTGTTCTCGTTCGATTTCGCGCTGAACGCCACCCGGCTTCATCATGGCATAGGCGTTCCGATTTCCGGTCAGGAGCTCCAGCACGTCCAAAACGTCCTCTCTATACCTCCAGGCCCACATAAAAACGGTGTCGTAACCAATAAAGTGTCCGGCCAGACCCGCCCAGAGCAGATGGGAGTGAATCCTTTCGAGTTCTCCGATCAGAGTCCTTATGTATTTGGCCCTCTCCGGAACTTCTATCCCGCCACAGTCTTCTACTGCCAGGCAGTAGGCATAGGGGTGAGAGTGAGAACATATGCCACAGACCCGCTCAACGACGAAAGGAATCTGGTTAAAGGTCTTTTTCTCCGAGAGCTTCTCTATCCCCCGGTGGTTATAGCCAATCTGGACATCCACATCCAGCACTTCCTCCTCTTCGACTGTAAGCAGGTAATGCTCGGGCTCCTCCTGCAAAGGATGATACGGCCCGACGGGTATCGTTGTCGCCATATCACTCAACCTCCAGGTTCTCTACATCGAAATCCTTTCTGTAGGGAAAATCCTCGTCACCGACGGAATCTGCCTTGAGCAACCTCTTCTTTGCGGGATGACCTTCGAAATCAACCCCGAACATCTCCATTATCTCTCGCTCTATCCATTCCGCTCCCGGGATACGATCAGAAATGGTCCCGGTCGAGGGGTTTTCATCTTTTTCGACGGGTAACTTGATCGTTACCATCAACCCTCCGCCGTCGATGGAAAAATGGTAAAGGAGGGTAAACCGGTCTTCCTCATCCTGGCAAGTTATCGTCGCAAGTCGTGCGCCGTTATCCTCGAAGACGAACTCCACCAGGTCTTCGAATATTTCCGGTTCCGGGCTGACGTAAAGCTTTCTGGATTTCTTTTTCGTTTTACCGAGCTTCCAGCCAAATCTCCCCGACAGCTCTTCCTCAAAATCAGAAGGGTTCATATTTCCACTTCCTTAACTGCATTGAGGCCGGAGTCAAGTCCTTCGATTATTGCTTCCGGCCGTGGAGGACATCCCGGTACATTTATCACCATAATATCATCGTCAACTTCCCCCGTCACCTTCCTCACCGGGCCGACACAATTGTAGGCATCATGAAATATTCCCTTCGAACAGGCAC
>CAZRDU010000045.1:0-1605 GCA_964599005.1 uncultured Thermotogae bacterium
TGCATTGAGGAACGGAATTCCGCTGGAAGATATGGAATTTATCCAGTTCCATCCGACGGGACTCAAGGCTCGCGGAATATTAATTACCGAAGCAGCCCGGGGTGAAGGCGGCTATCTCAGGAACGATCGTGGAGAACGGTTCATGAAAGAGTACGAGCCCGAAAGCGTGGAACTGGCGCCGCGGGATCGAGTTGTCCGAGGAATGCAAAGGGAGATCAACGAAGGGAGGGGTGTAAACGGGGAAAACTACCTCCATCTTGACCTGACTCACCTTCCCGAAGAAAAGATAAGTCAGAAATTACCTACGATCCGCGAGCTTTCGATGAACTTTGCGGGTATCGATCCGGTCGAGCGGCCGATTCCAGTTCAGCCGATGGCCCATTACAGTATGGGTGGAATACCGACCGACACCAGGGGACGAGTACAGGGTAAGGAAGAAGGAGTTACCTGGAATAATCTGTACGCAGCGGGCGAAGCTGCCTGTGTGAGCGTTCACGGGGCGAACAGGCTCGGGACCAATTCTTTGCTGGAAGCGATAACGTTTGGAAAAAGAGCAGGAAGATTTGCCGCCGAGAACGTAAGAAAAAACCATGCCGGGGATGTGGACAGGACAACCGTGGATAAATACGAATCCAGGTTCCACTCGTTGCTGGGGGGTGAGGGGTCGGTAAGATGCTACGAGTTAAGGGATCGATTAAAGCAAACAATGACGGGAAAATGTGGAGTTTTTCGGACTCGCCACGATCTTGAAGAAGCACTGAGGCAAATCCACGAGCTTAAAGAGGATTATAGCAAATTGACCGTCGAGGACTCCGGCAAAAAGTTCAATACGGAATTGAAAACTGCCCTGGAATTAAAGAACATGCTGGATTATTCCGAAGTCATAGTTGAAGCTGCTCTGGCTCGGAAAGAAAGTCGGGGATCTCACTTTAGAACTGATTTTCCCGAACGAGATGACGCTGACTGGTTGGTTCACTCCTTTATCTACAGGTCTTCGACCGGGAAGCTAAAACGAGACTACAGGCCGGTCAGCCCAGGCACTTAGACATGGTTTAATTAAGCAAGAGGCGATAACTGTGGAGATAAAGTTTGAAGTTAGCAGGTATAACCCGGAGAAGGATGAAGGTAGTTACTATCAGGAATTTTCCTTCTCCATTGAGTCCGATGAGCTGGAGGAATTGACGATACTCGACTCTTTAATCAGGCTGAAAGAAGAAAAAGAAGGAAGTCTAACTTTTCGCCATTCCTGCGGGCACGGCTCCTGTGGCTCCTGTGCAATGTTGATCGACGGGGAGAACCGGCTGGCCTGTAAGACCCACCTTAAGGATATGGTTTCGGGGGAAGGGTCCAGGATCAATATATCCCCGTTGCCGGGATTCCCCGTGATAAAAGATCTTGTCGTTGATCTCGAGTCCTTCTTTTCTCATGACAGGGGGGTAAAGCCCTACCTGATAGGTGATGCCGGGTCCAGGGCAAAAGAAGAACTTCAGACTCCGGAGGAACTGGAACGAATTCAGGAAGTAACACAGTGTATAATGTGCGGTGCCTGCACTTCTTCATGCCCGACTTACTGGGATAATAAGAAGTACCTTGGGCCGGCTGCTT
>CAZRDU010000045.1:1615-12922 GCA_964599005.1 uncultured Thermotogae bacterium
AGATGGAGCGAGGACAGTCGTGACGAAGGCGAAAGTGAAAGGATGGACGCGCTGGATGATAAGCGAGGCGGTGTGTGGGGCTGCAACAAAATTTTTAATTGTACTGAAGCCTGCCCCAAGGACATCGATACGGTCGGGGCGATAGAGTCGTTGAAGCGGAAGGCGCTGGGGTTCTAACCTGGTAATTTTATTCGGATTTATTACAATTGTTATAACTAAAGAAGCTTAATAATAGAAAGTTAGCGAGTCAATCATAAGATAGGAGGTTTTCAATGAACGAAAATTCTGAAAGCAGAAACTCAAGCTCAAGAGGGCTGAGACTTTCACTTTTCCTGGCGAGATTGGCCATGGGTGCCAGCATGATTGGTCTTGGATTGAGGCTTTTCGTTGGCGGCGGCTGGGGTGCCTGGAACACAATCGGCGTGGTTTTACCGACTACCTATCCCCGGGGGCCAATCGGTGATATACTGCTCAACTTCTGGGGAAATCAGTTCGTCATTCAATTACTTATCTGGTCCGCGGTTCTGATTGGCGTCGCCCTCGTCCTGGGAGTGGCTGTGAGATTAGCATCTTATGGTGGGATGATAATTATGCTTATGTTCTATCTGGCCGTTATCCCGCCGGGATCCGTTATTATTAGCCAGCAAATCATCTACCTGATTATGTTTGGTATTCTGGCAATTGGAGAAGCGGGAAAAGTCGGCGGTATGGACTCTTTCCTGGCACCACTGCTGGAAGAAAGGTATCCTAAATTAAAATATCTGCTCGGTTAACTAACTCCTGAGGGAGTACTCCGAACTCGGATTCTTCTAGCGCAACTACCGGTGCCATGCCATCAACTCCCTGTTTGGGGGGGAATCTTAGGGGGAGAACAATAAAAAAGCCTTATGAGCCCCGGTTATATTGCCGGTAGTTGATCGCTTACTTTTTTTCTTATAATACTTAAACCTATAGATACAAATAAACTCGCCATCAGGAACGTGATGAAATAACCGCCGTACTTGGCCAGATAGCCTCCAAGTAAAGAACCAAAAACTCCGCTCAGTCCGATTACCCCGTTGTAGGTTCCGAATACCTGTCCCTTAACCGTACTTGGCGATAGTCTGGATAGGATAACCAGGCTACTTACGTTGGCCGTTGCCCAGGAAGCACCTATCGCCACAAAGAGCAGCGATACAACAACCAGCTTAATCCAGCTACTGTGAATAAAAAGAAAGGGCAGTACGATGGAAGGAAATAGAACTATTCTCACGGACAGAGAAGATAGCAGGACCTGAGCCGGCCCGGTTCTTCTGGTTAGCCTGGCAGCAGCGCGGTAAAAGAGAGCACTGGCCAGGGAATTGGCGATAAATAATAAATAAACAGTTCCGTTTCCCAATCCTATAACGGTCTTAAAATAAGCCGGAAGCGGGATGAAAAACATGGAAAAGCCCGTGAACATGAACAGGGAAGCAACGGTGTAGGTAGTTAGTTGTGACCCAAACTTGTCCCTGACGGCTAATAACCTTTTTGGCTTTAGCAGGTAATAGAGGTGGATTGGCAGGTAACGGAACCTCTCAGTAATCATGTCCCCGGCTTCCAGAATTCTGCCTCGAAATTTACTCCTCTCAAATTGAATGTCTCCGGGGATCCACCTGAAGGCGAGGATGCTCCCGGATAGAGCAATCAGCCCAAGTAGAACGAAAAGGTAGCGAATCACTGACTCGCCCGAAACTAAAAGAGTTGCCAGGCTGGTCCAGATAAACCCGATCAGCAGGCCGGTAGCCCATCCAAGCCCGGAACTGAGGTTAAAAGAGCCGATTTTGTCGTCCCACTTACCCCTCTCCTCTTTTTCAATGATCAAAATAGTGACCACGGAGGCTGAGGACACCCAGAACAGTATGTAAATAGTATTTAACAGTAAAAGAATCGGGAAGGATCCGATAAAGCCCATCAGTATAAAGGTAAGGGCAACTCCCAGCATTCCAACTACGACAAAGTGCTTTCGACTATTCCATCTGTCGGAAAGTGTGCCCCAGGTTATACTTGCAGGAACACCGACCAGGTTGCCAGCTGCCGTGAGGAGGCCGATATCTCCGACACCGCCTCCCAAATCAAGAACGAAGAGTGGAATTAGTATTGAAACACCACCTGCAGCAAGGTTAGCAAGGGCATATGCAGTGTACCATTTTTCCATCTCCATCTTTCTTTCTATGATTTCCGGAATTCGCCCGAAGAAATTCATGACTTCTTATTCCTTTGAACTTTGAGTTTAATGGCAGCGTCTTATAGTGCAACAGACAGCAGTCTACTCAGTCCGATTCCCGGTTAAGCCAGAAGTCAAAGGAGCGAGCAGGGGCGAAAACGTCCAGTCCGACGGATCTTTCTTCGCCGGTATTTTCGATCCTGTGGGGTTCGTTCGCCGGGAAGTGGACCGAGTCGTATTTCTCCAACCTGTACTCTTCCTCCTCCGTGTAAACTGTAAATTCACCCTTTAGAACCACTGTGACCTGTTCGTTTTCGTGTTTGTGAAGGGGAGAAGAATGTCCGGGCGGTTTATCAAACCATTCGAAGGAAAAAGAATCGCTTCCGGCTAGAGAGGTCCTATTCCAGTCCTCTTCCGGCTGGTACTTCTCGGCAGAATCAAATTTCACTACCTGCATGATATCACCTCGGTTCGGAAATAATTCATCAAAGGGTCATCGCCGAAAAACTACACGAAATCAAAGAAATTGTCTAGATAACCCGCAATTAACCCCCCCATTATGGGAACAGCAAAAGCCGAAATAATTCGCAGAACGGAGAACTTCCAACCGAGAAAGGCAACCTCGTAGGGGATTCTGGTTAGCGCTACGCCAATACTGGCGGAAAGTACCAGAGTCATTACCTGGCCGATCCCGGATCCGGCTTCCAGGAGAGATACTGCAATCGGATAAATGGTGAAAGGGGCACCCGGAGTAACTGCTCCTACTCCCCAGGCGATCAAGTAACCTTTTGCCCCGCTTGCCGGTCCCAGGTAGGCGGAAATAACCTCCTGGGGGATAAGCACTCGAAGAAAACCGGCCACTCCCATTGCGAGCAGGAGAAGTGCCCAGACGTTATTTAGAGTTCCCAGGCTGGATTTCAATCCATTTATTACACCTTCAGTGCCCTTGAAAAACCAGCTCAGGGCTCCCAGCAGGGAAAAGAAACCAAGCATGATCGCGGTATTTATATTCATATGATCTACCTCCGTAACATTATTTTCCGGTAGGACCGCTAAGACGTTGATGTTTGGAGGAATGATAGGTTTAGTTCAATCGGATGCTTTAACTTCTGCTCCACCTGCTCGTCCAATTCCTCCGCCAGTCCTGACGGGTAAGTTTTTCCTCCCAGTTCGAGAGATACGGCGGATATTTTCCGCAAAAATAACCCTTCTCGCTCGACTTCAAAGGATCTCAGCTTTAATTCCCTTTCCTTTATTACCTTTCGTGTTATTGCTTGCAATTCTTCGGAACGTTTGACCCCGATTCTCGTATCCCAGGTGAGAAAACCCAGAAAAGTTGCAATTATTAGTAGCAAAGTAATCAGGATGGCAAGTCGGCTTTTCGTTGCCCGCTTTGCCCCTTCCTGTTCGTACCACTTCCCCGGTTTATATCCCTGAAACCACAGAGTAAAAGTACCGGCCAGATTGATGCTGATCACGTTGATGAAAAGCAGTATGGTAGCTCCGTAAGTGATCTTTAGGTTTAGCGTGGCAACTCCAATCCCGGCAGCCGCGGCCGGAGGAAGTAACGCGACGGCAATCATTACCCCGACGAGGGCGGAATTTATCCCCGCGGTAAGGGAGAATGCACCCGCCAGACCGGAACCGAGAGCAACTACCAGGCTGAGAAACCCCGGGTTGAGTCGGTGGGTGATCTGGGTCAGTGACAGCAGTTCCAGGTTCCGGGGTAAAATGAGAGCCAGAGCCAGCTTGCTGAAAGCTATGCTGCTCGCGATTGATAGCAAAACACCAAGCGCCTGCTTCCTGATTCCCCGGTAAAACATGTCCCTGTCGTTGATTACCGTTCCGACACAGCTGGTCATGGCGGGCCCAATAAGCGGGGCTATGACCATCGAACCGACTACCACGGCGGCGTTGTCCATGAGGATGCCAGCCGAGGCTATGATCGAGGCGGCAATTAATAAGAGATAATAAGTCGGCGAAGATGGCGAAAGTTTCTCTACACCGGCCCTTAGTTCCTGTCTCGCGACCTTGCTCTCGTCCGCCTCTTCTGATTTAGCGTATCGTTCCTTTAATTCCTCGAACTCCCTGGCCACTATTGCTTCTGCTTTGGTTACTACCGTAAAGCCGTCCTCTTCGAGCCCGGCTTCCCTGAGCTCGTCCAGAATTTCCTCTACACCCTCTTTCGGAATCGGGAAAAAGAGTACGTCGCTGTACTTTCTCTGCGAGGTCTCGGGACTTATGACGTAGTCTATCCCTTTTTCTTTAAGGATATCGACTATGGTTTCCGTCTTTCCTTCCGGAATTATTGCTTGAATTAATCTCATAGTTATATGACTCTTTAATTAAGGCCTGTTCGGTGTTAAAGTCGATTCGTTTCTTTGTAAAAGGTCAGGAGTCTCGAAATAACTAATACATTTTATGTTATCTTCGTGAAATCTTTAACGGAAGAACGTAACAAAATCTCACGATATTGTTAATTTTTAATCCAAGCCAAAGAGGCTATACTTTCTTAGTCAGAGCTTTATAAACTTATTTTGACCGACCGGGAATGCTTCTGCAACCAGAGGGATGACCAGAAGTACTATTGCTAGTTTTGTATTTTGAATCTATCAAACAGGAGGCAAGAGAATGAGTGAAGTTAATGCTGAAAAACCGACGGATCTGTCAATTGACTACCCCGATCGCAAACTCGATCGGCTTACGACGTTCTTTCGACCGATTGTAGCAATACCAATTCTAATAATACTGGGGTCTCTGGCCGGAACGCAGTTTTTCTGGGAACACGGTCCCTGGACATGGGATTGGTACCTTGGAGTCTCTTTCATTGTAGGTCCCACGGCTCTCATGATTATTTTCAAGCAGAAGTACCCCCGCTGGTGGTTCGACTGGAATTTGCACCTGGCCCGGTTTGCTTTAAGGGTCGTGTCTTACCTGGCTCTATTAACTGATACGTATCCGGCAACGGACGATGAACAGGGCGTGCATCTGGAGCTTCACTACCCGGATGTCTCGGGCGAACTGGAGCGGTGGATGCCGATCGTGAAATGGTTTCTGGCTATTCCGCATTACGTGGTCCTGTTCTTTCTAAATACGGCGGTGACCATGGTGGTCATAATCTCGTGGCTTTCAATTCTATTTACCGGTCGGTACCCGGAAAAATTGTTTCACTTTGTCGAGGAAGTGTTCCACTGGAATATTCGTGTTCAGGCATACGCTTTTCTTATGTTAACTGACAAATACCCGTCGTTTAGTTTTGATGGCTGGAAGTGAACCTGATTATTCGAAAAGGAGGTAGTGAATGAGCAAAGGTAAGGTTTTTATCGTAATAGTATCGGTCGTGATTTTTTTCATCGGGCTGGGGCTGGTCGCGGGCGGCGGTGCTCTGCTCTGGTCAAATAGTTTTCTGAGAGATGCTGAAGGGTACTACAGCACGAAAACCGTGGATATCGAGCGAGACTCCCACGCAATCACGACTTACCCGGCGCATATAGATTTCGGTCCAAACTGGGTTTTTGATTGGTCGGAACTCGTCAAGGTAAAGTTGAAAGCAACTGACAACAAGGGTCAGGGAGTATTCATTGGAATAGCCGAAGAAGACAACCTAATGAACTATTTTAACGGGGTGGACTACGACGAGATAACGAAGTTCGATATGGATTACCCATTTGGGTCAACGGAAATAAAATACCGTGAATTTCCGGGAGGAGCCCCCGACGAGGCTCCGGCGAAAAAAGGATTCTGGACGTCCTCCGCGTCTGGTAGTGGCGAGAAAGTCCTCCGGTGGGGAATAGAGGAGGGGACCTACTCCATTGCCATCATGAACGAGGACGGGTCCCGAGGACTGGATATTAGCGGTTCTATCGGGGTAAAGATACCGATGATTAATGGACTTGGGGTTGGGTTATTAATTGGTGGACTGGTAGTACTGTTGTTCTCTTTTGCCTTAGTTTATATCGCTGTCACAAGATCGCGAGTCTCGGAAGAGTAGAAACCTAACTGTCGTCAGGGCGGTTTCCGGTAATTGTGTCCACCAGTTTCATCAATCGCCGGACCGCTCTATTTATTTTTCCCGTATGGGCTCCGGGTCTTTCCACGGTTTCCCTTATTTTTCGCCAGAACCTCGGGAAGTAAATAAGGTTCAAAATAATTGCAAGCAGAAGCACGCCAAGGAGATAACTCAACCTGGAAGCGTAATCGCCCCAGGTCAGCAAAAGACCTACCTCATCCATAAAAAGGCCTAAACCGGCGCCAAAGATCAGGGCCAGGGTTTCCTTTCGAACTTTTGGCCGGCCGACTATTGCCAGCCAGCCCGAAATTACAATCAGGACAACCCCGAAATAGAAATGATGGATATGATAACCGAAGAGGATTATATTTCTGCCAATATGAAAACTGGGGCCGTTTGCTCCTTCTTTTACCAGGTTAGCAATTTCACTCCCCGCCGAGCCGGCAACGATAACGGCAATCCGGATGAACACGAAGGAAACCAGATAAGCGAGAGCAATCAAAAACGGAGCTTTTTTGTTTTCTTCGGGAAAAATTTGCGATCCCTCAAGTTATTCTAGTAAGTTCAGGCGGAGAATCCAAGTTTTATAAAGTTTGCAAATGTCTGTAAGTCCTGATTCTGGTCGGGTGCATCATGTAGGCTATTAATTATCAGAGGACCTCTTCTCAGGTTTCAGGTTCTTAGCCAACATGATTATTTCTTTACTCCATTTGATGAAAACTTCTTACCGCCAGCGTTCCCAGTGCCAGGGAGAGGAAAACCATTATTCCGAGATCCATCAGGATTGTAACTCTGGTATTGAAAAGCGATATCCCGAGGCCAAATTCGGGTAATCTCTCCATCATTGTCTCCGGAAGACCCATGGACTGAAAGAAAAGCTGTCTCATCGCGTCAACTATATAGGAGAACGGATTTACCCGGACCAGTCCGGCCATCCAGACCGGTATATCCTTTAGCGGAAAAAAGGCTCCGCTGAGGAAGAACATGGGAAAAATCAAAAAGTTCATCACCATCTGAAATCCTTCGGCGGAATCGAGCTGGTTGCCGACGAACGTCCCCAGGCTGGTGAATCCGAGTGAGCCGAGGAAAACTAACCCCCAGACCTTTAAGACCAGCAGGGGCGTAACACCTACACCGACCAGGGGGGCAAATAGGAACAAAAGAGTTGCCTGAATCATGGTAACTGTGCTACCGCCGAGAATTTTCCCTCCGGCTACTGCCAGCCTATCGACAGGAGCAACGAGGATTTCCTTTAGGAAGCCGTATTCCTTGTCGCGGACGATGGACAGTCCGGAAAACATGGAGGTGAAGAGCGTCGTCATCCCGATTATCCCGGGAAACATGAATTTCTTAAAATCTATTCCAAATTCTGCTGCTCCTCCCATCATCCCGCCTATCGAAGAAGACAGTCCTGATCCAAAGATAATCAAAAAGAAAAACGGCATTGCGAGAGAACCGACTATCCTCGGTTTGTCCCGCCAGTAACGTAGTATTTCCCTGTACCAGATTATCCCAACGTGCTTTAGCGTGTTCATTAGTGCATCATCCTTTTTTCCATGGAATTATCTTCAGCTTCGGCTTCTCTGATTTCTTTTCCCGTGAGGTGTAAGAATACGTCGTCCATCGTTGGTTCATGTAAATTAATCGATTTAATGCTATCCGAGAGTACCTGAGTTAACTGAGGGATTAACTGTTCACCCTTTTCAACTGTGAGCTTTAGTCGAGAATCAACGTGCTCTATTTCGATGTCAAATTCCGCCTCCAGCTTCTCGAAAGCACGGTCGTTGTCTTCGGTGTCCAGGAAGATCAGATCGCCCCCGAGCTGGTCCTTTAACCCTTCTACTGAATCCAGGGCGATGATCTCGCCTTCGTCTATTATCGCGGCTCTATTTGCCAGTTCTACCTCGTCCATGTAATGGGTCGTCAGAAAAATGCTGATTTCCTCTTTATTTTTTAGTTCCTGAATGTAATCCCAGATATAGCTCCGCGTCTGGGGGTCGAGGCCGAGGGTCGGTTCGTCCAGAAAAAGAACGTGGGGGTGGTGAAGCATCCCTCGAATTAGCTCCAGCCGCCTCTTCATCCCGCCGGAGTAATTATTTACCCTTTCATCCAGTCTCTCTGACAGCCCGACCCTCTCGCTTAATTCCGTTATCCTTTCCCCTTCGATTTTCCTCGAGAGGTTGTAGAGCCTGCCATGAAAACTAAGATTTTCCCGCCCGGTCAGCCTGTCGTCCAGGCTGGAAGTCTGAAATACCAGGCCGATCTGTTTTCGGATTTCCATTGGGTGTGTCCTTACGTCCATTTCAGCTATCCGTGCCTTTCCCGCAGTCGGGGCAAGCAGGCCGCAGAGCATTTTTATCGTCGTCGTTTTCCCGGCGCCGTTTGGACCGAGAAACCCAAATATTTCACCTTCATTCACCTCGAAACTGATTCCGTTGACGGCCCGAAGGTCGCCGTAATCCTTGACCAAATTCTCGACTTCGATTACCGATTTCATCTTTCACCGCCTTTTATCTCCCGAGCTCATCCAGTCTTTCATGTATCTCGTCAATTAACTCTTCTAGTTCATTCCGGTCGTATTCCGGTGCGTCCATTGCCCCATTTAACCTGTGGTGCAATCCATGAATCCTTGTCCTCAATTTGTTATCGTTACAGCGTTCCTTCTCCATCCGGTTGGCGACTTCTTTTATCTTGTCTTCGTTAAATATCTGAGAGAATACTATCATCGATTGTTTTATGCTTTCTCGCATGTTCTGCTTGGCTTCTGACGCTTCCTCGTAAGCTTTTTCTCCGGCGGAAGTGATTTCCCATGCGCTGCCCCTGTTCGTCTCCTCTCCCTCGATCAGACCCTCTTCTTCCAGTGATTCGAGCAGTGGGTAGACCGACCCGGTCGAAGGCTCCCAGAACCCCGTCTCTTCCTCTATTTCCTTAATCAGCCCGTAACCGGTGTAGGAATCGTCGGAAAGCAACTTCAAAATGTAGTATTTTAGAAATCCTCTTCTTACTCCGCGCAAAGCAACCCCCTGTTATTGTTAGCGATATATCGCTACCGATAATCAAGCTTACTCCGGTGATCCAATTATTTCAACGGTGGGGGGCGATTGGGCTTTTTAAAGTTTTTTGGTTCGGTTAAGCTTTATTAATCCATATATCCACTGGTGATAGAGGAAATGATAGTTTCGAGCGAAGGTAATATTACGAATTTGATCGATAAAGAAGTTCAGGAGCAGCAGGCCGGGACTGATCTGACCGTGAGAAAGGTTGAAGAATTTTCAAAAGCCGGGGGAGTTGATTTTGACAATACGAACCGGGAGATCGCGGCCGGAGACGAAATAACAGCGGGCAAGCTCGAAGGCGGGAGGGCGTACCGGGTCACCTACAACGAAAAGATCTCCGTGCCGGTAGATGCTGTGGGGCTGGTTTTCCCTCGCTCCTCCCTCATGCGAAACGGCTGTCATCTAGTAACTGCCGTTTGGGATCCCGGGTACGAGGGGAGAGGGCAGGGACTTTTGCAGGTGTTGAATCCTCACGGCGTAGTGCTCGAAGAAAACGCCCGGGTCGGACAGATAATTTTTATTCAACTGGAAGAAAAAGTTGAAAAGGGCTATGACGGGAATTATCAGGGAGAAAACCTTTGAGACAGTTTCCCCGGGAGAGCTGTCCGAGGGAGGAACTTTGCTTAACCTTCGTTTTCTATTGAGGTTTTGCCGATTTAAATCCCGTGACGAATTGTTTGGCTTCAGAAAAATCGATTTCCTCTTCGGATAAGGTTATTGCTTTCTCCCCGTCTATGAAAATGTCCATTTCATCTCCTTTGAGCTTAATTTGGACTTTTTCCAGGGGGTGCTCCAGACCGATACCTTTTTTGATCATGACCCTGTCAATATATTTAGTGAGGTATTTGTCGAATAACTTCTCCATTTTTTCCAGGAGGAATTTCGTGAATCCCGACTCCTCTCGAGCTTCACGCCTTAGTTCATCTCTCGCTTCTTTTAGTTCTTTCTGCACGTCTTTGCTCAGTTCAATTCCAAGGTGATTTTCCGTCAGGACGAGAATCAGTTCATCGTCCTTCGTTTTCAACCTGCTGATCTCATCCCGCCAGAGCAACTCGTAAACCTTTTTCCTGCCTATTCCTTTTAATTCCTGGTAACTGAGATCCAGGAATCTGTAGTTGTCGTGATCGGCGGATTTATTTCGGATGGTAGAGGAAGTGATTATTTGGCCTCCGTGGGCATAATTCGCCAGCCGGGCCGCTAAGTTGACTGCCTGACCAAAAATGTCGCCTTTATCCTCTATGAACTTTCCCAGGTGGAGTCCTGTACCGGCAGAGATCGTATCTTTCGGGTTTCTCTCGTTGTGGTCTTTTAGAGCCCTCTGCATCCCTATCGACCCTTTTAAGCCGGACTCGAGATCGGGGAACGTAGTCATAACCCCGTCCCCGTAAGTTTTTACCACCTTGCCCTCATGGCGCTCGACCTGTTCCTCTACCAGCCGAACGAAGGTTTTGACTAACCGGTAAGCCTCCCGGTCACCTCTTTTTGCAGTAAGAGATGTAAACCCCCTGATGTCGCTGAAAAGTACGACTCGTTTGTTCTGTTTTGCATTCACAGGACTTCCACGAAAATTTTTACTTGGAAAGGGCCATGTTTGTTTGTCGCAGGCGATTTGCCAGTTCGGAAATGATATTGGTCGCCATATCCGGATAGGTTTTTATAAGTGCTTTGAAATCCCAGTTTGTCAGCAGAAGACATGTGGTATCGGTGACGGCCACAACGTCTGCCGAGCGAGGCTTTTCATCCAGTACGGCCATTTCTCCAAAGAACTGTCCTGATCCCAGTTTGGTCAAGCTCTTGTCGCCTCGTTTGACCTCAACCTGTCCCTCCAGGACCAGGTAAAATCCGACGTTGCTCATGTCCCCTTCTCTGACAATCGTGTCTCCGTCCTCGAATTCTTTTTCCTTGGCCGTCTTGATAACGGATTTTAGTTGCTTCTTGCTGAAATTCGCAAAAAGTGGAACGTCCTGTAAAAGTTCTACTGTCTTGTCAGACATTGCTTTTATTCCTCCAGGTTAAGTTTGCTTAAATATAGCATATCGCTAAAAAAAATACAAAGA
>CAZRDU010000046.1:0-12640 GCA_964599005.1 uncultured Thermotogae bacterium
CCCCAGCTGGTCTGAGGCTCTTTAATTCCCAGCCCAAGGTAACTAATTGAAGCCTCGGAAATTATCCATGTCGGGATACTAAGAGTTGAGACAACAACCAGATAAGTCGTCGTATTGGGTAATATGTGACGGAACATTATTCTACCTGGTCCGGCCCCCGCGGCCTTCGCCGCCATGGCATAGTCTTCCTCCCTCGCGGAGAGAACCAGTCCTCGCAGCGTCCTGGAAAGCCCCGTCCAATCAACAAGGGAAAATACTCCGACAATGAAGAAGAACCTGTAGGCGGAAGGAAGCCCCTGGACTATCATAGCCAGGGCAAGCCAAAGTGGTAATTTGGGAAATGCCATCACGACTTCCGTAATCCGCTGCACGAGCATGTCAACCCATCCGCCGAAGTAACCGGAAAGGAGCCCAATCGGTATGGCGATAATCAGCGTCGTAATTAACGCAAAGGGGCCGATCAATAACGAAATCCATCCCCCCCAGAGGGTTCGAGAGAAGAGATCCCTGCCAAAAGTATCCGTTCCAAACAGGAATATCGGTGCTTCCATTGTTCCGGTACCGAAGAAATGTATCTTACTTTTAAAGAGCCCCCAGAAACTGTACTCTTCCCCCTTTACGAAGAACTTGATCGGGTACTTTTTTGACTTGTCCTCCGTATAAACCATCTCGTAGTACTCGTTGTAGTCCTTCTTCGTAGCGTAGACGTAGGGCCACGTCAGGCTACCGTCTTCCGTAAAATGTATCTTCGTCGGTGGAGCATGGGCATAATCCCGGTGCTGAGTTGAATAGTTATAAGGCGCAAGGAAATTAGCGAGAAAAACTATTATGCATATCAGGAGAACTAGAACCCCTCCTACCTGCCCCAGGGTGTGCCGTTTAAACCTTAACCACATTCTCTGCCACTGAGAACGGCTCTCGTATTCTGTCCCCTCTTCCATTTCGTATTCTTCAGCCATGTTGTTCACCCTTAATCATAGCGAATCCGAGGATCGTTCCAGGCAAGGAGGAAGTCGGCCAACAAATTCCCAACCAGCAGCATCAAGGCAAAAAAAGTCAGGCCGACCATAATTACCTGCTCATCCTGTTTATTTAAAGCCGTCCAGTACGCCCTTTGAACCGTAGGAACGCCGAGAACTATAGCAGTAATTAAAGACCCCGAAACAAGGGTACGAAACGAGTAACCAAAGTTAGTGATAATCGGGTTTATGGCGTTCCTGAAAACGTGCTTGTATATAACAGTTGTATCCTTTAGACCTTTTGCTCTGGCAGTTTGAGCAAATTGTCTGTTCATAAATTCCAGCATCTGACCCCGCATCAATCTTACGACACCGGCGAGCGCCGCCGTTCCCACGGCTACGACGTATGGCCAGACGTGCCAGAAGAAATTGGTGATTTTGGGCATATTGGGGACGTAACCGTTAAACCAGGGCTGCCCCATAAATTTCTGGACGAATAGTCCACCTATACCCAGGTTGGGGCCGACGTTTAACCCTGCCGCCATAAAGTAAAGCAAAATAAGCGCCAGGAAAAAGTTCGGTATTGAAAGTCCGATAAACGCTCCAAAAGTCACCAGATGATCTGAAGCTGCATACTGGTGAGTGGCTGAATAAATCCCAATAGGGATAGAGAAAAGGTAAGTAAACAATAGCGTAGATAAACCAAGAAAAATAGTATACCCCAACCTACCTTCAAATAATACTGAAGAGACGGGCTGATAATGGCTAAAAGAATACCCGAAATCCCCTCTCGTAAAAATCCCCTTAATCCACTTCCAGTACCGAACCGGCAAAGATCTGTCCAGCCCGAGATTCTCTTTCTGCTGCTGTATCCTTTCCCTGGAAATAGTCGGGTCCATCTTGTGTTCGGTAAGGTAATTACCCGGAATCATCTGGATTATCCCGAAAGAGATTATCGACACAAGAATTAAAGTCGGTATCATGTAAAGCACACGTCTAATTAGATACGAAGTCATTGGTTAATAAAATCAGCCGGCCGATTACCGATCGACCGGCTGTGTAAACCTCCTAAGCTCTATTCTTTCCAGACGAATTCGGCATGACCGATAAATGACCCAAGCGGACTGAAGGTGGACGTATTCATTACGTTATTCTCAGTAGCGTAAAGGTAGACTTGATCGGCCGTGTAAATCACGGGAACCTGTTCCGCGACTATCTGTTGCCACTCGTCGTAGTACGGTCTCCTGTTGTCAACTCCGATGTGTTTCAAACCTTCGTTGAAGAGTTCGTCAACTCGCTTCTCCCATTCGACCGGGTTTTCCTTTGCATCCAGGTGCCACATGTGCAGGCTACCCTTTGTAGTCCAGACGTTATTTCCGCTATTCGGCTCGATCGGATCACCGATTAGGCCAATGATCACGGACTGGTACTTCCCGCCAAGCAATTGCTGGACAAGAGAGTTGAAATCTATCGGGTTGAACGTTACTTTCATACCGATCTTTTTCAGATCGGATGTTATGATATTTCCGATATCGACCCTCTGCTGGGCGCCCTTATTTGTCAACATTTCAAATGCGAGGTCATTCCCGTTGGGCAGTTCCCTTATCCCATCGTCATCCGTGTCTTTGAGCCCCAGTTCGTCCAGCATGTTCCGAGCTTTTTCTAGATCGTATTCTTCGGGGAATTTTTCGCCAGCTTTTTCGCTGTAATACGGCGACAACTTGGACATCGGGCTGTCCTGGGTTACTGCCAGACCGTTGAAAACGTTCTCTATGATACTCGGCCTGTCCACGGCGTGAGAAACGGCCCTGCGGAAGTTCTTTTTCCGAAATACTTCAGCCAGACCTTCTTTCTTTGTATCCCAGTTAAAGGTAAGGAAGTCAGTACCGGCCGGTGCTCCCCTGGGTCCCTTTAAAACCATGACGTTCCATCCTTCCTTCTCCTCGTTCTTTAACAGGAACGGAATTTTTGAAGCTGCCGGCCCGTAAACATCAGTTTCGTGGGTTTTGAACTTTAATGCCTGAGCGTCCGTATCCTCAACGTTCAATACAACGTATTTATCCAGGTAGGGTAACTGAACGCCATTTGGACCGCGCATGAAGTAATAAGGGTTTCGCTCAAGCACTACTTTTTGTTCCGGAACGTACTGTTTCAGCCTAAATGGTCCGGCCCCGACTATCTCTTCCGGGTTCTCCTTTGCCGTCTGCTGACCCCAGGCACTGTTAAATTCTTTACCCGATATACCTTCCAGTTTATGTTTCGGATAAATCATTACTCCGCCAACGGTTCTGATAAACGGACCAAATACCGTCGGAGTAGTAAATTGAACTGTCAGTTCATCGATCTTCTTTACCCCGGGAACCTCACCGTCAATTGTGAGCAGGTCCCTCATATCGGCTTCAACTTTTTCGTTAAATACAAGCTGTTTAAACGTAAACACCACGTCTTCTGCGGTAAGAGGTTTTCCGTCGGAGAATTTCAATCCTTCCCGTAGATGGAAAGTGTACGTCTTTTTGTCATCAGAAATATCCCAGGACTCTGCCAGCGCGGGAACCAGACGACCTGTGGCGGGGCTCGTATCGGTAAGTCCGGCCATCAGATTCCCCGTGATGTCCGAAGACGATGTCTCACTCGTAACCATATTGTTGAAAGTTTTAGGCAGGGAAGTCGCAGCGTAGGTAATCTGTCCCCCGGGCATTCCTGGAGTCAGGTCTCCCAGACCCCAATCCTTGTCTTCCATGCCAATAGGTACCACTAGTTCATCCTTCGGCAGATGGGACTCTCTACCCAAACTGATCAGGGCAAAACCGGATATTACCATTAATACGGCCAAGCTAACAACTAAAGTCTTTCTAAACATATAAACCTCCTCGGTTTAAACCATTTTTCTGACTCTAACCGACAATACGGAAAATAATTTGAAGTTTGCTATCAAACAATTATAGGGGGTTTACTCATTCCCCGAGCAAAGAGTACCACCTCCATAATATTGGAACGTCGTTCCTCTCTTACAAACCTTTATCGCAAAAAGTATTTAGCTTAATTATTTTAAAAGAAGTCCTTTTAAACTACAACTAATTACACTTAATGACGCAAACTGAAGTGCGTACTCATTCGCCTTTTACCCTAAGAATCTTCCGGTCCCTCCGACACGTCTTTTCCAATTTCCAAACAATACCTGATACATAAAATTATTCATTAAACTCCAGGGTCATTTATCTGGCATTACTGTTAAAAGCGATTAAGGACCAACAGGGCCAAAGAGAAATGCGGTAGAACAAAGAACTAGTCAAGGGTGCCCATCGTCGCCTCGAAGATCGTGAATTTGAAAATGCGATGAAAGCTAAAAGTCATAAAAAGCGGAGGAATTTTTACCCACTTAAATCCCGTGAGCGCAGAGGATACAGCTAACTTAACGCCTAAGCTGCTTCCTCCTTATCCTGATCTCCTGCCAGAAACCCTACGACCAACAAGGAGACTTCGTAAAGCAAAATTAACGGTATGGCCATAAACGCCTGGGAGAATAGATCTGTCGGGGTAATAAATGCGGCAACGGTAAATGCTCCCACTATGATGTACTTCCTGTTTTTCCGTAGCGTCTCTGGTTTGACAAAGCCCAGCCTGACTACGATGTAGATCAATAGTGGGATTTCAAAGACGAGGCCGGAGGTAAAGGATAATAAAGAGGCAAAAGTTATGTAATTCCTGACGGAGAAATTAGACACCACCGTCTCTCCTCCGACCCCAGAAAGGAAGCGAACCGTATAAGGAATTCCGACGGTTATCGCCAGACCGATACCGAGGTAAAACAGCAAACCACCGAGGAAGAATCCGAGCTTGAACCACTTCTCCTCTTCCTCGAGCAAAGCCGGCAGAAGAAATTTCCAGAACTGATAGAGAAGCCAGGGGGTGGAAAGTATTAGCCCCGTTATTACGGAAAGTTTCAAATAAGTCAGAAAGGCCTCTGTTGGGTGGAGGTAAATTAACGAATCCTCGCGGGAGGCCGATATGAGGAAATTTAATAACCTTGTTCTAAAAAAATACGCCGCTCCACCGAGGAGAACGATCGCGACCAGGGAGCTAATTATCCGTCTTCTCAGTTCTTCAAGGTGCTCCCCGAGCGGTCGTTCTTCGTCTTTCATTCAATCAATAATGAGAAATTTATTCGCTCTGGGTCGTGGTCTGATCCTGCTCGTCAGAACCATCCGACTCTTCGCCGGAGCCCCTGTCGGAATCTCGATTTCCCGTTTCCGTATCTACGTCTATGGCTTCTTTTGTCTCGTCGTACTGTTCCTGAATTTTCTGTTTTTCCTTGTTAAACTCACGGACGCCTTTTCCCAGAGATCTAGCAAGTTCAGGTAACTTGTCTCCACCAAATATAACGAGAACTATCACCAGAATTATTATTAATTCAGTCGGTCCCAGTCCAAACATTTATCGATAACACCTCCAGACTTTCCTCGATAATATTAACATATGCCGGCCCCGAATGTAATACCGAAATCTATATTGCTTTTTCGAAAACTTACTCGATTATACTCACCCAAAAGGACTTCCCGCTTTAATCTTTCTCAGCAATCCCAGCCAGGACTATTGATAGCCCGTAAAGAAGAAGCAACGGCCCCCAGAGGAACATCTGAGTAATTGGATCAGGTGGGGTTAAAACTGCAGCAAGTATCGCGGCTCCCACCAAAGCCACCCTCCACTGACTGGTAAGTGTCTTTTTTTTGATCAATCCTAACCTGGCCAGACCAAAAGATACCACGGGCATTTCAAAAACGAAACCGAAAATCAAAGTAAATGCCATGACGAAAGAAGCATAATTCCCTATAGTAAATGTCGCTTCCAGGCTTTCGCCGCTGATTCCTTTGAGGAAATCAATAGCAAAAGGCATGACTCCGAGCAAAGCAAATGCCGCACCGGCGTAGAAGAACAGACTTCCTGAGCCGAATAAGCCGGCCACAAAACCCTTGCTGAAATCCTCGCTATTTGATAAAAGCGGAGAAGCAACCTGGATTAACTGATAAAGTAAATAAGGAGCACTAACCAGCACTCCGACAAAAAGGGAAAGTTTTATGTAAGTAAAGAAAGCCTCGGTCGGATGAATGAATATCAACTGTTTATCCGACAGTGGGCGCTGGATAAAATCCAGAACGGTTCCCCGAAATATATAGGCAATGACTGCTATAAGGACGATAACCAATATGCTCCGAATCAAACGCCCTCGGAGGTCTTCCGTCCGATCTAATAGCTCCTGAAGTAACGTATCAGCCACGATATTTAATTAATTTCAAAATATAAATCCGGTTCTAAGCTCTATTAAGAATCGTCGATCAGCTTTTCCCTGACTTCCTCGGGATCCATGTCCAGTTCCTCTGCCACCCCATCGACATCCACGTCCCCGTCTATTTTCTCCTTCAGCTCCATCAGAGCGTCAAGATTAACTTGTTCGTCGAGCCAGCTATCGATCTCCGATTTCTTGACCTTCGTTCTACCGTTTAACTCCAGTGCTTCCAGCTCTCCCTTCTCTATCAACTCCTCGACCCCTTCAACGCTTAGACCGGCATAGCGCGCGACGTCCTTAACTTTCAAGTACGCTTCAACTTTGCCCATGTTATCACCTAATTAGATATAATTATTAGCTAAAGTTACGGTAAATAACAAACCCCCGTAACTAAGATCGAAAAATCACTTCCCCCCGCGACTAACAGTCCAGCTGGTTTCCCCGTCCCTGTCCTTTATCTCTATCCCCATTTCTTTTAGCTTTGATCTTATCTCGTCGGCGAGTTCCCACTGACTCTCTTCTCTAAGCTCGTTCCTGACACCAAGCAGGAGGTCAATCAGTTCTTCTTCCTTTCCCCCTGCAGCAGGTTCACCCCGGCCCTGGAAGAGACCGAGCGGTTCTGCCAGCTCCTTTACTTTTTGCTTTGCTCGCTTCAATAAATAGTAATCTCTCTTACCGGCCTGATCTCGAAATTTATTGCCCCGTTTAACCAGGTCGAAGATCACGCCGAGACCGCCGGGAGTATTGAAATCCTTATCCATCTCTTCCTCGAACCGTTCTCGCGCCGTTTCAATAGAACTCAAGAATTCTTCCCCGGCTTCGGTCTCCGGCGGTCCCTCGTTTTCGGGAATATCCAGCTCATCGACATTTCTCAGAAATTCGTAGACCCTTTCGACCGCACTCCGTGCATCATCGAGGTTCTTCTTGCTAAAGTTTAGAGGTTTCCTGTAATGAGTCGAGAAATAAAAGTAACGGACAGTTTCTTCCCCGTAGTCCTCCAGAACTTCCCTGGCGTATTCAAAATTGCCGAGAGATTTTGACATCTTTTCGCCTTCGAATCTCAAGAGGCCGTTGTGCAACCAGTAACGTGAAAATTCTTTTCCCGTCCTGGCTTCGGACTGTGCTATCTCGTTCTCGTGATGGGGAAAAATAAGATCCTGGCCGCCGGCATGGATGTCTATCGTCTCCCCCAGGCTGTTTTGAGCCATTACGGAACACTCGATGTGCCAGCCAGGTCTGCCCCGGCCCCAGGGACTATTCCAGCCGGGTTCACCTTCTTTAGATTTTTTCCAGAGGGCAAAGTCGAGCGGGTCTTCCTTCTTCTCTTCCACCTCAACCCGGGCTCCACTCTGAAGGTCATCGATCGAACGACCGGAAAGCTTTCCGTAATCGGAAAACGACCTGACCCTGAAGTAAACATCACCATCTACCTCGTAACCATACCCTCTGTCAATCAGGGCACTGACATGTTCAATAATCTCGTCAATTGAATCAGTTACTCTGGGCTTGTAGTCAGCTTCTTTGACGCCGAGCCTTCCCAGGTCCTTGAAGTAAGCTCGAGCGTATTTTTCCGCCAGTTCGTCGGGTTCCACCCCTTCTTCTTCCGCGCGGTCAATTATCTTGTCATCAAGATCGGTAACGTTCTGGGTAAATTCGACCGCGTAACCTTTAAACTCGAGATAACGGCGGAGACCATCAAACACTATAAAGGGCCGGGCGTTTCCTATATGAAAATAATCGTAAACAGTCGGCCCGCAGCTATAAAAACGAACCTTCCCTTCTTCCAATGGTCGGAATTCCTCCAATTCCCCGGTCAGAGTGTTGTGAAGTTCGAGCATTCTCTCCCCCTGTTGAAATCCGGACGATTAATCATGAGACTTCTTCCCGAAAGAGCGAGTCGATAATATTCTCAGTCAAAAGAACCGTCATAATTCTCGACCGCGATACTACAGTAGATCAAGCCCGATTTTAGAATTAAAGGGCGTCGGCAATTTATTGAATTCAGCACAGTATAAAGAAGGATATAGAAAATTACAATGACCGGCCAGCGCTAAATATTATACCAGAACTGGAAATAATTGGCATTGCGCTGAACTTTTTCGTATATTTGTCAGGATTATTCCAAGGAGAATCGGGAGCATTAATCATGTCCGAGAAATACGTGCCAAACGCTCTAACGATGTTCCGGGTCATTTCAGTACCGTTCGTAATGTTTCTGTTGCTCTCCGGACTCAACCTGCCTGCTCTGGCCCTGTTCTTATTCGCTTCGATAACGGATTTTGCTGACGGATACCTGGCGAGAAAGAATGATAGAATAAGCCCTTTCGGAAAGTTCGCTGATCCGATAGCGGACAAGTTACTTGTTTCCGCGGTATTTATCACCTTCATCCAGCTGGACGTGTTAACAGCTATACCGGTGGTGGTAATTATCGGAAGGGAATTTCTGGTAACCGGACTTCGCCTTCTCGGCGCCACGAAGGGCAGGGTAATTTCTGCCAGCTGGTTTGGAAAAGCGAAAACGGTTTCTCACATAGCCCTGATCGTCGCAATTACCGCGAACCTGGAATTTGGCCTGAACTGGTTAGCCAGAGCTATACCGTTCCTGGTTTACCTCGCAATCGCTACCGCATTGCTCTCCGGAGCGGACTATCTCTATAATAACAGGAAACTAATTAAGGATTGCTTTTTGAATTAAGATATGCCACAAATGCAGGACTAAACTTTCTTGAGCTCCTTCAATGGATAATCCCTGTCGATCCAGAGATCGTCAAGGTCGTAGAATTGCCTGACCTCTTCTTCGAATATATGAACCATTATTTCCCCGTAATCGAGCACTACCCAGGAACCGGCGTCCATACCCTCTATGTGGACAACCTCCTTATCGTACTTTTCCTCCAGTTCATCTGCAATTGCGCGTACGTGTTTCGGATTTGTCCCGTTCGCCAGAACGAAAAAACGCGTAGCTAGCGTATGATCCCGCATGTCAAGCACGCGGGTCCTCTCGCCTTTTTTGTCCTCGATAATATCCAGCAGCCGCCTTAGTTCCAGTCTTTCTTCTTCGTCAAGAGACAAAACTAGTCGATCCCTTCCCCATTATTAATAGCAGATTGGTCGTTTCGGACAGGTTAACTCCGGACGCTTCTAGGGATTCCATGTTCTCCTGGAAGTTATCCGCCTGGACGACTTCAAGGTTAAAGTCCAGTTCCTGAGCCAACCTATCTGCCAGGTTATTCCCTTCCTCGTTTAAACTTACCAGATAACTGTTTTCATAATTAAACCGATCCGCGTTATCAGTCCCGGTTACCGAATAGCCCATAGTTGCAAGCTTATCGGCGGTCTTTCTGGCAAGATAATTGGCACCTTCCCCGTTCAATATATACACCTGGGCATCCGCGTTACTCGCGATATTTAACCCATGCACTTCTTGCGCAACTACCTTCCGTGTCTGGACAATCCGCGGCAGCAGGACTGCCTTGTTATCGATCCTTGCAGGCTTCCCGGAGAGCGTAACCATATCAAAGTCTTCCGTCCCGAGATCCTTTACCGTCCTCCCGAGATCGTACATATCCATCAGGGAAAGATTCGTCTTCGCATATTTCCGGCCAGTATCTATTATGCTTTTTATCTGGGACCATCCTTCTACTTTCATCCCACCCTGAAGCAGAGCACGTAGGAACTTCTGTTGCCTGTTAATTCGCTGAAGGTCGCTCTGATTTCCCCGATACCTCACGTAACCCATCGCTTCTTCTCCCGAAAGGGTTTGAGTTCCCGCTTCGATATCAATATTCAAACCCGCAGCTTCGTCCGTGTACTGCAAGCTTCGTTCTACAGTTAATTCGACCCCACCCATTAAATCGACTATCTCTTTGAACCCTTCGTAATCAACTACCAAATGGAAATTGATCGGTAGGCCGAGGAAATTTGAGACCATCCTGGTTGCCAGTTTTGGTCCGTTGATAGCATAGGCGGCATTAACTCGCCGAAAATTACCATCCGGGTATTTCAAGAAAAGATCCCGCGGAATGGATATCAGGCTTGCTTTATCGTTAGCCGTGTCTATGCTGACCAGCATCATGGTATCGCTTCGGCGAGCCTGAGCACCTTCAATATGGTCCAGTCCGAGAACCAGAAGGTTTATCCTCTCTCCCTTCTTAACCAGCTCGTTGACATTCCGCTGGTTGAGAAGATAAATCCCGATCCCGGACCCGACTATCAATACCACAAGCAGAACTGAGATAGTTATTTTCCATTTCATCTTAACATCAAGCTTAACATAACGTATCCTTGTGGATAAGTCAAGGACACAGGATAAGGGATTTAACGAAAAACTCCTGCTCAAGAGAAAAAAACCGGAAATATACTTTTTATCCAGTCAGTCTCAAAGTTGCTTTGAATAAAACGTTTGTTGGGTCTATAATAAGGGGCAATGGAAGATAACTACGTAAAACTGGCAAAGAAAGCAGTTATAAAGGCCGTCACGGGCGAGAATCCCGGGGGGATAGAGGAACTCAGGACGAGTCTGCCCGATGAGTCGAGAGGCGTTTTTGTGACGCTAAAAAAACTCGACGGTGAATTACGCGGTTGCATCGGCACCTACTCACCGGTGACGGAAAGCCTCGATAAAGAAATTCTTAGAAACGCTTCCTCGGCGGCACTTGATGATCCCCGGTTTTCTCCGGTCAAACCGAACGAACTGACCGAGCTAACTTTATCGGTTGATGTCTTATCCCCACCGGAACCGTGCAAAAAAGGGGATCTTGATCCTGACAGGTATGGAATAATTGTTAAAAAAGGAACTAAATCCGGCTTGCTTTTACCCGACCTGGACGGAGTAAACTCCGTTGAGAGACAGATCGAGGTAACGAAAAAGAAGGCCGGAATCCCCCCGACGGATGAAAACTACGAACTGCAGCGCTTTGAAGTCAGCCGTCACGAGGGAGAGACACCTATTGAGAGTTGATCCGGTCCCGCCTTCAGTTCCCGGTTTTTGAGCTAAATTAATACCATGAAAAAAAGAGTTGCTTTCTATACATTAGGCTGTAAAGCAAATCAATACGATACTGAGGTAATGAAGGAAAAAATTAGAGAAGAAGAAGGATTCGAGCTGGTTTCTTTTGAAGAAGATCACGATATTTCCATAATAAACACATGTAGCGTCACCAACGGCGCGGATAGAAAATCCAGGAAATACATTCGGAGGGCCACCCGGAAAAGCAAAATCGTCCTGGTAACCGGGTGTTACGTAACTTTGAATTCCGATACAATAACCGAAATATCGGGGGTCGATGGACTTTTTCCCAATTCTCAAAAAACGGAAATAATAGATATATTGAAGCTGGCGGAGTCAAATAATTCGGAAACTTTTTCCCGCGATCAGGGTAGTTGGGATATCGACCGGCAAGCTATATCGCGGGACAGCAATCACACCCGGGCCTTTTTAAAAATTCAGGACGGCTGCAGCAACAGGTGTTCTTTCTGCAAAGTCCATTTCTTAAGAGGACCGGCACGAAGCAAATCACCGGCCAGGGTCGTTAGGGAGGCCAGAGATCTGGGAGAACACGGCTTCGCGGAAGTCGTTCTCACAGGTATTAACATGGCCGAATACGGCGAAAACGACGGAGATCTGGCTCGATTAATCCGAAAGCTTGCAGAAGTGGAAGAAATATCGAGAATAAGGTTGAGTTCAATAAACCCCGAGGGAATAACCGAGGAGCTGCTTGAAGCGTTCGAGGAAACGGATAATACCTGTCCTTACTTTCATATCCCGCTCCAATCAGGTTCTAACAGGATCCTGGACAGGATGAAAAGGGGTTATACTCGGGAATACTATCTTGACAGGGTGAACTTGATAAAACAAAAGTTACCGGACGGGACTTTTGGAACCGATCTTATGGTCGGGTTTCCCGGAGAACGTGATTCGGACTTTGAAAAAACACTTAGTATGGTAAAGAAAGTGGGGTTCATAAACACGCACGTTTTCCGCTATTCCCCCCGGGAAGTGACTCCGGCATCCGGTTTCGACGGCAGGGTTGATTCAGATGTAAAGAAAGACAGATCCGAAGAGTTGAGGGCCCTGGCTGCTTCAGTCGGACAGGAGAAACGGGAAAAGTTTCTGGGCAGAACCCTTGAGATGATAGTAGAGGAAAAAAGCGACAGGATTCACGGGCGGAGGGGGTATTCAAAGAACTACCTCGACCTCCATTTCCCGGAAAATTCTTTGGCGAAAAAAATCGAGGGTGGCGAAACGGTACCCGTTAAATTAATTGATGTAGAGGACGATTACTGTGTGGGGAAGCCACATGACCGACTTAAAGGTGAAACCAGTGCCTCGAAAAGAACTACGAGGGAAGGAAAGGAAAACAATCCTGTTTAAGTTAAGCCACCTGTAAAATTTACC
>CAZRDU010000047.1:0-12160 GCA_964599005.1 uncultured Thermotogae bacterium
TTTTTTCCCGGGAGAGATTTCACCGACAAAACCGTCAATCGAGATTTAATTATCTTACCAGTTGGCTTTAGAAGCTCCCCCCACGAAGAGCCAACTTCCATCTCTTCCCCGGCACGAACGATTCGGTCTATGTTTTATCTTAACCAGTTGAATCAGGCGCCGGCGAAGAGATGGAAGTTACCTTATCAGGACAGGGAGATGGCTTAACCTACCAAGAAAACAATACTTAACCAGGGAACAGTTCAAACAGAATAGTTGGTAAAAGGAGGGGAAACAAAAAACCCGACAGTTACGACAGCTCCTTCAAAGCCGACTGAACCAGTTCCTCCACTTCGAGATCATCCCCGTTCTCCCGGGCTCGAGAAACGGCCTTTCTGGCTCTTTGAACGGAGAAACCCATTGAATCAGAAGTCAGAGCCTGGACGGCGAGACTAACCTTTTTATTGCCTTCCCCGCCGGGCGCTGACGTTTCGAACTCCAGGTCGGAAACTTTTTCCTTCAATTCTAATACCAGCCTGCGGGCAGTCTTCTTACCTATTCCTTTTATCGAAGTAAGTGTCCCCATTTCCTCCTCCACGATAGCCCGTCTGAATTCACTTTTCTTCATCGATGAGAGGACGGTCAGGGCGGTTTTAGGGCCGAGACGGGAAACTGAAAGCATCATCCGGAAGATCTCTCTTTCTCTGGGGCCGGAGAAGCCATAGAGGCTCATATCGTCCTCCTTTACGTCGAGATGGAGGAAAATTTTGACCTGCTCCCCTTCTTCGGGTAGATCGCTCACAACCCCTCGAGAGGGCTGGATCGTATAGCCAATGCCGCCGGTTTCGACAACCAGGTAATCCTCATCGTAGTCTATCAATTCTCCTCTGATGTAATCGAACATATTTACTCTCCCCCTGAGAGACCGTCTTCCGAGTCAATCTCCACGGATCCGGAAGTCATGGCCCTGATTTTTTTCTCGAAAAGGTCCTTTTCGGCGACCGGTACGGAAAGGTATAACTGTGGCTCCTCCCCGTAATCCCGTTGCAGGACTTCAACCATGTCGAACTCCGCCAGTAACTCCGCGACCTTTCCCGTAAACGAATAAGGAAAGGATACCCGATACTTTTCCCTTTCCCGCTTCCTAATTACGTTACCTTCCTCAATCGTCTTCCGAGCAGAGTCAGAATAAGCCCGGGAAAGACCTCCCGTCCCCAGTTCGGTCCCGCCAAAATAGCGGATGACAAATATCCCACAGTTTAATAGGTTTTCTCCTTTTATCACCTGCAAAATCGGCTCCCCGGCCGTACCTGTGGGCTCACCGTCGTTATCGTAACGTTCAACCGGACGTCCGGATTCGAGTATCACGGAAGCAGATGCTATGTGCGTCGCCTTCGGGAACTCTTCGGCCAGATCCCCCCTCGCCCCGGCTAGAGCTTCTCTCCCCTCGCAACGAGTCCCAACTCCGATGAACCTGGACCCCTTACGGGTAATTTTTGCCCGCGACTCTCCGGAAAAAGTTTTGTAACTGGTTCTGGTCATACCTTTTCCATAATGGTAAAATTTATTCTATAATTGCACAATTATATACCGAATGACCGCGATGTTAAACTTGCAGGCCAAATTCTAACCCGGGAGTCTGTGAAAGAAGCAAATCCGCATTTATTTCCTCGTCCTCCGTTTTAGGCCCTCCCTGAGAGGTAACCTTCCGATCCTTCCCTGGTGCCTGATTCAACTGGTTAAAATAAAACATAGACCGAATCGTTCGTGCCAGGGAAGGGTCGGAAGGTAAACCTTAATTGCGAAGACGAGCACCGACAGATGCTGCAAACATTGAAAAGCAAAATCTCATCCGGAACTATCCGGGAACCTGGATAAAGTGCCGAAGAGCTACCCGGCAAAAGCCACCCCCGGGCAAAAAAGCGGATGAAAAACCACCTCTTTTCTCGTAAAAGTAATAGAGATAGAGAAAGGAGAAAAACATGGACGAAAAACTTGCCTTAAATTGGTTATCGAACCGGATGCCGGTCGGTGACGACTGCTTTGTCCTGGATCGGGATGGAACGAACCTTCTTCTGACAACCGATATGCTCCACCGTAACTCCGATTTCCCGGCTGGAACCACGAGTTACACGATAGGGTGGCGCTCTGTTGCCGTGAGCCTATCCGATATCGCCGCCATGGGCGGGACCCCTGAAGCGCTGGTGATAGCTTACGGCGAAGACGAATTCGAGCGAGAAACGCTGGAGGATTTTATATCCGGGGCAGAAGCGGTCTGCGAAAAGTTCGGTGGTCGGATAGTCGGTGGCGATCTGGACAGCCACGACGAACTTACCGTAGTAACAACTGCGCTGGGAGAGGTCGACGAACCGATTACCAGAAAGGGGGCTCATCCGGGCGAATTAGTCGCCGTCACCGGTGATCTTGGCCGAACGGGTGCTGCCCTGAGGCTATTCGAAGCCGGAACGTGGGACCGAGCGAACGAGCTGTTTCAATTTGAACCTCGAATCGAGGCCGGGGGAAAATTGGCTTCTATGGCAACTTCGATGATGGATATCAGCGACGGTCTGGCCCATTCGCTCCATCAGCTTTCCAGGGTAAACGAACTTGGTTTCCGGATTAGAGCAGATAAAATACCGTACCATCGCGCGATAGATGATATTGCAGAAACCCGGGAGGAAAAGGAGCAACTCGGGATTTTTACGGGAGAAGACTTCGAATTACTCCTTACATCGCCGGAGGAAAACAAGTTCGAACTCGCCAGAGCTGGCGCCACTGTGATCGGCAAGGTTACTGACGAGGGTGTAGAAATAGTCCGCGGCCGGGACATTTCAGCGCTGGCGGATGAAGGCTATGTCCACTGACCCCAAACCCCTGGGGAAGTTCGACGAGGAAAGTCTGGAGAAACACGTATTTCCCCATTTAGGAAAAACACGAGAGCTAGAGCGCGGACCTGCTTTCGGGTCGGATTTCAATACAATCGAGCTGACTGAGCAAAAAGTTATTGTCGTTTCCACCGACCCGCTGGCCATCAGTCCTCAGCTTGGCTGGGAGCGTTCGGGGAGGTTAGCCCTTCAGGTCATTACGACCGACGTAGCGGTCAGCGGAATCCACCCGGATTATCTTGTGGCAAACTGGAATCTCCCTCCCGAAATCAGCAATAGCACTTTCGAGAGACTCTGGCGGGCTTTTACGGAAGAAGCGAGCAGCCAGGGAATCTCAATCATCGGCGGTCATACAGGACGGTATTCCGGATCGTCGTTTCCCACGGTTGGCGCCGCAACTGCTTTCGGTATTGGAGAAAAGGAGCAAATAGTTTCCGGAAAACTTGTTCCAGGGGACAGGATTTACGTTTTAAACAGGTTAGGGCTGGAAGCGGCGGCGATCTTTGCCTTCTACTATCCTGATAGATTATCAAATCAGGTACCGGAAAAGGTATTGCGCGCGGTTAAGCAGGAGTTTGACGAGATTCAACCCACGGGGGAATTATCATTTATCGCCTCCTTGCCGGGAGTAAAGTCTCTCCACGATATAGCAGAAGGTGGACTGCTGGGGGGCTTACAGGAGCTCGTTTCCGGAAAGGACCTGGGCGCCAGAGTGAAAAAATCGGAAATCTCGGTCGAACCAGTCGTCACTCGAATCTGCCGCGAGCTTGATCTGGACCCTCTGAAGGTTACCAGTATTGGCTCCGGGGTCGCGGTAGTTTCCCCCGAATCCGAGGAGAAATTTATCTCCGAAACCCTTAGAAAAGACCTTCCAGTCGAGATGATCGGCGAGATAAAGGGCGATAAGGGGGTCACTCTCGAAACGGAGAAGGGCGAGGAAACTTTTGCCGATCCAGTACACGACAGGTTCTGGGACCGTCTATCGGATTTCGCCCAAACAAAATAACCGCTTTTTTCTGTTTACCACGGGCAGTTGAAACTTCGAAGAGGTTGAATTAATCTTAGATCGTAAAAGGGGAGCTCGACTGTCGGGCTGAGAAGAGGTACGATCCTCGACCCTTAGAACCTGAACCGGATAATGCCGGCGAAGGAATTTCTCCACTCTCAGCTTACCTCAGACAGCGGAACTCCCCTCCAGTCAATACCAACTATTGAATAACGAGGAGGGCGAGTATGTACTCTCAAAAAAGCAAAGCAGTTTTTCGTTTTTGGTCTCTGGTCCTGGTTCTGGGGCTTGTCATTTCTGTCGTGGTCATTATGCCTCCTTCCCCCTACGCGCAGGGGCAGGGTGAGGATTCAAAGCTGGTAGTCTACACCTACGATTCTCTGGTATCTTACGGCCTGGCTCCGGCTCTGAAAAAGGAGTTCGAGTCGCGATACGATGTAAAATTGCAGTTCGTCGCCACCGGCGATTCCCGCCAGATGCTTTCCCGGTTAAAGCGAGAAAGGAGAGCCGGAGAAAATCGGGCGGATGTATTCGTCGGTATAGAGAGAAACGACGCCCCGCTGGCACTGGGAGAAGACCTCTTTACTCCTCTCGAAACAGAAGACCTGCCGGCGCTTTCCGATGTACCGGAAAGGCTTATTTTCGATCCAGAACGAAGGCTGGTTCCTTACGAATTTGGCTATATTACGCTGGTCTATAATCGGAAAAAAATTAAGACATCCGAAGTCCCTACGACTTTCGAGGAACTGACGAAGCCGCGTTACCGGAATAAACTGATCCTGGAGGATCCACGGACATCTTCTCCCGGCTATTCCTTCCTCCTCTGGACGATAAAGCACTACGGCGATAATTACATAGACTACTGGAAACGCCTCCTGCCAAACGTGCTGACGATAGCCGGAGGCTGGAGCGAAGCTTACGAGATATTTCTCAACGGCGAAGCTCCCATGGTAGTTAGCTTTTCGACGGACACGGCTTACAGCGTAATAGCGGAAGGTGATGCCAACCAGAAGGTATTACTCCTAAATAACGAGGGTTACTCCAACATTTACGCCGCCGGAATTTTGAAGAGCTCGGACAAGAAGAAATGGGGGAAGAAATTCCTCAATCTCCTGCTTTCACCCGAGATCCAGGAAGAGATCCCGACCACCGAATGGATGTTTCCCGCTAATCGGAAGGCGGAATTGCCGATAAAGTTCTATCAGTACGCCGTCCGGCCACCGGAACCGGCAGAAGTACCACTCGACGAGATAGAGCAGAACGAAGAAAGGTGGCTGCGCGAATGGAGCAGAGCAATTAAATAACGACTGACGATCGGCGTAACTGACTTATAGAACGAACTCTCAACTTCAGCGAATAGCGGTCGAGGATTTCGTCTAAATATGAAAAAGTGGCTTATACTGTTTCCGCCGGCGGTGCTGCTTCTTTTATTCTTTTACCTCCCCCTTGCCAATCTTCTGGGTGAAGGTATATGGATAGAAGGAGGTCCAGGTCTTCGACCGCTATTCGATATCATTTTAGACCCCTATTACTGGGGTGTAATAAGATTTACGACAGTTCAGGCAATTTACAGTACACTACTTTCCCTGGTTATCGGTCTAATCGGGGCCTGGATACTCAGTCGATATCAGTTCAGGGGCAGAAAATTGCTCCTTTCCCTGACCGCAGTTCCTTTCGTTCTACCTGCCATTACAGTTGTATCCGGGTTCATCACTTTTTTTGGCAATAACGGTTTCCTGAACAGAACTTTGATGAATCTTTTTGCACTGGAAAACCCTCCTCTGAGAATCCTTTACTCGCTCCAGGGGATAATTCTGGCCCACGCGTTTTATAACGCTCCCATAGTAACCCGGATGGTCGAGGCCCGGTGGAATGATATCGACCCTTCCTACGAGGAAAGCGCCGCGATCGCTGGTGCGGGAAGATGGACGATTTTTAGAAAGGTCCTAATTCCCCTGCTGGCACCCGCTCTGGCAGCCAGTTCCGCTCTGGTCTTCATTTTTTGCTTTCTCAGTTTTCCGATAGTTCTCACGCTGGGTGGCGCCCGCCTTTCAACCATCGAGGTCGAAATCTATACTCTGGTCCAGACCCTGGGAAAATATAAGCTGGGAGCCGCGCTGGCTCTGTTAGAAATATTCTTTTCTCTTACCTTTACTTACCTGTACCTCCGCCTGGAAAGTCGATTCTCGGTAGAAATACTATCCCTGAAGCAGAGAAAACGTGAAATGCTGTTCCGGGGTAGAGTGGACGCGAGAAAGCTATTTGCCGCCACCTTCGCCGTCCTTGCCGCTATACTGTTTATCGGACCACTGTTCGGAGTGGTCTATCACTCTCTCAGCGCAGGTGGAACCTTTACTTTGAACTGGTACGGAAGGATCTTCTCCGCCGGTTACGAAGCCCTCATCGGTGCGGCTCCACTCAAAGCGATTCAGAACAGCCTGTCCTTCGCCCTGGGGGCTGCTCTGCTCAGCGCGGTAATCGGGATCCCGCTCGCCTATACTTTAGCCCGGGGTGAAGTGAAAGGGAGTAAAGTATTCGATGCCCTCGCAATGTTACCGCTGGGCGTCTCTTCCGTTGCCCTGGGTTTTGCTTTTCTCGAAGTATTTATCTACGGTCCTTTTTCCTTGCTGCCAAGATCAGCGATAATAATTATCGTTCACGCGGTACTGGCCTACCCGTTTTTCATCAGAACCCTGGTTCCGGCTCTGAGGAGCCTGAAGAGAGAACTGATCGAGTCCGCAGAACTGGCAGGAGGTAACAGGTGGGACGTCTTCTGGAGGGTGGAATTGCCTATCATTCGAGGCCCCCTCCTGGCCGGCCTGGCCTTTGTTTTTGCTATATCAATGGGAGAAATGAGCGCAACCATCATGTTGATTCGTCCGGGAGTCAAGACGATTCCGATCGCAATATACGAATTAATCGGGGCACGACAGTTCGGTAGCGCTTCCGCTCTGAGTGTCCTGTTGATGGTAATTGTCGGCTTCGTCTTTTTCCTCATCGACAGGGTCGGCGGAGGTTTCTGGGAAGGGTAAGACCACCGAGTAGAATATATCCAGATATAAATAAAACCCTATCTACCTAAGTCGGACCTTTTTGCAATTAAATGGGTAAATATATAGAATTATTCGGGTGATCAAGAATGGGAATTTTTAAGGGTCTCTGGCAGGCGGAATCCGATATACATGAAATGATAGAGCAACACGTCGGCCTGGTGGATGAAACCCTGAAAAAATTCAAGGAAGGAATGTGCCTCTGGGTGGAAGAGGGTGATATCGATCGGGCAAACGAACTCGCCCTGGCGACTCACAACCTGGAAGGAGAAGCGGATGATCTCCGCCGAGAAATCGAGATGAAATTGATAAATGGAGCTCTGCTCGCCCGATCCAGGAGACCATTGCTCGATATAATCGAAAGGACCGACAAACTCGCCAATGCCGCAGAGGCGTCGATGGATTTTACTCTACTTCAGCAAATCAGACCGCCGGAAGAACTGGTCCCTATTACCGAAGAAATCGTTGACCTTTCCGTAGAAATAATCGGTGAGGTCGAAAAGGGTCTGAAATCCCTCTTTGGAGGCGACGATCAGGTACTGCAGTACACGGAGGAAATAGAGGAACTGGAAGGAGAAATTGACGGCCTCGAGCGTGATTTTATCCAGGAATTATTCCAGCTCGAACGCCTGGACCTTGCCGAAAAGATCCTGTTACGTCAGTACCTGGAGACTCTGGTGGAGATTTCCGACCGTGCCGAAGACCTTTCGGACGAAATGGAAATCCTGACGGCAACAAGGAAGGTATAAGGGGTTCAACCTTCCACACTTACCTCTTTTCGTAATTTTTCCAGCGTTGCAGGCCCTATCCCGTCAACCCGGGACAGCTCGTCCACGGACGAGAACCCGCCGTGCTGCTCCCTGTATGAAATTACCTTTTTTGCCAGTACGGGTCCGACACCCGACAGCTGTTTTAGCTTTTCCACCCCGGCTGAATTTATACTTATTCCCGACTTTTCCTCGACCAGGCGGGGCACTTTGACTGCCGTATCCTCGAGCTTGAACCGCCTCCCGTTCACCCTACCCAGGTTCTTTTCCGGAGAATCAGAATCGATCCACCCCGTAATATATGGGTGGAGAAGGGCAGCAGCCCCGAGACAGATCCCGACGAACAGGATGATTTTGTCACTTTTTTTCAAGAGAAAGCCCATCTTACCCGATCTTCTAAGCGAAAAGCGCCTTTATTTTCTCCAGGCCCGCCTTCTTCCTCTCCTCACGCATCTTTTCCGGCAACCTCTCGTACCTTTTTTGACCGAATTTCTCCTTATAGCCGAGAACAAATAAATCCTTCAGCTTCTCAGCTGCCTCCTCGCCAATGGCGTGATCGTACTCGTCATGTAAATCCTCGATTTCGGGGAGAAATACGTCCAGCTTGACCGACCGTTCCAGCAGGGCTTCCGCTTCCTCTAACTCCCCCTGTTTGAGAGCTCTGGCCCCCTTTTGAAAGAGCTCCCTACGCTCTTTTTCCTCTTCAACCAGCTCCTCCATCCTTTCTTTCTTTTCTTCATAACGGGCAATCTCACCGACAGGGAAGGACAGAAGCTCGAAATCACAACCCGAAATTTCCGGAACTTCTGACTCGTCAGCTACTATCTCGCCGTGATGCTCGAGACAGCGTTCCGGAGTGGAATAAGTTATATTGGCATAGATCTGATAGAGTTCCGTCCTGCCCCGCAACCGGTGCAGGAGAGACCTAATTCCCATTATCCCCCTCCCTTTAATCCAATCACTACCTGCTCATAAGCAACGATAGCAGGGCCTTTTGGGCGTGCATCCTGTTTTCTGCCTGTTCGAAGATGACCGAGTTCGGGCCGTGCGCGACGGCCTGGGATATCTCTTCGTCGTAATGTGCCGGAAGACAGTGCATAACACTCACGTCGGAACCGGCTATTTCCAGAAGGTCCTGATCGATCCGGAAACCCTCGAAGCTTCCCTTCTTCTGACCAGCGACGTCTTCTTCTCCCATGCTTGCCCAGACATCAGTATAAACCACGTCCGCCCCTCTCGCCGCCTCTTTCGGTTCGTGATATATCTCTACTGAAGTAGATTTCCTGGCTTTGTTCACGATGTTATCGTTCGGTTCGTAACCTTCGGGACATGCCATTGCAAAATCAACTCCGACAAGAGCTGACGCGTTGATCAAAGAATGAGCAACGTTGTTCCCGTCGCCGATAAAAGCAAGCTTTAACCCGGACAACTCCCGCTTATTTTCGTATATCGTGAAGAAATCAGCCAGGGCCTGACAGGGGTGGAGAAAATCGGTCAGCCCATTTACCACGGGCACCGACGAGTACTTTGCCAGCGCCTCGATTATTTCGTGCTCAAATACTCTGGCCATGATACCATCCACGTAACGAGATAGAACCAGGCCGATATCCTCCGTCGTTTCTCTTTCTCCAAGTTTGATATCGTCCGGTCCAAGGTAGACCGCGTGCCCGCCCATCTGGGTCATCCCGACCTCGAAAGAAACCCTTGTCCTGAGAGAGGGTTTGAGAAAGACCATTCCCAGCGTTCTATCCGGAAGGACCTTGTGACTCTTCCCGGATCGAAGATCCCTCTTCAAGCTTCCGGCAGTCTCCATGATTTCCCAGAAACCCTCTTCTGTCAGCTGATTGACCGAGACAAAATTTTCCAGTTTCATACTATCTCTCCTTTCTTTAAAGGTTTTAATACTTGAGGCTTACTTTCCAATCTATCTTTCAATATAGGGTAAACAGCCAGGGGTAAGACATGCAAATATTTTACCTTCAAAGGTATTAAAACCCAATTCGGAAATTACTGTTGCAAATTCTCCCCTTATCAGGTTAAGACAGGAGAACCCTTTTATAGAAGCAGGAAAGTTGGTACAATCCGTAGCTAAAAAGATAACCTCCTAAAGAAACAAAGTAGATTTCACAATCCATGTATCAAAAAGAGAGAAGATTTATACCACTTTACGTAGCGAGATTCGCCATAGCTTTAGGAATAACTGTACTCCTAAACTTCATAGCCGTCTATGCTGACCTCTTCGAGGCAAGCGGCTTCTGGATTGGCATGTTTACTACCAGCTATACGACCGTTCAGCTGGTAACCCTAATCCCTATCGGCTGGATTTCCGACCGGTTTAACAAGAAATCGATCCTGCTCGGGGGATTAGTTGTCCTGGCTTTTTCCTACCTGGGGTTTATCTTCGTCGGGGGAGTGGTATCGCTGACACTGGCCCGGGTGATTCAGGGAGCAGGCTTTGCCGCGGCGGGAACAACCTGTCTGGCCATTACAGGCGAACTCGCGCCGAAGGAAGACAGGGGCAAGATAATCGGAACTTCCAACGCCTGGCGCCTGTTAAGCAGTGCCCTGGGCAGCGTGGTCGGCGGCTGGATGTTTCAGCAATGGGGTTTCACCCCGCCTTATCTAGTTCTTGCTGGTATGACTTTGCTGGCGGCTCTACTGACTTACCTGTTCGTAGAAGAGGACGAAACCAAAATAACTGAGTTCGCGTTCAAAGTCCATATAACTAACAAGAGGATTCAGTCTATATCGTGGTTTCGCTCGTTTTATGCTTTCTCAGTGATGATGGTAAGGACGTACCTCCCCGTATTTGCCAGGCTTGCTCTTTCCCTGTCCGCTACCCAGATCGGAATTATACTCGCGACGGAAAAGATTACGAACATGTTTCTGCAGCGTTATTCCGGAACATTCTCTGATAGAATCGGGCGGTTTACCATGTTATTCATCGGAGGAGGAGCTTACGCTGTTGGCGCGATATTCATCCCTTTCCAGTCGGGGTTCTGGGGCCTCTTACTTATCAACGGGTTCATGGGCGTTGCCGACTCGTTCCGGGAGCCGGCAAGCATGGCCCTGTTTGCCGACGAAGGCAGGGAAAGCGGCATCGCCTCTTCAATTTCTCTCCGGAGCCTGATCTGGCAGCCGGGCGCAATTCTCGCACCTCTTCTGGCGGGCGGTATAATGGACTGGCAGGGCTTCGGACCTATCTTCTGGCTTGCCTCGACATTTACCGTAGTTGGGTTGGGGCTGATGGGACTATTTATAACCCGCTATCGCGAGCAGGTATTCTAGTCGGGAGAAGAAGTTTTTCCACTGACGAGAACCATTGCACTCGGGAGCTCAATCGGGAAAATCTTTTATAGCATCTTTTCACAGGGAGGCGAAATATGAGTTTATCACCGCTGGCAGTAGACATAGAGACGGTCGGTCGACAGTGGGAGAAACTGGACGAAGGAGTTCAGAAATACTTGATGAATCGGGGCAAAAAGAAAAAATCCAGGGAGGAAGTAATCGAGAAGCTTCCCCTCAACCCGGGAACCGGGAGAATCGTGGCAATTGGAATGTGGCGCCCGGAAGAAGAAAAAGGCGGGGTACTGCTGGAAAAACCCGAAAATAAAAATGAAGGAGAAGCAGGAACAATCGATAAATGGGAGGAATTGACGGAAAACTCGATGATTTATCGGGGGAACGAGAGCCAGCTTCTGTCAGAATTCTGGCGCTATATTTCGCGGGGCGTCAGCCGACTGATAACTTATAACGGCCGGTCATTCGACGGACCCTTCCTCATGTTGAGGTCGGCAATTCTGGGTATTGAACCTTCGAGGAGCTTCTCCCCCTACCGCTACAGCTTTAACCGTCACTGTGATCTCGCGGAAGTGGTAAGTTTCTTCGGTGCGCGGGATATGGAATCGCTCGATTTCTGGTGCAGGCAGGCCGGAATCGATTCACCAAAAGAAGATATGGACGGTTCCGAGGTTGGAGAAGCTTATAAGGAAGAGAGAATCGAGGAGATAGGAAAATACTGTCTCAGGGACGCGGAAGGAACTGCGAAACTATTCAACACGCTCAAACCAGTGATTGAAATAATGGAAAAGGAACTTTGATTCCAGAACGTTCAGATCGCTCTAACTAAAGATCAAAGATTCACCCTTCGCGCAAACATCTGTGGCTTCTCGACTAATTTTTGAAAAATTACGCCTTTTTGCACCGCAGCAAAGACATTTTCGGGTTGAAAAGTAATAAAAAAGAGGTTAATCTATATCCGTCTGCAACACAGTAGTATCAGGCACAAATTTACAATTTACAATTCGTAGGATGATTAAAAGACAGCATGGCTGGACCTAGAGCATTTGATACAGAGGGCTTAAAAACCCCTTCCTGGTTCGAGGTGAAACGGGGCAGTCAAATCTCGGCAGACAGGGAGGGTTGTTAACATATGGCTACAGGAACCGTCAAATGGTTCGATGACGACAAAGG
>CAZRDU010000048.1:0-12119 GCA_964599005.1 uncultured Thermotogae bacterium
CAAAATCCCGTGGTCCGTTTGGACCGTGCGGGTTCGACTCCCGCCCTTGGCACCAAAAACTATATCGCCTTTTTTACCTTTCCACTCTTGATGCAATCCGTACAAACGGTCTTCTTTACTTTCTTTCCGTTTTCCAGGACCTTGATGTTCTGTAAATTTGGTTTACGCTTCCGGCTTGATCTCTGATTTGAGTTACTGACGTCGTTACCGAAACTCGATCCTTTTCCGCATACTTCACATTTATTTGCCATGAATATCACCCTTTATTTGTTCGATTTCTTGTTCCAATTGATCTCAGCGATTGGTCGCTGTGCGTAAAGCGGTTCCAGAGCAGCCAGTGCGTCTCGCTCCGTCCGGGTCTTTTCCCCCAGAAAGGCTATTTGTAGCCCGGAAGGATTATTTAGGCTTCCTTCCGCAAGAACCACTTCTTCCATTTGCTCGAGCTCTTCTCTATGACGTTGTGCACCGTCTCCAACGAGCAGGACCGGGTCCTCAGTCTTTTTTAGTCCGGGTATTACCTCGGCCTTCAACTTGTCGACTGAGAGTGACTTCTCTTCGACTATTTTGTCACCGTTTCCGTCGAATCCTGCCAGGTAAACTAGATCTCGCCTGTCCTCTATTAAAGTGCAGACCGGACCGGAATAATCCTTCACCCTGCTATAATAGCAGTCGGTTAAGGGAATACCTGCGATCGGAATTCCCAGGCCATGAGCTATACCTTTCGCCGTACTGATGCCTATTCTGAGTCCGGTAAAAGAGCCCGGACCGCGAGATACCGCTACTTTTTCCACGTCCCCGATCTCTAGTCCGACCTTCTTTAACAGTAAATCTATGGAATCCAGTAATCGTTCCGATTGGCTTTCTTTCGCCTTGAAAGTATATTCGCCTTTGACCTCCCCTCCATCAACCAATCCCACTGTACCGGCATTCGTTGCAGTATCAAAACCCAGTGTCAACATTTTACCTCTTTAGTCTCTAATCTAAAAGATGGAGAAGGAGAGACCAATACTCAAGAACGGTTAAACAATTCTAGTGGAGTGCGGGTAAAGCTTCAACGACTCCCGCATCAGCCGGGGCTGAATTAATATAACGTCGCAGAAGCCCCGCTCTTTTATCGCCATTATGTTAAAGGCTCAAATCTATTTGAACTTTACGGCGGTCCCGTAGGCGAGAATTTCCGCCGCCCCACCCATGGTTTCCGACGTGGTAAACCGTACTTCTACGATTCCGTCCGCCCCCATATCCTCCGCTTGCTTTACCATCCGTTCTACCGCTTCGTCCCTTGCATCGGTCAGCATCTCCGTATAGTCCTTGATTTCCCCTCCTACCAGGTTGCGGAAGCTCGCCAGGATATCCCGGCCCACGTTCTTTGCCCGAATGGTATTTCCCCTAACTAACCCCATACTCCGTTCGATCTCTTCGCCGACTGCTTCACCGGTAGTATACATTTTCAACGCGATCGACCTCCTGTTATGGAAACCTTATTCAAGGATCTTTGTTTTAGTTTAACGTTAACTACCCTTGACTATGAAATTATCGACCTGAAGGAGTATTTTGCAACTTTTCTTCCGTGACTTATGGGAATCGGGAAGTACCGGGGGTTTCTCCCAAATTGTTACTGCTTCACGGGAGCGGGATTTCAGTGACTGTATCTCTTTTGTTGAAATAGGGGGGCCGGTGTGATAACATTTTTCAACCCAAACGAATAGACAAAAGGAGAGGTTTTACCGTGGAAATAACTAGAGTCGAAATAAGACCGATGAAGGACGAGGGGAACCTTAAATCGTTCTGTTCTGTCGTTTTTGACGATGTATTCATCATTCATTCGGTGAAGGTCATTGAAGGAAGCAACGGGCTGTTTGTAGCCATGCCCAGCAGAGAAGTAGGGGATGGGGAATATCGCGACACCGCCCACCCGATCGACAACGATTTCAGGTTGGAGTTAGAGGAAAAGGTACTGGAAAAGTACCGAGAAGAAGTCGGGGGAGACGAAAAAGAAGAAGAGGAACTAGAGGCAGTTGGTGAGGCCGTAGAAGAGAGCGAAGAGGAAGAGGAAGAGGAAGAATCCGATATCGAGGATTTGAGTTTTACTGACGAATTTTAACTTTTATATAGGGCGTGGCCAAGGGGTAAGGCACAGGGTTTTGGTCCCTGGACCGGTGGTTCGAATCCACCCGCCCTAGCCATACCTTTCACCCTGATTCGACCGCGCCCGGAAATATTTATTGGCAATCATCATTACCGCCAGGCCCGCTATAATACCGAAAAGATCCGCGGCCAGGTCCAGAAGAGAGGCGGTTCTGTAGGGTATAAAGTATTGAGTTAGTTCGGTTATACTGCCGTAAAGTAGAGAGACAGCTATTACGGTTTTTGATCTTCCCCCTTTTCGGGGATAATAACCGAGCGTCCAGTACGCTATAAGGGCGAATAACCCGAATTCTACGGCGTGAATCAGCTTGTCAATTCCGGGGAAGCTGACGAGTGGAGCCCCTTTACCTATAGGGCTAACGAGCGAATAAAATACCAGGCCGGCGTAGGCAAGAAAAATTGTCGTCCAGAGGACCTTTTTTAACGTTTCGGCGGATAATTCTTTAAAAGCCATTTAATCCACTTCCCCTTTTCAATCCCTGTAACCGCATTCCGGGCAGTACTTTTCTTTTCCTTCTCGGTTACCTTTTGACGTTTTTAGTCGACTTCCGCAACGAGGACACCTGTTCATCCCTTCCCAGCGGAGTAATACCCCAAGTAAAAGTATTCCGCCTGCTATACCCGATACGATATAGATCCAGCCCATCCCGTTTTTTTCGTTTTTCTCGGAACCGGTTGTTTTTACTGGAGGGAAAGCTTTTCGATAAAGATGGTTTATCGCGTACATGGCTCCCGACCTGATCTCTCCGGCCTCCGCTTTCGTTTCCAGGCTATCACGATATTTTGTCAAGCCTTCCGGACTAAAGAGATTGGTGGTTTTAGTCGTCAGGAAGATTCTGACTGCCCATTTGTCCGATTCCCTGACGAATACGACTAAACTTTTAGCTGTTTCCCCGCGGATACCCCATTTTGCCCTGATTTTTGAAGTAAAAATATTTGGGTTTAGGTACGGGTCACGAGTAGAGATAAGCAGGATCAGGTCTATCCCTTTACCGTTAAGTCGATCCAGCTTATCGCTGAGTTTTTGCCGGTCACTTCTTGTAAGTACGTTGCCGTAATCGTTAATTTTGCCGATTCTCTTTGGGAGGGAAATCGGGTAAGATCCGATTGAACTCAGAAAAACACCGATCAGGCTAAGAATAATAACTGAAGCCAGAAATGACGGGTTTTTACCTGAGGTATAGTATTCTAGAACAATTTTCACAGGTTGCTATCCCCTGAGAGCTACGAGCCTGTTTGACCGTATTCTTGCTTACGGACATCTGACAGCCCTGACAGACCCCGTTCTTAATTTGCACGACAGGTTCATTGGTGGTCTTTTTCAGTCTATCGTACTGGCTTATCAGTCTTTCGGGAATTTCCTTTCTTACCTCTTTTTTTCTGTCTTCCAGCTCGCTTAACTCCCCTATGGTTTCCTTCTTTTCATCCTTAAGCTCTTCGATTTTTCCCGTTTTATCGTTAATGCTGGATTGGGACTCCGATTCTTGTTCTTCTAGCTCTTCTTCCCTGCGGTCTATTTCCATCATGATGTCAATAGCTTCGTCTTCCAGCTTCTCCATTCTTTCCGTAGAGTGTTCGATTTTTTCCTCGAGCGCCTCGGTTTCTTTAAAGCTGATAATTCCCTCGTCCAGTCTTTCCTGGTATTCCTCTATCTTCCCCTGAAGCTCGTCGACCCTTTCGTTCTTTCTCTGACTTTTTTCTTTTAACTCCTCCAGACGATCTTTTCGTTCTTTCTCTTTTTCCTTTATTTCTTCGATCTCTTCTTTCAAGTTCTTTCTTTTCTTCATTATGCTATCGATCCTTCTTTCCTTCGTCCTTATCGAGTTATCGATTTCCTGTAATTCCAGAAGTTTTTTAACTTTCTGATTCAACTCTTATCTTCCTCCTCGTAAAGCTCGATGGTAAGCTCACTCGACGTAAATTTTTCCCGTAATAGGTCGCGTAACCATCCCATGAATACCTTTTCTGAGTGATAATGGCCGACTTCTATAACGGCCAGGCCGTTTTCCACGGCGTCTCCCCTTTCGTGATAATCCAGTTCGCCGGTTATAAGTAGTTTGGCGCCCGATTGCAGGGTGGGCTTTACGGCTTCGCCGCCGGCGCCCGGGGAGGTCCCGACCCATTCAACCGGTTCGGTCGGAGCTCCCGATAGTTTTATCTCGTCAGAGCTGACGTTCAATGAGTTCTCTATTAGCGATTGTATTTCGTTCATACTCTTTTTCCCGTCCCATTTGCCGAGGCGCCCCAGTCCGACGCCGTCTTCTCTTCTTTCCGTTTTAACCAGGGAAAAACCCGGCTGTTCATAAGGGTGAACGCGGTTTAGGGTGGATGTTACCCTGTCCTGGTATTTTCGCTTCAGGAGAAACTCGAGCTTGACTTCTTCGGTCGATGCGGTTTCGTTTTGCCGCCCCGTGTAAGGGTCGGCTGATTCTCCCGGTTTAAAATTACCTTCTGCCCTGGACCGATAATAACTATCGCTATAATTTCCTATCTCCCCTGCTCCGGCTTCCAGTAAAGCCTTCGTGACTTTTTCCTCCTGCTCCTCTGGAACAAACACCTCTAATTTAAACAAATTTGTACCAGTGATCGGCTTTAATGGTCGGGTGGATTTTAGTTTTAATCTCTCGGCCAGCCCCTGGGATATTCCCCTTGAAGATTGATCCATGGAAGTATGGATGGAAATTAGTCCGAGTTCGTTCTCAATCAGCGAGAAGATTTTCTTTCCGGTGAGCGTATTCCTGTCGATTTTGTCGAGCCCCGAGAAGATGAGCGGATGGTGTGTTAGCAGGAGGTCGGCTCCAGTCTCTGCTCCCTGGAGGATAAGGTCCAGAGTTGGGTCGAGACCGATAAGCAGCTTTTCTACCTTTTCCCGGTTCGGGTCAACCTGAGGTCCCGAATTGTCCCAGTCGGCTTCGAGGTAAGAGGGAGCTAATTCTTCAAGATATCCGCGCAGAGTTCTGTATAGAACCAGGAAAATCACCCCAAAAAATTATAACCTTAACTAACGCCGGCCTCACGCTGAAGTCGATTTATATTGCTAACTTAGTTTGTTTTCATCCAAGCAAGTCGGTACTCGTTGAAAAAGCTACCCGGTTCTAACGGAGTTCACAAAACCCTATACCCGTAATCTGCCCGTTAATTCCAGGCAAAGCAATTGAAAGCTTTCCTGATAGATTCCTGAACGTAATTATAGGGTAAAATGGTTCCTTAGTTAACGGGGTTTGCTGTGACCCCGTCAATTTCCCGTTACTTTAAGCTAATATAATCTCTCTTTAGCTAAATATCAACGATAAAGCAGCTGGTTAGCTATTGACATGAGTTTCCAGCGGTCAATTCGCTCTTATTGGAATAGCGGGTAAGGGAGTTATATAATTTATTATCAACGAACTTATCAAAAGAGGTAATAATGTACGGACAATTGGATAGAAATCCGAGAGAATTATTTAGTCGTTATATGGGAAATCCGATACTCGAGGCCGGTGAATGGCCATACGTTATAAACTCAGTCTTTAACCCGGGAGCTACGCAGCTGGGAGATGAAACTGTTTTGCTCTGTCGTGTCGAGGACTGTCGCGGGTTTTCACATCTTACTGTAGCTCGAAGTGATGACGGTAAGACGAACTGGAGGGTTGACTCCGAACCGACCTTTTCCCGGTCTAAAGAGTTTCACGAGGAGCAGTGGGGACTGGAAGATCCCAGGGTAGTCTGGTTCGAGCCCAATGAAAGATTTGCCGTGGTGTATACTTCCTTTTCTCCTGCCGGACCTCAGGTCTCGCTGGCTTTTACGGATCGATTCGAGGAATTTGACAGGCAGGGCGTTCTCCTGTCGCCAGAAGACAAAGACGCTTCTCTCTTTCCCGGGAAGTTTGACGATAGGTACGTCCTAATTCATCGACCGATAGTTCGGGGAGAACAACATGTCTGGATATCTTTTTCCCCCGATCTTGTTCACTGGGGCGACCATGAAATACTGTTAACCAGACGGAGCGGCTGGTGGGACGATGCAAAAGTCGGACTTGGGCCACAGCCGATAAAGACGGAAGATGGCTGGTTGATCCTGTATCACGGTGTCAGGGAAACGGCTTCCGGTAGTCTTTACCGGGTCGGGCTGGCATTGCTGGATCTCGAAGATCCTACAAAAGTTATTAAAAGGTGCGATCCCTGGGTTATGGGTCCGAGAGAGGACTACGAATACAGAGGAGATGTGCCGGGGGTTGTATTTCCTACAGGGGCAATAGTCGATGAGGCGAAAAGGGAGTTAAGAATTTATTACGGGGCCGCCGATTCCAGCATTGGTCTGGCGACAGCGGACCTGGATCAGTTGCTGGATTACATCAAGACCTGTTGAGAGTCATACAGAAAAATCGTCCAGCTTAAGTTTAAAGAGTGACAAGGGGGTTTGCATTATGGCAGAAGATAAATTGCGGAAACAGCCAGTAACGTTTCTAGCTACTTATCCGCCGAGAAAGTGTGGTATTGGAACGTTTACCAGAGATCTTGCGAGTAGCGTCTCGCAGCAATACGGTGAAGATCTTTCCGCGCAGGGCAGAGTTAGTATAGCTGCCCTGAATGATAATTCAGAGGGTTACGACTACGACACGGAAGTTGGTTTCGAAATCAACTCCATGAACAGAATGGACTATCGAAAAGCGGCGGATTACGTTAATCTGTCAGACACCCGGGTAGTTAACGTTCAGCATGAGTACGGGATATTTGGCGGCGAGGACGGGGATAATCTATTGACCTTCCTTGATGTAATCAGGAAACCGGTGGTTTCTACCCTACATACTATCCTTAAAGAACCATCCGATCACCAGCGCGAGGTCCTGCAAAAGGTCTGTGAGGGTTCCACGGAAGTCGTCGTTCTGGCCAACAAAGGCAAGGATTTACTGGAAGAAGTTTACGATGTGCCCCGGGATAAGGTGACTATGATACCTCATGGTGCTCCGGACGTTCCGTTCATGGATACGTCTTATTACAAAGAGGATTACGGAGTCGAAGGAAGACCCGTGATACTAACTTTCGGGTTACTGGGCCCAAATAAGGGTATAGAGGTGGCGATAAAGGCGATGGAGAAGGTCGCCGCGGAGTTTCCGGATGCCCTCTATATCGTTTTGGGCGCAACTCATCCTCACGTAAAAGAAAGAATGGGGGAGGAATACAGGTTAAAACTGGAAAGACTCGTGGAGGAAAGAGGACTGAGGGACAACGTGGTTTTCCACGAGATGTTCGTTCCGCTGGACGAACTGGAGAAATACCTCGTGACGAGCGATATATACCTGACGCCGTATCTTTCGAGAGAACAGATATCCTCGGGGACCCTTTCCTACGCGGTGGCGCTGGGAAACGCGGTTGTCTCCACTCCTTACTGGTATGCAGAAGAGCTCTTATCCGATGGTCGAGGCACTCTGGTACCTTTCGAGGACCCTGATGCGACGGCGGAAGCGATTAACCATTTACTCAGGGATGAAAGCAAGCGTCAACAAATGAGGCGCGCTGCTTACGAATTTGGCCGGGATATGGTCTGGAATAACGTTGCCAAGATGTATCAGGAGTCTTACAACAGAGCAATCAACAAGTACCAGGAGGATCTCGAAATCTCCGTTGGGAAGCGGGTAGATCCGAGTGATAGCTTGCCCGATCTCCCCGAGATAAAATTGAAACACCTTAAAGCGCTGACGGATGGAACCGGGATATATCAGCATGCTTCTTACACCGTGCCGAACAGGGAGTACGGCTATACTACCGATGATAACGCTCGGGCTGCGATAGTAGCACTGAACCAGTGGGAGAATTTTGGCGACGAATCCGCGCTTGAGCTGTTGCGAACTTATCTTTCGTTCCTCGGGTCGGCGATTAACGGTCAGACAGGAGAAGTCCGCAATTTGCTTTCCTACAATCGAGAGTGGGAAAAAGAAGAGAAGACGGAAGACGCCCATGGCCGATTGATCTGGGCAATAGGCAAGCTCGTCGGGGAGCGGCCGAACGAGGACCTGGCCGGCTACGGCCACCAGTTATTTCACCAGGTGCTGGACCCGATTAGTGATTTTACTTCTCCCAGAGCCTGGGCTTTTTCGATTATGGGGATTAAAAACTACCTGGAGAAGTTTGGCGGCGACAGGAATACCAGGCTGGTCGGTTCGGATCTAGCGGGAAGACTCCTGCAGAGGTTTAAAGATAATAGCGACGAAGATTGGGTATGGCCTGAGGATAGCGTGACTTACGAAAATGCCCGCCTGCCCCAGGCGCTGATTCGCTGGGGTGATTTCACGTCGGACGATTCGATGAAAAAGTGGGGCCTGCGCAGCCTGCACTGGTTGATGGAACTTCAGGTTAATCCGAAAAAGAACAACCTCTCCCTGATCGGCAACGACGGATGGCTCGTGAGGGACGAGAAAAGGGCCAGTTTTGATCAACAGCCTGTGGAAGCGGCCGCGCTGATAGACGCGAACTGGCAGGCTTACCAGGCGACCTGCGATGATACTTATCTGGATAACGTCTATTTGACCTTCAACTGGTTCCTGGGCCAGAATGATCTGGGGATCTCGCTTTACGATTTCCGTACTGGCGGATGCAGGGACGGGCTTCATCCCTCCCGGGTCAATGAAAACCAGGGGGCGGAATCGACACTTTCCTGGCTCATGTCTCTCCAGCGGATGTACTCGTTGATGGGAGAATTCCGGGAAGAGACGGGGATTGTCGAGAAGAGTGCGTCCGGATCGGGTTAACGAAAATCCGGGCCTTCCGGGTTTTTTCAAAAACGCCGAGACATTTTGAGGTGATTTCATGTATTTCCGAAATAAAAAGACTAATTTGGCGACTGTCGCCGTCATATGTTTGAGTCTGTTGGTACTGGGATCGCTTAGCCTGAGTGTTCTGGCCGGGTCTGAAGGGGATATAGAAAAGTACTGGGGACCTTATCTCACCATCAACGGAAAACTGGAGACAGTGGTTAACTGGAAGTCTGACCGGAAGGGAACCGGAGACGTCTCTTTTGCAAGAGCCAGTTACTTTGCCCGGAAAGAAAAAACCCGGGAATCAATCAGGGAGAACGAGGACGTCTTATTTCATCACGTTCCTCTAACCGGTCTGGTTCCGGGAACTGAGTACGTCTATCGGGTTGAATCGGTTCCAGGAGCCGTAGAGACGAATTACTTCGGCAGCCTGGAAAAAGATCCGAAAGGGTTTTCCTTCTTCGTCTACGGTGATACCAGGACTTGCCCCCGAAGACATAGACTGGTGGCTTCGGAGATGGCACTGGATCCGATGGATCCCGCCTTCGTCCTTCACACTGGCGATCTCGTTGAAAGCCCTGTTTCTCCTAACTGGGCCGATTTTTTCTGGGCAATTGAACCGTTCAGCAAGTCGACTCCCCTGTTGCCCGTTCTCGGGAACCACGAGAGGAACGACGATAGCTATTACAAAGCTTTCTCGTTACCGACCGGAGGTGGGGATTACGACGAGGAATGGTACTCATTCGAATACGGTGACGTGAATTTCGTAGTCCTTGATTCTAACGCGGACCAGATAGGACTAGCAAACTTCATGGACCAGCGGAGCTGGCTGAAAAATGAATTGAAAAATCAGACAGAGCAATTTACCGTTGTGCTATTTCACCATCCGATTTACTCATCGGAGTACTCGACCGGAGCGGACTCCGGACTGGCCGACAGCTGGGGCAGTTTATTCGAAGAATACGGGGTGGATCTGGTTTTTAACGGTCACGTTCACTCTTACGAAAGGATAGTTAAGAACGGCGTAACTTATGTTGTCACGGGGGGAGGAGGTGCTCCGACGGGTAAGATGAAGTCCCGGTTCGATTTTTCAGAAAGAGCCCGGGGAGATTCCCTGCACTACGTTAGAGTTTCAGTAAAAGAAAAAGAATTGGTACTAGAAACAATAGAAGTAGCTCGAGTCGACCGGGAAGCCGGTGCTGGCAGGGTTGGTTGTAATGTAAACCTGAAGGTAAATAAATCGGTTATCGACCGGACTGTGATAGAACTGGATTAGCTGCTGGTGTCCGTACTTTCCGGTGGGGCGATCAATGTACGAGCTTCCGGTGCTATTTCAAGCCGGGCGGGAGTTGTTCCTTCCAGCTCGCCGTCAAACATCAGGGGCAATTTATCCCCTGAATTGATGTTTACTGACTTTGCCCGGTAAAACTCAATTTTGGGGTGGTTTACGTGGGTTCCTTGATAGGCCTTCTTTAATGCCAGCACCAGCTCCGTTCTACCGACATCGGAAATCACGGCAACGTCCAGCAGGCCATCCCTCAATTTCGCGTGCGGGACGAGGTTTATTCCCCCCGCGGTAAAGTTTGAATTTGTCACGAAAACGGCGCTGGCATCGATTTCACTTGATTCGCCATTCGTCTCCAGCTGGAGTCTGTAAGTTTTTAATTGAGTTAGGGAGCGCAGGAGCCCCAGTAAATATATAATCGATCCGTCTATGAAGCCGTTTTTGTACCTGTTTATCGTCTTTACCACATCGGCTGGAAATCCTACCCCCATGACGTTGAACAGTTTACCGCCCTCGGAACCCAGATCGACTTTTACTCTGTTAAAATTTAAAATACACTTGGTTGCTTCTGTCGGGTTTGACGGGATTCCAAGACTCCTGGCGAAGTCATTACCCATACCCGCCGGAATGATCCCGATCGGTGTCCTCGGGGACCTAACACCGTTGAGAACCTCGCGAACAGTACCGTCGCCCCCGATGGCTGTAATTACCTCCCCCTTTCCTTCCAGCTCCCGAGCCAGCTCCGAGCCGTTACCGGAATACTGGGTTCGGTGGACTTCGTATTCCACCTGCATTTCGTCCAGTATTTTCCTTATCCGGGGCAGAACTTCCAGCGAGTGACCACGACCGGCAACCGGATTGAGGATAAAATTTACTTTCATGTTAATATGTCTTGCTCCCGCTTAAGTGCCTGGCTATTGAGATAATGATCGCGATGAAATTTGTACTTACGTTTTGATAGAACCAGAACTTCTTGATTAAGGTTGCATTCCCATCACTATCTGTGATATAAAATATTTCGTGGCGCTTTACCTTGTTTTATTCCGAGTTTCTTTGAATATTGTCAATGTTAACCGATTTTCCGCTTTGTACAACAGTTATCGGGGTTTTTCCCGGTAAAACCCTTGAAAAGCTCTGTAGAATTGATATAAAGTTATCCTAATGTGTGTGGTTGGTTGCAAGGATTGCGGTATTTGCCCGGTTTTTCCGTTTATACTTGGATTTTATGGTTAGACACCGTTATAATCCACATTACGGTTTAGTTTTATAAATTAAACCCAACAGGAGGTTAAATTCCACATGAACAAAGGCGAGTTTGTCGACAGACTGAGTGAGGCTACAGGTTTTACCAAGAAGGACTCTAAGAAGGCTCTGGATTCGGTGATTGATATTATTACCGAGGCACTGAAGAATAACGAAGAGGTTCTGTTGACGGGTTTTGGCAAATTTGAAACCAGGTCAAGGAAAGCAACCGAAAGAATCAACCCGCAGACAGGGGAAAAGATCAAGGTACCGAGCAAAGTAGTCCCCGCATTTAAGACCGGGAAGAACCTGAAAGAGGGAGTTCGAGAGAGTCTAAAAGCCGTCGAAACCAGCTCCGGAGATCTAAAAATCGAAAAAGATTAATTGATTGGATAAACTTGGCCTCAAATAGCCCGCATTCGTAACTGACGTCTGTTGGGTTCTGAAGGCAGTGTTTGTGTGTTAAAGTAATTTAACAAAGAGGTTAACTGTTTCGTAGGGGACACCTATGTGTTCCCTACGAAATGGTAATTTATTTATCTTCTCATTGACTTCAGGATTTTGATTTTGTTTTTCACCCTTCATCTGAAGTCGATCCCCACCGCGAAAGGACCGGAGAGAGTTCCTCGTTTGTTTTTCTATACTGGGGAGAGTTAAAGGCTAATTATCAATGGTACAACCAGCGGGACGAGGGAAGATAACACGGCACC
>CAZRDU010000049.1:0-4707 GCA_964599005.1 uncultured Thermotogae bacterium
TTTTCTCTCTCCCGTTAAGGCATTGTTTATCTCGGTTATCAGGTTCGCGATTGACATAGAGTAACCAACTTGATCGATTTCACCCAGTTTTTCCTGCAGTTTAAGGACCCCGTTCAGTACCTCCGGATCCTTTATGTCACCACTTACCACTATGGACAGGTTTTCCGAGCCGCCGAAACTCTGGTCAATGACTTCGGTCGATTCCCGGATCTCGCTATTCGGTCGGAAGAAGCGCAGCGTATTTGTCTCCACAGTTAGCAGCGTCGCCCCATAAGCAGCTATTCCCAGAATCAGTATCCCGATGAGGAGAATGGCCGTTTTATGATCCACGACGAACCCGCCCAGATTCGCCAGAATCTGGCTTCCCTGTTCTCCGGATTCCTCTTCTCGACTACCTTTCCTTTTCCCTTCCGCGTGGTCAGTCAGGGATAGCAAGGCGGGGATCCAGGTAATCGAGATTATCAACGCCACCATCACGCCAAAGCCGATAAAGATACCGAATTCCATCACCTGGCTGACGGGGGAAGTAGTTAGCGAGAGGAACCCCACGGCCGTGGTGACGCTGGTCAGGACGATCGCCGTCCCTATGTGCTTGATTACGGTATCTATCGCCTCTTTTAGCTTTTCTCCTTCTCCCAGCTTGTGGTAGTAGTCGTTCAGAATGTGAATTGCGTCAGCCACCCCGATCGCTACCAGCATTACTGGCAATGTGGTGGAGATCATCGACATCTCCGTCCCGGTCAGCGCCATCAGGCCAACCGTCCAGATCGTACTCAGCAAGACGACGGATAAGGGAATATAGACTCCGCCGGCCGTCCTGAGGGTGAGGTAGAGTACCAGGGCGAGGACCCCAACGACTATCGGGATCAGGGTGACGAGGTCGCTTTTCATCGACGACGTCATTTCCGCATTTACCGCAGGGCCGCCAGCGACGTAAAAGTTTTCCGGGTTTCTTTCCTCGTTAATTATCCGGTTCAACTCGCTATTGACCGAACTATCCGAAGCGTCTTCCGATAGTTCAACCAGAAATCCGGCGTATTTGCCGTCGCTGGAGAGGACAGTTCCCCTCAGGGTTTTGGAGTTCTTCACGTAATTTTCGATTTCCGGGACGTCCTCCGGTTTAACTCCCGAATCGGGGATAAGTTCGGAGACCTGCAGAGTTCCTCCTGAGCTTTCCATTTCCTTCGAGTTCGCGATGCTCTGGACATCGTCTACGCCTTCAACCTGGTTGAATTCTTCCGTCAATTCGTCGATTCTGGAAAGGGTTTCCATGCTGAAAATATCCTCGTTTCTGTAGGCAACTATTATCGTGTCCGTTCCTCCGAAGGTTTCTGTGACCTCGTCGTAAAGCTCTTTTGCCGGATGCGAGGACGGTAACATGTCGTCGACGGAATTGTCTATTTCCAGAGAGGGAATCCAGAACCCGAAAAACAGCGTTATTATCAGGACCAGGGCAATAGTCGTTTTTGGGAAATTTGTTATTATTCCTGATAAGCTTTCAAGCCACTCAGTTAGTTTCTGGCTGATATCCATTACTTCTCCTCCTTGTTACCGATTAGTTAGTTAATATTCACTTACTTAATTCAAAAAAAATTAAGAGGTTATAGCTTCGTCGAATACTTCCCAGAGTTTCTGACTGTTCCGGGTTAATGAAGAACCCCTGCCGGATAAAGACCATAAAAGGACTCTGGACTGAATTAGACCGATGAACATTAACGCTACTCCCTCGGGGTCCATACCGGGTTTTATTGCTCCCTGTTGTTGACCTTCCTCAATTATTTCTCTTATAAAACTCTTTCTCCCTTTCACTATACCCCGAAGAAGTTTCCGAAGTTCTGGGTCATCAAAATGAATATCGTCCGAGAAGAGCAACCTGGCATTTCCCGGGTGGTTTCCAATGTACTCCAGGTGACGGAAAAATACCATTTTGAGCTTTTCTTTTGCTGATTTTTCCTCCGGAATTTCTGATAATTCTGACCTCATCCTTTTCCCGACGAACTTTATACTGGAGCCAATTATATCGAACTTTCCATCAAAATGGCGATAAAGTGCAGCTTCCGAGATTCCGACCCGCTCGGCGATATGAGCCGTCGTCAGGTTCTGGGTTCCACTCTCCGCGAGGAGTTCGAGAGTTGCCTCTATAATTTCTCTTTGTCGCGTCTCGGTATCTTTTCTGGCCATAATTTCTCCTTTTTGTTAGTTTACATTTACTAACTTAAAAAGATCATAACAACCAAAAATCATTTTTTCAACCGTTCAATTAAATAAAGAGCCGTTACAAGATAGTTGGGCCAGTAAGGTGTAATAACAATAATCTGCGGGAGAGTTAATCCGAACTAGAACTAGAGAAGATCTTCCCTGGAAGTGATAACGACTTCAGAATGTAATACCGGTCCGGCGAGAGGTTTCAGAGTTCGCCGAGGATGGTAGGTCGCTTGCTACTGAATTTATCTATGGAATTATCCGTCTTGCCAATACTCGGTTCAGGGTTTACCATCTTTAAACTGTCTGGCGAATCAATCTCCGGTAAATATATTTGCCAGATTGACTCGACGAACTTACTCAAGGTCGTGACGATAATGATGGATGATACTGCTAATTCTCCTGCAGAGTGGACGGAAGAATATCGGATCAAGTTCCAGCACCTGGCCCCCGGAGGAAAGGCCGACCCCATGGAGCTACTCGGGTTCACCCAGGAGACGGCCTGGAGACACGCAGAACACCTCGGGATAGGTTACTCTAGCCTGGAAGAGGCGAACCTTATCTTCGCCCTTTCCTGGGAGTCGATTACTCTACAGGATAGGCCCCGGTACGGCGACGCGATTGAAGTTCACACATCGTTAGCCGGGATGACCCGTTTGTACTTTTATCGCGATTTCGTCATAACCGATGCGGATTCCGAGGTCCTCCTGAAAGCCCACACCGCCTGGGTCAGTCTCGACGTCAATTCTCGCCGGCCTCAGAGGCTGGACAGGATGACGGAGGAGTTTGACTTCCCTCCACTGGATGAGCCTTCAGGACGAGAGAAACCGGACTTGACCTTGCCCGAAAACGGATGGCGCGGGTACACAGACTCCGTTTCTCTTTCCCATCTGGACGCTTCCTATCACGCCAACAATATCCAGTACGTCAGGTGGATGGCGGATGGACTCCCAATGGAGTTTTTCTCTTCTCACGAACTCGAGGATTTCGACATAGAGTATCGAGGGGAGCTACACCCCGGGGACGAGCTCCTGGTAGAGACGAACGAGGAAGGAACGACGATCTACCACAGGATTATCAGGAAGGGCGACGGGAGCGAAGTCGCCCGAGCGAGGAGTAACTGGACCAGTATCGGAAAACGAGCCCCGGAAAACTACGAATCCGGGGATACTCTTTCCCGGGGGTAAGTTTTTGAGGACCTCGGATGAGCGGTAGATTAATTACGTTCCGTGTTTTAAAGTAGAAGCAACAGGTATGCGATGAACACGTCTTACCGTAACTCGTTATCCAAGTTTTGGAACTTCGGAGTGACTATCCATCTTGGAAAACCCTTACCGAACCAGTATGGGGGGCTCAGAGATTGCACAAAGCACAATTAAAGTATATGATTATTTTAGCAGGTTAAGTTTTATTAATGGTGGCCTTCGGGAGGTGAGGAGTCCATGTCCGAATACTCCTTCCAGTTTAACCTGAATAAAGCTATTCAGGCAGTGGCTTTCTTGCTGAAACATACTGATGACAGAGCTAAAAATTATACCTGGCTGCTAAAACTACTTTATATTGCAGATGTCGAGAGCTTAGAGGAAACCGGCTATCCAATTACCGGGGACCAGCCACACGCTATGGAAAGCGGTCCTGTCCTTAGCGGTATTTATGATCACATTAAAAACGAGATAACTGACCAATGGCAAGATTATTTCGAAAGGGATGGGTATGATATTAAGTTGAAAAGAGATCCTGGCGAAGAAGACCTCTGCCCTTATGAGTTAGAAAAACTGCAAGAGATGTGGGAAAAGTACAAAGAAAATAGCTTAGGTGATATGATCGATCTTACCCATACTTTTGCAGAATACAAGAAAAACGAGCCTGATTGCAATACTTCCAATCCCATACCACTCTCGGATATAGTAGACCGAGTAAATTTATCCGAAGAAAAAGAAGCAATACGGCAGAACGCCGAAGACACCCATGAACTAGAGAGATTAACCAGTAACAAAAACTAATACCCCTTGAACCCCTATCTAGGTAAAGCCTTCCTAAATATTTGCCGTGATGGACATTTATGGATCGTTTCCTCTGACCCTGCACAATGCGAGGATCGTATTTTACTTTTAAACGTCACCACATGGCGCGGGAAAACTGGCGATGATTCCAGTTGCCTTTTAGTCCCTCAGGATCATGACAGCATAAGCCATAAATCTTACATAAATTACAGACTGGGAGAAGTAAAAGGAATCTCATATATTAGAAAAATGAAAAATAATGAATGCGTAGTGGAGAAAGAAGACGCTGATGAAAGGTTGATCGCAAAAATACATGAAGGGGCGAAGAAAACACATTTTTTGAAAGAAAAAGCTGTTGATTTGTTAGAAGATCAGGGTTTTATTTAGTGGTTGAATTGACTCCCCTCATCCTGCCGGTGAGTCAAGAATCCCGCCCCAAAGGACGGGGCTTGTAGAAAACCCCTTTTAAGTAGTTTTTTTGGTCTTTTGCAAAACAAGATCC
>CAZRDU010000049.1:4717-12013 GCA_964599005.1 uncultured Thermotogae bacterium
TGCTAGATTATTGCCAGATTTTCTCAAACACACTTTAAAGACCGGAAGGCACCCAGCTTTCCCCTTTGATAAAAGCAACTTTGGATAGGATTATCACGCAGGCATGGTCCTCAACCACGACCCAAATCTTCTCAGTAAGACGATCAAAACAAAGTGTCGGACGTAATAAGTGAAAAAGAAGGAAAGGGCTTAACAATTTGACACAACCCACTTACCTCCAGGAGGAAAAAATTCAAAGAATTCAGACCAACTCTTCCCTTCACCCCACAATCATCCCATATATATGGTAGATATAATAACCTATAACTCCGATCTGTACGGCTCGAATGGTTATCATCACCCAGGTAGGTCCTCTCTCTTCTAGCTTTTTTGCTAACCAGTTCAACGTCAAAACTAGAATCGTCATTATAACCGTTATCCAGGTCGAAGAAGGAAAATTAGACATAGATATATAACCTCTCTTTTTCCCCAACTTTTTCCAGAAAATAAGGGGAATTTTAGTAACTATCTGAACAATAATACTAAATTCCTTCACGACTCTCAGGTCCAGATGACGATCGGATTAGTAATTGGGTTATTGCCGAAGAATTCCGACGAAAATCTCCCCACCGAGGGTCAAGGAGGAAAGCTGCAATGTTACGGCCGGGGGTTGTCCTGCTCGAAAGAGGACGTATTGAAAAGGTGAATGAATTGAGTTAGAGCCCAGTGAATCCATAAGCTCTTTTCCAAATAGGCTATATTGCAACTAATCCCTCCGATACTGTTGGCCCGGCACCCGAAAAGTCGCCAAAGTCCACCGAAGGGTACTCTACCTTATCGCCTCAACGCGGGCACCAAGGCTGCTTTGATTAAAGTACCGGGGTTGATATCATTCGGATAATTCTTCAATCAAAAATTGCTTCGAGAATAGCTCCTGATCTGACGGCTTGAGAAGAAATGGCTCGACATCTTCTTCTACAGTAGACCAGGAAACCTCTTTGACTCTTTCCAGAATTCTTTCCTTCCAATTCTCCGGAGTAATTCTACTTTTATCATAGTTCGTCTGGGCAAGAGCGTTATTTAGATATTCAAAATTTGGCTGAACTTCCTTCCATCTGGTTAAGTAAAACAGGAGATCAAAAAAGTCCCTCCCTTTAGCCCATTCCCGCTGTAGTACAGCATGGCATTTTCCCGCGATAAAGCTTGGCTTGTCGTGATGGTTGAGAGCTAAGGGAAAGTGGTCGTTTACAAGGGTTTTCTCATTAGTAAAACCGGTTGGTGGATTAGTGTCTATCTCAATTTTTATATTTAGTTTTTGGTTCTCGTGGGGCGTAATTCCCGCTTCGTGAAGTAAACCGCCCGCAAACTTAATAATAGGATTTTTAACATTTCCCTCGGAGGAAGGGCTAATTTGAACTTTATAACCGTTTAATTCTAACCTGGTCTTGAGTCTTTCTAGCTTTGGGTTGACTGAATAGTTTTTAACTGAATGGCCCAGGTGAAAATCCATATCTTCGGAGAACCTTTGTAAATCGTGTAAAATTCTTAAAGCAGTACCCCCGTGAAAAACTAGTTCCGATAGCCAGTCGATTTCAAACATCTCTCTTAATATAAGATGCTGAAGATATTCTCTGAGGTGGTTGATTTTTTGTTGTGCGTTTTCCTGTTGACTAGCTACCTGTAGAGCTTTTTCTTTCATGATGGTAACTCCGATGAATAAACCTCCGTGAATTGATTTACCGCCTCTTCAATTCTTGGACTATTAAATTTTTGGGAGTATTCCTTTAACTTATTGGAATCAACCCTCTCGAAGGATTGGAAACGCATTGCGGTGATCCTCCCTTTTGTCCACTCTCCGTTCCGAAAGTACATGAGGTCCAGAATCGCTTTCTCTGGTTCCGCAATAAAAAAACGGTTCTGTGCCGGAATTCTGTCTAGCACGTCCTCTCTATATCCCCAAAAACGTTCCTGTTTGATCGATCTGTATTTGAAGGTACCGAGATCATTTGTCCATTCTCTGCCGTGTTTGGGCGTAACGGCTTGAACTATTCCAACGGCCTCCGGGATCAGATCGTAGTACCCCAGGGCCGTTGCAAGGCTGACGTAAGAAGGGCGGTAAAGGTAATTTGAGATATAATAAGTAGGCGGTGTAAATTTCCTGTATTGGGAGCCAAGAAGATATTTTCCCTTCCTGAGTTGAACCAGTCTTCCTTGCCCGGTCCATTGAGATAGCTGGTTATGAAGATGACTTTCGGAATTCGTAGCAATTTGTCGGACTTCTTCTAACTCAAAAAAGGGAGAATCCGAGAATTCTTTTAATAGTTTTTCAAATTTCATGTCAGTTAATCACTATTTATTATGATTATTCGACATGATTATAGCAAAATTTGGCCTAACCATCAATCAGAACCTGCATAATAGGTAGTTTCGGTTCTTTTCTGCATGACTGAGGACGGTTACGTAAGTCAATTACCGCGCTCTGCCGGGCGGGGTTCTTAACTGAACCTCTCAAATATTTCTTACCCGAGCAACGCCGTTAGGGTGTGAATTGCGAGAACGAGCCTCCGGGACGAGTTATTTTTTCAAACGATCTCTAATTTGCCGGGAAAATTGTCGAAAGTCCTCCCTGTTCTCTTTAGCTATCTGAAATACGAGCTGATCGTCGATAGAAGCATACTCGTGGACGAGGATATTTCGAAAGCCTCTCATTCGATAGAGTTTCTCCTTCATTTTCTCCGTAATTACTCCTTTTTCCGCCAGTTTGTCGAATAGGTCGTTCTCTTCCGCGGGAAGCCCCAGATCCAGCCCTGAAACCATTAAATTGCAAATATCGATTGCCGCTTCAATCGTAAGCTGCAAAAGCCTTTCAGTTGATCGTTTTTTTTCAGTTCTCTGATATTCTTGATACCTTTCCGGCAACACCCCTTCCAGTTCAGCTAGATAACCTTCCATTTGGTCTATTTTGATCAATACCTTTTCTTCGTCGAGTTTAGCCATGTTTGACACCCTCGAGGTATTCCCTCAATCGTGGTTCAAAGTCGTTATATTCCTGAATGGTTCGATACACAAGTCCGTAAAATCTCTCTCTATCTCGCCGGTATCTGACTCTTCCTTCCTCCAGGACTCTCTTTCTGATATAGATCGGTAGCTGTTGGAATATCTGAATGTCGATCTTCTCCGGATCTATCCTGGAGAGGTACTCAAGTCTCTTGCGGGAAAATAGTCCGCCTTCTTCCTCCCCACCTTTTCCCTCATTTTTCCCCTCAAGTACCAGGCAAATATCCAGGTCCGAGTCCCGAGTTTCCTCACGGGAGTCGTTAACCCGACTTCCGTAGAGAATAACCGCCAGAATATCTTCGTCGCTTTTTGCCTTGCTCAGTATTTTTCCTAGCTTTTGTTTTTGAGGATCTGTCAACATGGTACGATAATTTTGCTAAATATTTCTGTCAAAGGCAAGTTGGTTAGTTAAGAGTTTATGGGCTCGTCGAGTTCATGGGGTCCGTTGGGTTAAACCCGTCCGAGTTCAAAAGTCCAATGCCGAAAGAACTTATTTCTTTCTGTAAGGGAAGGCATTTAACCAAAGATGGCAGAAGGACCCGGTCTGCTTTTTTCACATCAGAGCCCGGGATTTTATAATTGTGAATACGATAACCTTGACAATAAGGAGAAACTACCTTAACTTTTGTGCAAGGATGTGCAACAATGCATAGGTTATTCAAAATACTCGGCTCGGAGCCGAGGTTGAAGTTGATCGAGTACCTGCTCGGGCTGGAAGAACCGATCTGCTACTGCGAGCTGGAGGACGTCATCGACAGGGATAGATCGGTGATCTACCGGCACCTGAAGAAGCTGGAATCGGTCGGACTGATAAGGACCGAGAGGGTCGGCAAGCGGGTAGAGTGCGAAATTCGGGATAAAGAAAAAGTAAATAACTTGCTGAAAGTTGCAGAAGAATTAACAAACCAAGAGGTGAAGTCAAATGGTAGTTGAAATACTTGGAAGCAGCGGATGTTCAACGTGTGAAAGTCTAAAAGAGGACGTCGAGAGTATAGTTGAGGATATGGGGATGGAAGACGAGATTGAAGTAGCAAAGGTCGAGGATCCGGCGAAGTTCGCCAGCTACGGCGTAATGAGCACTCCTGCACTGGTAGTGGATGGGGAAGTAGAATTTAAGGGAACGGTCCCCTCGGAAGAGGAAATCCGGGAAGTCCTTTCTTGAAAAAAGCTAAAGGAACTGTATGTTCGAATACATCGCGGTTCAGTTAGTAAACTTAACCGGACTAACGGGTCGGCTGGCGGCTTCGCTGGAGTTCTGGATTTACGATACGCTGAAGATCACCGTTATTCTGCTCGGTGTGGTCTTTGCCGTCAGCTACCTTCGGACCTACCTGCCGCCGGAAAAAATCCGGGATTTTTTGAAAGGAAAGAAGGCGATAGTCGGCTACGTTTTAGCCGGAGTGCTGGGAATTATCTCGCCTTTTTGCTCCTGTTCGACCGTCCCGCTTTTTCTGGGTTTCGTCGGGGCGGGAGTGCCCTTCGGCATGACCATCACCTTTCTCACCGTCTCACCGCTGGTCAATACCGCCGCCGTTTTCGTCCTCTTTGGCTCGTTTGGCTGGGAACTGACGCTTGCTTACGTGCTGGGAGGTCTGACGGTCGGAATGATAGGTGGTAGCGGACTCAAGATCCTTGGATTCGAACGCTACGTCGTGGACTTCGACTTTGCGGCGGATGGAGACGACGCGGATGTCACGAATAAATCCGCGAAAAAGCGCCTCCGGGAGGCATATGCGGATGCAAAGGAAATCGTCGGCCGGATTTTCCCGTACGTGGTAATAGGTGTCGGGCTCGGAGCGGCGATTCACGGCTTCCTGCCGGAGAATTTCATCCAGAATACGCTTCAGGGAGCTCTTGCCGTGCCCGCGGCCACTGCACTGGGGATCCCGATCTACACAAACATAATGGGCGTGATTCCCGTGGCGGAGAGCTTGATCGGAAAAGGTCTGCCCGTCGGGACGTCCATCGCCTTCATGATGTCGGTAGCTGCCCTTTCCGTACCGCAGTTCGTCCTGCTAAAACAGGTAATGAAGAGAAACCTGATAATTGCCTACGGGGGAATAATCGGGTTCGGCATCATGGTGCTGGGGTTCGTCTTCAACCTGATTTTCTAATCCCTTGTTTCCAGGAAGATACATTCAAGATCCCCTTTTAAAACTCGCCCCCGCGCCGTAGAATAAATAAAAGTGGAGTAATTTGGTCTACTATTGTGGAGGGATTACCATGACCCAGAAAGTTACGAGAAGGGATTTCGTGAAGACGACCGGGCTTATTGGAGCCAGTCTCTTAGCTACCGGGCTCAACACTTTTGGGCAGGATGGAAGTAATGCGTCCTCCAGATGCCTGATAGGTGAGGATAAACTTAAAACTTTCGCGGGTAAAGTGAGGAGCGGAGGTGTTCCCCCCGACGGAATACCTCCTATAGACGAACCTGTTTACGTGTCAGCAGAAGAAGCAGACGAAGCTCTCGGTGATTTGCTGAAAGAAGACTCCGTTGTTTTCGGGTTAAATTACGGGGGCAGAAAAATCGCTTACCCTCAGATAGTAATGGTGTGGCACGAAATCGTGAACGAGGAGATAAACGGAGATCAGCTTTCAGTCACTTACTGCCCCTTAACTGGCACTGCAATTGGTTATAGAGGTAATGTGGCGGGTAAGACAAGCGAGTTCGGAACCTCCGGGAAACTTCTTAACAGTAACCTGGTGATGTACGATCGTGCCACGGGAACCGATAGTTACTGGCCCCAGATCCTGGGTCGATCCGTCCAGGGACCGCACATGGGCGACCGCCTGGATTTCTTCCCGGTGGTCTGGACTACCTGGAGTCGCTGGAGGGATAAGCATCCCGATACTTCCGTACTAACGAGCGATACCGGTTATATCAGGTCATACGGTAACGATCCCTACGGATCTTATCGGAACGATAATTCCTATTACCAGCAGGGCGATCCGATGTACGGTGTGATGGCGGAAAATGATCGATTCCCGCAGAAGAAAGTCGTAGCGGGGATTAAACTCAGGGACTGTGCTCTGGCTGTTCCCAAGGCCGAATTTCGATCAGCGGAACTAACTCAGACGGAACTGGGCGGAGAGCCGATTCTGATTGTATACGAGGAATCGTTAGACGTAATAAGAGCTTATTCCCGGAAAGTTGCCGGAGAAACAAGGGAGTTCGCCAAACAGGACGGTAACCTGGTGAGCCAGTCCGACGGGAGCACATGGAAGATGACCGGGGAACCGCTTGAAGGGCAGCTATCGGATCAGGAGCTGCAGCCGGTCCCCTTCTTTGACGCGATGTGGTTTTCCTGGTACTCATTTTATCCCGAAACAGAAGTTCTAGAGGTATAAAAATCTTTCGGGGGTAAAAATGCTAAAGACGCCAGGAGCCGGTATAAATTGGATTAAGACCAGAGCCTGGCCGGGCGTAAAAACGGTACTGGGGACGACAAGGTACGCAACTGGCGCGGTTCTCCTTGGCTTGCTGTTTATGGGGCTGTACCTGTTTTCGATTCAGCATATCGTTTACTTTTCCACCGTGGACCTCTCCTTCCAGGCAGCAATTCCCTCTGTAGAACTGGTTACTGGCTGGACCGAAAAGGTATTCAGGACCAGGGTTCCGTTCATCTGGGAGCCGATTGCGGCTATTTATCTTACCCCCAGTTTGATGATAAAGCTTGCCATACCCAATCTCCTGCTGGGAGGTCTGCTGGGAGGTCTGGTCGGGGTTAACCTGTCGATGGGGCTTTACGAGCTGTTCCGGGGGCAGAGCGCTAATTCCGTCGATTCAGTGCGGAGTTTCTTTGCCGCGATTCCCGGCCTTTTAACCGGGTTTGCCTGCTGCGCGCCCACTATTCTGATCGCAGTTGGCGGATCGCTGGCGGCCGGTTTAAGTGCCGGTCTTGTCGCTGCGCGTCCCTATTTTATCCCCGCAAGTCTTGCTGTTCTGGTCTTCAACGCGGGCTGGACCGGGGCAAACGTGAGTTACGAAGGGGTCTGCAGGGGAAAAATTGCTGACGTCGAGACGGAGGTCTCCGAGTGACCCCTGCCGTTAGAAAGTTATTCTTCTTCTGGTGGGATATTCCTTATTTCATCACTTTTTAGCTGGAAGGGAGACAAACCGGAAACCGCTAATGGTTTAATAAGTTTATCAATTCGAGGGAACTTTTTCCGATTGGCTAACTAACGGCTCCGCAGGGCTTCGGTAATTCCGATCCGCGAGTTCTTCCAGGCAGGGAAAATTGAACCGAGTAAGGTAGAAAA
>CAZRDU010000050.1:0-11957 GCA_964599005.1 uncultured Thermotogae bacterium
CAATTCCTAGGAATTAGCGGATCATTCTTTTGATTTACCCGCGGGAAAACTTGCCATAAATCACCTCCGCTGGTGGTATTTAGTTTATTTTGCGTATTTCTTGTATCGTCCCGTTTGAACTCGAAAATAAAACTCACCGTAAATATTATAACCTCGTTTCCTTTAAATCAAAGGGAAATAACCGTTATTCGATCAAAATAGTCCAGGCCAGAGCACCGGCTCCCATGACCAGGCCAGCCACGCCAAGAATGAAATTGTTTTGCGAACGCTGAACAAGTTGATCGTAATTTTCCGGCCCGGAAGAAGAAGCTCGCAATTCCTGAACCTGAGCCTGTAAGTTATTTACCTTACTCTGTAAGTTAGAGGCCGTCTGAGTCGAAGAGTCCACCCTCTCCGACAACTTGTAGACTAGATCCTCCAGAGTGCTCAAATCCTGCTGGTTCGTCGAACCGGAATTATTCTGGAGATACCGTATCGCTCTAGCCACAAGAGTAGCGGCATCGTAGCGCGTCAGTGCCTGATCTCCCTTAAAGGTTCCACCAGGCATGCCGGTAATTATCCCCCTTTCCGCCAGATATTGAATGTCCTGATAGGCCCAATGATCACTGGGTACGTCGGAAAACATCTTGTCATCTTCCTGCGCGTAACCCGTAGTGAAGAAGACGGTAAATGCAAGGCCAAATACCAAGACAATACTCAAACTTAGCTTTAATACTTTTTCATTCCTTTTATTGAACATCTTGTCCCGCCTCCTAAGCTGAAAATTATTATAAAACCGTCAAATTATAATTCAAGGACATTTAAGTTAAATAACTTCGACAAACTTCCCTTGATAAACCTAAGACGGTCCGTTCATCCACTGACAATCACTAAATTTCCAAAAAACACCGCAGTTATAGGCATTATAACGTTGTAGCCTGATTATAGCAAACAATTTCACCGAATATTATAACTCTTTCTATGAAGGGACGTCAGGCCGTTATCCTTCACTGCTTGCCTGTGTTCTTCCGTCCCGTACCCGACGTTCGTCTTCCAGCCGTATCCGGGAAAATCCGCCGCCTGGGAGCGCATGTACCTGTCCCGGGCCACCTTGGCAAGGATCGACGCAGCTGCTATATGAAAGGACCTCTCATCACCCTTTTCCATAGTTTCAGTTTCACAGGTCGATTCTGATTCTACCACGAGACCGCTATCGAGCAACAGCAAATCTACCGGGGTCGAGCAGGAGTTAAAAGCACGGGTCGCAGCCAGCTTTGCTGCTTCGTTAATTCCTGCTTCATCAATTTCTCGGTTATCCGACTGCCCTATACCTATCTCGACTTTTTCGTTCTCGGATAGAACCGCGAACAATTCCTCCCGGGATACTTCGCTCAATTGTTTGGAATCATTGACGCGATCCATCATCCCCCTGGACGTTAAGACCTCTTCGGGAACTACAATACAACCGACAAATACGGGACCCGCCAGCGCTCCCCGGCCTGCCTCATCCAGGCCGGCAATACGAGTACCCTGCTTCAACATCTTCCTGTCGAAATCAATTAGTGAATTCATAAAGTTCCCTCTAAGCTTTAATTATGCCAAAAATTATTATTGCTCCGCAAATTCTCCTTCTCCTTCTGGCAACAAGATAAAGCACAGGCGAAATATTGCTATAAAATTCAAAGACCCGCGGTGGAATTATAAACTCTCGATTGATTAGAAGAAATTGTTTAATGTTTAAAAGAAATACAACTCGTAAGAGATCAATCCATCGGACAAAGGGGAAATCAATTCATCAACCCGAAACGAGCCGGTGGCCAGACCCTTAAGTAAGGCTCCCCTATCAAAGAGGAAGAATCGACAAACCCCCAGAATCGGGAATCGTAACTATTTGAGCTGTTGTCTCCGAGAGCATAATATTTGCCTTTCGGAACTTTTACCTTACCCACCCCATAATCCCCTTCAGCCCAGTAATAACGGTCGAACTCTTTTCCCGTTAATTTCTCCCCATTAACGTAGAGGTCACCGCCCTTGATCTCGACGGTGTCACCGCCTTTGGCTATCAGCCTTTTCACGTACCGGGTTTTAGTGCCGTCGTCCCTGTGATGCCAGAAAACTATAACGTCACCACGTTTTGGTTCCCGAAAATAATATGAAACTTTGTCGACAAAGAAGCTATCGTGAGGTTGAATGGTGGGCTTCATCGACCCCGTAGGCACGCTCATCCGCACGGTAACGAAGGACATTATCAGCCACGCGAGTAGAGCGGCTACCGCTAGAACATCAACCCATTCCAGGAGGTAATCAACCGTCTGGCTGGTGCTTATACCCAGAAAATTGAGTATTTTCGCACTGTAGGGCTTTTTATGCTCTTCTTCCGATCCGTGGTTAGCAGGCATGAGGAGTCGCTACTTTCAATACCTCCGTTGCCGTCTAAGGTAATACGGTTTGGCCTGCCGGGAGTCACCTTTTTTTACCAGCTCTATCCGTTCTATCTTGGGTGAGTGAATCGGAAGAGTCTTCTCGACACCGATCCCGGAGGAATGCTTTCTTACGGTAATCATCTTATTTGCGCCGCTTCCGCTCTTTTTAAGCAGAACGCCCTCAAACACCTGAATTCGTTCTTTTGAGCCCTCCTGGACGTGTTCGTGAACCTTGACTTTATCTCCGGGCCTGATTTCCGGCAAGTCATCTCTGACAAAATCACTCTCAACCTTGTCGATAAATTCGTCCATTTTCATCAACTCCTGTATTTTCCTTGTTTAACCTCTACTGTAGTTGTTATCGTTCGTACTGTCGTAGCTATTGACCGCTTCCGCGCAATCTGTCCAGCGTTATGGCTATAGCCGCCCGGACCGAAAGATGGTTAAAGTCCCCGGTTCCTTCTATCGGTGGAAGCAGGTAATCCAGCCTTTCCGTCAGCTCATCCGCCATCCCCCAGCCAGTCCCAAAGAGGACGAACATGGGTTGCGATTCCTCGCGGAGATTCTTCCCTGCTTCTTCATAATCAATCCGCGCCTCGGGAAGTTCACGTGCAGAAGTCCCGACAAGTAGCGGTTCCTGTTCTTCCCGGTCCGTAATATCCAAGATACCTTCATCAAGTTTATCCAAAACGGAAACCAATTCCAAGGCTTCCCCGCGATTGGAGTTCTCCCGGGTCCGCTCCTCTTCCGTCCAGTACCCTCTAAGTTTGCGGGCTATCTCTCTCTGGGTTTTCATGGGTGTGACTACGTAATACTGAAGGGCCCCAAAAGTCCTTGCCGTACGTGCAATATCGTGCACATCCATACTGGTCATAGCGGTCGTCACGATCTCGCCTCGTCTATTCCGCATCGGATAATGAAGCAGCCCGATATATAAATTTCCCACGTCACTCCCCCTCTTCAGTCAGATCAGGACGCAACTTCTCCGTATCCTCACGCGCCCGTTTCTTTCTGTAATTAGCTATCTTTTCGTGATCACCGCTTAACAGAACTTCCGGAACCTTCATTCCTTTAAACTCCCTTGGCCTGGTATATTGAGGTGGTCCCAGGGAATCACCACCGGAAAAAGAATCCGTGCTGGCGGAATTCTCGTTGCCAAGAACCCCGTCCAGAAGCCTCCCAACGCCCTCAACAAGCGCAGCCGCCGGAACTTCCCCTCCGGAAAGAACAAAATTTCCAAGAGAAAGTCGGTCATCACAGATTTCGGCCACGCGCTCATCAATACCCTCGTACCGACCGGCAAGCAAAATCAAGTTCTCCTCCGCGGTAAGCTCCTCGAATTTACCCTGTGTCACCAACTCCCCGCGTGAACTCAACAGGATCACGCGTCCACCACCCCTGCCGGCTTTGATCGACTTCACACCCCGGTAGAAAGGTTCGGGCTTCATCACCATCCCGGGACCTCCACCGTAGGGTCGATCATCTACGTTTCTATGAGGTCCTTCGGCAAATTCCCTCAGGTCCCAGACCCCCAGTTTTATCTTGCCTTCTTTCCGGGCCTGAGCAATTATACCTTTGCTCAACAAACCTCGAATTATTTCGGGAAAGATCGTTAATACGTCAAATATCATATAGCTACTCAGTCCAGAATATCTACGACGACGTCACGTCCTTTTAGTTCTCCCACTCGAGTTACTACCGAACGGAGTGAATCGGCCGTCTTGCCGTCCCGCCCCAGTAAATGACCACGATCACCTTCCGGGACGGAAATAAGGAATACGTCGACTTCTTCCGTGTCGATATGGTCTATTCGAAGGTTCTCAGGGTGGTCGAGGAGCGGCTCAATCAAATGATAGAGCAGCTCGAGGGACATTAGAGTCAGCCGTATTTCTCTTCGTGGAGCTTCTCCATCAATCCTCTTTCCGAGAAGATATCACGGACGGTTTTGGAAGGTTCGGCTCCCTTCTTGAGCCATTCGTAAGCCCTATCTTCCTTTAACCTGATGTCCCTGGGTTCGGGTCGGGGGTTGTAGAACCCCAGTTCCTCGAGTACTTTCGTATCTCTTGATTTCGAACGGTCCAGAACTACCACGCGATAGTAAGGTTGATCCTTTTTACCGGTCTTTTTTAACCTAATTCTTGCGCTCATCTTCTCCTCCTGTGTTATTGTTAATTATATTCCCATTCCTCCTGGAAGCCCACCAAACTTTTTCTGCAGACTCCCCATGTTATCCATCATCTTTTTCACTTTGTTAAACCTCTCTAACAAATCGTTAACCTCGCTGACCTCCCTGCCGCTACCACGGGCTATCCGTCTTTTCCTGCTTCCGTCAATTACTTTCGGATTAGCCCGTTCTTCAGGCGTCATCGAGTTAATAATAGCTTCTATCCTATCTATTTCGTCCCCTTCCAGATCGAGATCATCGACCTTGTTACCCACCCCCGGCAACTTATCCAGTATCTCACCGAGAGTTCCCATGTTGCGAACTTCGTCGAGTTGATCCAGGAAATCCTGCAGGGTAAATTTTTTCTTTTTTATCTTTTCTTCCAGCTCTTCCGCTTTATCCTGATCCATCTCCCGCTCGGCCTTCTCGACGAGCGAAAGAACATCTCCCATCCCGAGTATCCTTCCCGCAACCCTTTCCGGATAAAACGGCTCCAGGGCGTCAAGTTTCTCTCCCGTGCCCGCAAACTTTACCGGTTTACCACTTACCTGGACCATGGAAAGAGCGGCACCGCCACGGGCGTCACCGTCCATCTTGGTAAGGATAATTCCGGTTACCCCGAGTTTTTCGTCAAATTCATCGGCGATCGAAGTAGCTTCTTGCCCGGTGAGGGCATCAGCTACGAGCAAAATCTCGTCCGGTTCGATCCGACCCTTTATCCTGACCAGCTCTTCCATCATTTCTTCGTCTATCTGGAGCCTGCCGGCTGTATCAAGGATTACCACGTCCGAGCCCTCTTCGCCGGCACGATTAATCGACGAATCAGCAAGTTCCTCCGGTTGCTGGTCCCTGTCAGCGTAAACGGGTACTTCGAGGTCGTCGCCGAGCTTCTCAAGCTGTTCCCGGGCAGCCGGGCGGTAAGTATCAGCAGCTACCAGCATCGGCTGATGACCATCGCCCTTTAACCTTTTGGCCAGCTTGCCACAGGAAGTCGTCTTTCCACTCCCCTGGAGTCCCACGACCATTATAACGGCCGGATCGGAACTCAAGTCCAGATCGCTTCGCTCGTGACCCATGAGGTCAGCCAACTCGTCCCTGACTATCTTGACCACTTGCTGACCAGGGGTCAAGCTTTCCATTACCTCTTCCCCGACGGCCTTTTCCTCTATATTACTAATTAGGTCCTTAACCACTTTATAATTTACATCAGCCTCTAGCAGGGCAAGCTTTACTTCCTTGAGCGCTTCCTGAACGTCTTCTTCGCTCAGCTTACCTTTGCCCTTTAACTGATCAAGTACTTCCGTCAACTTACCAGTGAGAGATTCAAACAAGAGGAAACACCTCGGGAATTGTAGACTGAATAATTCTAAGTAAGCGGGTGGACCTTTTCAACAAGCGGGGAACGAACTCAATAACTCCGGGCCAGAGTAGCGACGTAAACCCGCTCCGCCCCGGCTCCTTTCAGTACTTTGCTGCATTCGTCAACTGTCGCACCCGTGGTAAAAACGTCATCGATCAGCAGCACGGTCTCGGGCTCAACACTTTCCTCGCAGGCAAAGCTACCCCTGACGTTCACGAGCCTCTCCTCCCGGCTCAATTCGGCCTGGGGTTTCGTGGGTTTCTGTTTAACCAGGGAGTGAAAGAGAGGAATATCTTTTTCCCTCGCAAACTCCCGGGCAAGCAATTCGGCCTGGTTAAACCCCCTGTCCTCCAGCTTATCCTGACTGAGTGGTACGTAAGTCAAACCATCAACCCTGTCAATTGTTAACTCCGTTTTTCCCCGCCCAAGCAAGGTCCCCAGTTCCCGGGCGAGAGCCCTTTCACCTTCGTACTTTAACCCGCTGATCGACTCGGCTAGAGGTTCACCCGGTTTGTATATCCCCCAGGAGCGGGCAAGAAAAAACTCCCTCTCCCCTTTTGCACACTCGGAACATAACCCTCCGGATTCCAGTGCCGGCTTGCCGCATTTCTCGCAGACTGGATCGCTAATTTTCTGGAAGGAATTAAGGCAGTCGTCACAAATATATCCGTGAGCTCGCAGAGGTTCCCCACACAAAAAGCAATGAGGAGGGTAGAGAATATCAAGCAACGGATACCCCACCCTCCTCGCTAACTTGCGAGAAATTCTTCTCCAGTAATTCAAAAATTAAAAAGTTTAAACTATGTAATCAGTGAGCTTGACTATCTGGCTCGTGTAGCCCCATTCATTGTCGTAAAAAGCCAATAGCTTGACCAGGTCGCCGCCAACCACGTCGGTTGAGGTCAGACCGACGAAAGACGAATAGGGTCCGAGAATATCCCTGGATACAACCGGATCCTCGGTGTAACCCAGAGCGCCGTTCATCTTTCCATCGGCGTATTCCTTTACCTTATTATTGAGTTCTTCTACAGTGGTATCGCTTTCCAGCTTGGCCACGAGGTCGGTCACGGAACCGGCCGGCGTCGGAACTCGCATGGCCATACCGTTTATCTTGCCCTCCATCTCGGGAATGACCTCTACTACTGCCGTAGCTGCGCCCGTGGTGGTGGGAACGATATTTTCCGCCGCTGCCCTACCTCTGGAGGCCTTTTTCCAGGCATAAGGACCGTCAACGATCGATTGAGAACTTGTATAAGAGTGTACTGTTGTAAAGAGGGCACTTTCTATCCCGAACTCCTCCTGCAGTAACTCGACCGGAGGAGCGACGCTATTCGTCGTACAGGAAGCACCAGCCACTATATCGTGCTTGTCCTCGTCGTAATCGTCCTCGTTGATTTTCCACACCAGCTGAGGAATTTCGTCCTTCCGATCCCCTTTAGGAGGCGCCGAAACAAGTACCTTTTCCGCTCCAGCCGCCAGGTGCTTCTCGGCGTCCTCGTAATAGCGAAAAACGCCAGTTGATTCGAGCGCCACGTCGACACCGAGTTCACTCCAGGGGAGCTCCGAAGGATCTTCTACTGATAGGATCGGGTACTCTTCCCCGTTTACGATAAGGCCCTCGTCATCGTAATCAACGTCACCGTCAAATCTACCGTAAACTGAATCGTACCTGAGCAAATAAGCAGCCTGTTTCGGGTCCTGCTGGATATCGTTGATGGCGACGACTTCGATGTTTGGCATATCTTCCGTCATCCGGAAATATGCTCTACCAATTCTTCCAAATCCGTTTATTCCGACTTTTACCATGTAAATCCCTCCTGGGTTTTTGGTAATTGTATAAAACTACGGTTGATTCTCGGGATTTTAATTCCCACTTACTCAACTGAACCTTAGAACGCAATCTCAAATTGAATTGAAAATTGGAATTTCAAACTTTTAATTCAACAAAAAGGGGTTGCCAAAACCGCCTTAGATCTGGCCGGCGATTTTTTCCGCAAAATATCTATGAATTTCGTAATTATCGGTTAGCTCCGGATGAAACGTAGCTGCCAGCAAATTATCTTCCCGCAACAACACCGGCAACCCTTCGTGACGAGCAAGGATCTCCACGTTCTCTCCGACTCGCTCTACCTGCGGAGCCCTGATGAAGACTCCGTTGATGGTTTGCCCGGCTTTGCCTTCTGCAACGCCAAGGAATTCCAGTTCGCTTTCAAAGCTCTCTACCTGGCGACCATATGCATTCCGTTTCACGGAAATATCCATCAAATCAAGCGACGGTGGGCCGTTCTCGACCGAAGTCGCCATCAGGATAAGTCCCGCGCACGTACCAAATACCGGCAAACCCTCCCGGGCTCTCTCTTTAATCGGCTCGAACAGCTGCCACTTTCGCGAGAGTTTTGAGATTGTCGTACTCTCTCCGCCCGGAATTATCAGCCCTTCAACCCGGGTTAGCTCCTCGGGTCGTCGTATTAAGCTCGCCTGGACTCCGAGATCCTCGAAGACCTTCCTGTGTTCTCGAAAATCACCCTGAAGGGCTAAAACTCCTATGTGCATCAAGGATCAATTATCGTCCCTGGATGAATTCTTCCTCATCCATATCTTCCATATTGATACCAACCATCGGCTCGCCCAGATCTTCGGATATCTCCGCCAGCATGGCGGGATCGTCGTGGTAGGTAACAGCGTCAACTATTGCCTTACCCCGGGGTTCGGGGTCGTCCGACTTAAATACGCCGGAACCAACGAAAACGCCGTCCGCTCCAAGCTGCATCATCAAAGCCGCATCAGCCGGTGTCGCAATACCGCCCGCGGCAAAGTTCACGACCGGCAATCTTCCCTCTTCCGCGATAACCCTGAGGATATCTCTCGGTGCCTTCAGTTCTTTTGCATAACTCATTAATTCGGACTCGGGCAAGCTGACCAGTTCCCTAATCTCGGAATTTATCCGGCGCATGTGCCGTACGGCTTCAACCACGTTTCCCGTTCCGGCTTCCCCTTTGGTCCTAATCATTGCAGCACCTTCTCCGATCCTTCGTGCCGCCTCGGAGAGGTTCCTGGCTCCACACACTACCGGAACGTCGAGCTCCCACTTATCTATATGGTTTTCCTCGTCCGCGGGAGTGAGTACTTCAGACTCGTCGACGTAATCGACGCCAAGATTCTCCAGAATCCGAGCTTCCACGAAATGACCGATTCGCGATTTGGCCATGACCGGAATAGATACCTCTTTCATTATCTCTTTTACTTTAACCGGGTCGGCCATCCGGGCAACACCCCCGGCTTCCCTTATATCAGCCGGGACCTTTTCCAGTGCCATCACTGCCGCGGCTCCGGCGTCCTCTGCTATCCGAGCCTGTTCCGCGTTGACTACGTCCATAATTACTCCGCCCTTTAACATTTCTGCCAGTCCGCTCTTTACCTTAAATGTCCCCTTTTCTACCATTACATCACACCTCCAGAAAGTCCCAAGTATTCACATTATTATAGGCCTGAAAGTAGCCGGATAGCAAGACTTAGTCGAATGGCTGATAACCGGGGATACCTTCTTAACCCAACCGTTCAGGATGGAGAACAATTTTAATTCCGGGGAAGCGGTCTTATAATTGTGTATTATGAAAATAGAAAAAATAGTAGTAGGCTCGCTGGAAACTAATTGTTATATCCTGAGATCGGACGGGGAAGCAGGGATAATCGACCCCGGCGAAGACGGGAAAAAGATAATAAAAAACCTCGAGAATGAAAACGAAAAAAGACCGAAGGTCAAGTTCGTCCTGGCAACGCACTTTCACTGGGATCACGCTGATGCCGCGGCCGAAGTTGTGGATGAACTGGACACCGATTTTTACCTGGGAGAGAAGGATCTCGACTACTTCCGGGAAGCGAATGAATCCGATCTTTCACCTGACCGATTACTGGAAGAGGATTCAAAAATCGAATTAGGGGATAGCGTATTATCCGTCTGGGAGACACCGGGTCACTCGCCCGGAAGCATAACACTGGTGGAGGAAAAAGGGAGAAAATTATTTGTCGGAGATCTCATCTTTTCAACCGGATTCGGCAGAACTGATCTACCGGGAGGTTCAAAGCCCGAACTCGAAAAATCCCTGGAGCGCGTGGTCAATCTCGACGGTGACTGGGAGGTCTTTCCCGGTCACGGACCGATCTTTCAGCTCAAAGAAAAGATAAATTCTTCTCCGTTCCTGGACGATATGAGAAAAGCGTAATGGACAGAAAAGTCATTGACAGAGTCAGGAAAAAAGTAGATATAGTCGAACTGGTCTCCCGGTACGTCAACCTGAAACAATCCGGTAGTAGCTACAAAGGGGTCTGCCCCTTCCACGAGGACAACGACCCTTCGTTGACCGTTGACCCCTCCAAGAAGCTCTGGCATTGTTTCGGATGCGGCGCCGGCGGGGACGTATTTAACTTTCTGATGAAAATTGAAAACCTATCGTTTCCCGACGCGGTCAGGGAACTGGCCCAGGAAAACGGAATTAAAATCCCGAACGAGGGGAAGAGCTCCGGAGGACCAAACCTGACGGCGCTGATGAACGAGGTCAATGACTATTTCCATTCCAACTTGCTCCGGCAGGGCGTGGGAAAAAAGGGTCGGAGGTACCTGAAAAACCGCGGTTACGGGGAGGACGTCATAAAAGAGTTCGAACTCGGCTACGCGCTTGACAGCTGGAATTCGCTGACAAATAAGTTTAAAAATCAATACGGTCTCGAAAACCTGGAAAAAGTCGGCCTGGTAAAGAAGTCCGACGAAGGCAAATACTACGACAGATTTCGCGATCGGCTTATATTTCCGATTAGATCGGTCCGGGGAAAGGTAATAGCTTTCGGCGGTCGGACCCTCAAGAAAGACGGCAAGGGGCCAAAGTACCTGAACTCCCCCAATTCCCCTCTGTTCCAGAAGAGCGAGACCTTCTACGGTCTGGCAGCCGCAAGGCGTCATCTCGGGCAAAACGATCGGGCTCTCCTGGTCGAAGGTTATACTGACGTCGTCGCACCTGCCAGCAGAGGCATAAAAAACGTTGTCGCCAGCATGGGAACCTCGCTGACCGAAGATCAGGTCAATTTGTTAGCTCGTTACGTCTCCGACGTCGTCATCGCTTACGATCGAGACCAGGCAGGTCAGCAGGCGACGCTAAAAGGCCTCAAGTTATTGCGAAACAAGGGGCTCGGTGTAAGAATAGCGAAACTACCAGCCGGGAAAGATCCGGCGGACATAGTAGAAAATCAGGGCGGAGACAGGCTGAAAGAGATCATCGACAATGCCCAACCTTTTCACCAATTTTACCTCGAGCTACTGAAGGAAGATTACGACCTATCTAGCGTCAAAGGGCGGGAAAAAGCTCTAAAAGCCAGTACGAAATTCCTGAGCGAGGTAAAAAGCCCTCCGCTAAGACACGAGATAGTCAACAATCTAAAAGACCTGCTAAAAGTATCAACGGAAGATATCAATCAAAGGATCAAGCACAAAGGGAGAAAACCCAGCCGGGAAAGCGGCCTTCAGGTCGAAAGTACCCAGGAAGGGCTATCCCTGGACGAGTGGATAATCCATCTTCTGATAGAAGATAAACTGAGCCCGTCCACCCTGGAGAAAGAAGGAATACTTGAGGACCTGAACCCGAAACTTCAACCACTGGCCGAGAAGATAGTCAGCGGGCGGGATTCGGGTGCTGATATCGACGACATAATGAAGGATATGGGCGAAAAGGAACGAAAAGAACTTTCCAGAATATCTCTTGTAGAAGTAAGCTTCGAAGAAGAGAATTCGCGGAAAGCGTCCGAGGAAGTCATTAAGAAATTTATTCAGAAAAAGCGCCTGCCCAGGCTGCAGAAAGAACGAAGAGAGGCGCTCAAACAGGGTAACGAAGAAAGGATTCAGGAATTACAGGAAGAGATCTCCGCCCAGCGAGAAAAACTGGAGCAGTATCAGAACAATTAATTTGTTGTAGCCGGATTCTTCCCTTTTTTCCCGGGAGAGATTTCACCGACAAAACCGTCAATCGAGATTTAATTATCT
>CAZRDU010000051.1:0-11752 GCA_964599005.1 uncultured Thermotogae bacterium
GAACAATTTTAATTGGTAGAAGGGGGTGCAAGCAGGTTAGCGGTGAACGCCCTGATCTGCCGGATGGTTGTTTTATTATAGGGCGTTTTGGTGGGGAAGGAGAACCGACGGAAGGCCCGACCTGCACTCCACCCGAAGGAAACGAGGAATATTACACGGTAGGGAAAGAGATATGCGAAAGAGTGGGTGATGTTACGCAATTAGCTGGAATTCAACTCTCCCAGCTTTCGGACGGACAAGCTAAAGGTATCCGACAGGCAACTTTTCATACAGGTTTAGGTAAATAAGATCAGAACTCAGGGTAAATTCGTCAGGGCTGACTCCAAACCAAAAAAAAGAGCAATGATTTGATAAATAGCATACTTCCGATAAACTAAAAGAGTATGTACGAACAAATCTGTGGAAGGAGGTTTCATGGAACACGTAGTTACTGAAGAAAAACAAGGGGAATATCACCACACTATCGGACCGTTCCCGGAGCCAATTTTGGAAGTGGAATCCGGTGACAGGGTAGTCTTCGAGACCAAGGACGCTTTTGGAGGAAAAATTAAGGATGAGGAGACGACTCCGAGTGAGGTGCTTGAAGGCTCAAATCCCGTAAACGGTCCCGTATTTGTCGAGGATGCGGAAAAAGGGGATGCCCTGAAAGTTTCTATAGAGTCTATAAAACCGAGGGGGGATCAACCCAGGGGTACTACAAGGATAAGCCCAAACTTCGGAGGGCTAGCAGGCACGGAGAGGGTTCCCACTTTAGGTGAGCCCCTCCCTGAAATCGTAAAAAAGGTCGAAGTTACTGAGGATGCTGTTATCTGGGATGACGAAGTAACTTTACCTTATAAGCCACTTGTAGGGACTATTGCAACTTCTCCGGAGATTGACTCGATTAACACGATGGCACCTGGGAAACACGGCGGTAATATGGACCTACCTGACGTGCGACCGGGTGCGGCTATCTATTTACCGGTTCGTGTGTCTGGAGCGCTCCTGTATCTGGGGGACTGTCACGCGATTCAGGGCGATGGAGAACTCAATGGAACTGCAATAGAACAACCAACCCGCACAACTGTAAAGGTTGAATTGGTGAAAGGGTGGGATATCAAGTGGCCCCGGTTAGAAAATGAGGACTTTATAATGAGCATCGGTAGCACTCGGCCCCTGGAAAACGCGGCGAAGATTGCTTACGCGGATCTAATTGATTGGATGGTTACAGAATACGGCTTTGATAAATGGAATGCGTATATGTTACTGACCCAAATTGGAAAAGTCCGCCTGGCTAATATGGTCGACCCTAATTATACAATTGGCGCTTCGATAGACAAAGAATATCTTACCTAACTTCACGTTCAGGGGCTTACCCATATCGGACACGTCGACACCCGGATCTTCTAGTTCAGAAACTACTCCGTATTTTTCCGCACAGGTCCCGCGGGCCTCCAGGTTAACCCCTGCTTCCTTCAAAAAATACGCCAGGCGGTAATATACCGCAATATCCGAGCGGGGGAAGTGCGAACCCTGGAATCACCGGGGAATAATCGTGGGCCGTGATAGATAAAAACGGGGCAATTCCCCCCGAGGGGGAACTGCCCCGATAATAATTAACTACAGTTGTTCGAAAAGTGCTTAATTGACTGACGAATTTTCCCTGTAAACTTCGAGCTGTTCCTTGAATTTGGGATCCCTGAGCTTGTTAATTGCCCTATCCTGCAATTGCCTGACCCGTTCGCGGCTAATGTCAAATACATCACCGACTTCTTCCAGGGTCAGCGGTTGATAATCTTCCAGCCCGTATCTCAACTTGAGAATCTGTTTTTCTCTGTCCGAAAGCGCCTTGTTCAACAGTCCCTTGAACCTATCTTCCAGCATGTCTCCAAAGGCTTCTTTCTCCGGCCGGGGTGAATTATCGTCTGCCATCACGTCTCCAAGAGCTTCACTATCTCCTTCGTCTTCCCTCAAGGGCTTGTCCAGAGAAACCGATTCCCTTTTTGCCTGTCTGGCGTTCCGAATTTTGTCCACGGTCACGTCGAGCTCTTCCGCTATCTCCTCCGTAGAAGGTTTTTCGCCGGTCTTTTCCTTATGAGACTTTATAAAAGAGTCTATTTTTCGATTCAGCGAAGATACGTGAGAAGGAACTCTGACGGTTCGGGATTCGTTATTCAGCGCCTTCAGTATTGCCTGTCTTATCCACCAGGTTGCGTAAGTGCTAAATTTGTATCCCTTGCGCCAATCAAATTTATCAATTGCCTTCATCAAGCCTATATTACCTTCCTGAATTATATCTAAAAAGTCGAGGCCATAGCCTCTATACTTCTTCGCTATACTTATCACCAATCTTAAATTTGCCGAAGCAAGCTTTTCTCTGGCCTCTTGGTCACCTTGTTCTATTCTTTTTGCGAGTTCTTTTTCCTCTTCACGAGAAAGAAGTGGTCCTGCTTCTACTTCGTCAAAATACCTGCGAACAGGACTATCGTTTTTACTATTGTTGATCATGGACTTAGCCATTGGGCGTCACCTCCCTTTGCACCCAGAAGTTCGATTACCTAAGAAAAATATCGTATCGTGGTACTTTATCTCATACTTAAAATTCAACGATCTTTAAACTTATCTTAAGCTTTATTGAAGCTTAACTTCCTTATTAGCAGAAACTCAGTTACTCTGCTAATTATTATATCAACAGTTCTTTATTTTTCAAGTCAATTTGGAATAAGTTTGAAGTCGCTTTGATTCTACGAAAAAAATCTAAAGAAAATACGCAAATATATATTTTCAGTCGTGTCATTAACAATTTACGTTCCGGTTACCGTTAAAAATCACAAAGTCACGATTCTCTGGGTCGACAGAGTACTTCAAGTACATCCGTTTCAAATACCTGGTTGGAGTGCCCCGGTCGAACTATACAAGCCGTGTCCGCCCCTCTGCCGCTGCCCCCGATTGCCATTATCTCCTCTCCGTAAGGTACCATGCCGGCATCAAGAGCCATAATGGAAATCTCAACGGCAACTTTTACCCCCTGACTTATCATCCGGAGGGCATTTGCCATTATTTCAGCCGGATACAGTCCGCCGTATTCGTTTTTTATCGATCGAGCGACCCCGGCAAGCGCGTGAGTTGTTGTCAGAACTTCAACGTCACTGTTCTTCAACTTTTCCCTTTGATCCTGTTCCATCTCGTCCCCACCGGGCTCTCTAAATCCAACCTGGTGAGTCACGCACACAAGGTTTAGCTCCATGTCCCCGGCAAATTCGAGAAATTTCTCGACTGTCTCGCCCGTATTTGAAGCAATTACCACGTCTTCGATCTCTGAACCTTCCAACCTTTCCAGTGCCAGGTTTAATGTCCTCTCCGTATTCTCACTGCCTGGAGTATCCCAGTACATAGAACCACCTAAATTTAGGGACAGACTTCATAATTTTATAGTCATACAAATAATCACATGAAACTACCGATAAAAGTTCCTGCTTTGCACCACTGAGGAGTTCTCGACCGCCCTACTCATGATCACCCATTTGCCGCTCTATTCTCCGCCTGTGACAGTAATAATAAGAGATGGCACCCCTGACGTCTTCTTCAGACAACTCCGGGTGATCCTCGATAATCTCCCCGATTGAAGACCCATTTAAATGCGCCCTAACTACTTTCCACACGGGGACCCTGCTCTCCTTGACCAACTCCACTCCTCCACATACACCCTCCCGGCTTTCCACGAACGCAGTGACGTTGTGGGTGTCCTGACCACTGGGGTCGTTCTCGTTCGGGGTCATAACATGATCACCAGAAGAACTATATCAAGCCTGGCCCCGTATTTTGATTATACGTTTTAAATATGAATTTTATGTTAGGATTAATAAAAGTTACCGGAATTACTGCAACTGAAAATGGTATTTATTCTAGGAGTTTCCTGAACTTCTCCAGATCGATTGAAGCCATCGACTCCGCGACGAAATTTGCGTCTCCGATCAATCCAGTATTATCAAGCGAGAACTCCCTGTTTGGCACCAGAAAACAGAGAGAACCTGCCTCTTTAGCGGCAAGTAGACCGTTCCGCGAGTCCTCAACGACCAGACTCTCTCCCGGATGAACACCGACACTCTTAGCCGCTTCCAGGAAAATATCGGGGGATGGCTTGCTTTCATTTACTTGATCGTCCGAGATCACGTCATCAAAATAGCGCTGAAAACCATGTTTTTCCAGAAATATTTCTGCCATCTCCAGAGGAGCACTGGTGGCCAGTGTAACTTTTAGCGGACTTTCTCCGGCAGCGCGAAGAAACTCCTCTGCCCCTTCCAGCAAGGGTGCGTCGCCGTAATTCTCTTTCACCATCCGAATTCGCTTTTCCCTGATTTTTTCCACGGAATCTGGCAAATCGAAATTTTCCTTGTAGAATTTCGCCGCGAACCATTGCCCTCGACCGATCAGGTCATCGTGGGTGATATCCCTTATTTCCTCGGTGGACATTTCCACGCCGTAATCTCGCAGCAATTCTATTTCGCTATCAAGCCACGCATTCTGGCTATCGACAAGCGATCCGTCCATGTCAAAATGGATCGCTTTTATCCTTTTCAGGGCAGAGTAAAACCCGTCCAGGTCTTCCATTATTTATTAGCCTCCTCGTCAGCTATAAGATGGCTGGAAAGTCAAAAAACGATTTACGAATATAGGTAAAACTTAATTGGAGAAGTATTTACAGCTTGGCAAAATAACGCTTGAGGTGGTTAAGGAAGCGCGGCTTTGCCAGGTCATCCAGCGCCTCGGATTCAATCTGTCTTACCCGCTCCCGAGAAAGCTCGAGCTTTTCCCCGATTTCGGCAAGGGTTTCGGGTTCTTGTTCGTTCAACCCAAAACGGAGTTCTATTACTTTTCTCTTCCTCCCGGATAACTCCGATAATCCGGACTTTAAATCTTCCTTCAGAGTTTCCTTTAATGCCTCTTGGTCCGGAGGAGAGAAATGTTCGGATTCGATAAAATCACCCAGTACCTCGTCCGTACCTTCCTCCAGCGGTTTGTCCAGAGATACTGCGCCTTTCTCTGCTCTTTCCGCGCGTTTTACTGTTTCCACTGTAATATCGAGCCTGTCAGCTATTTCCTCTCGTGACAGTGGTTCATTTCCTTCTTCCTTATTATCTCTCTTCAAATTCTTTATCTTTCTAACGATATCGTAGGTATGAGGCGGTACCCTAACAGTCTCTCCCTGATTTACAAGTGCAAGTCTAATTTTCTGCTTGATCCACCAGGTTGCGTAGGTACTAAATTTATACCCCTTGGAAGCGTCAAATTTCTCTACGGCTTCCATCAAACCAATATTACCTTCCTGGATTAGGTCCAGCAGACTAACGCCCTGATTGGAATACTCTTTTGCGAGCTTGACGACCAGGCGCAGGTTGGAGAGAATCAGCTTTTTCCGGGCCAGTTTACTCCCCTGACTTATTCTTCGGCTAAGGTAGTTTTCCTCCGACTTATCCAGGAGTTCGTATTTCCCTATCTCCGAAATATAAATCCCCAGAAGATTCCCGGACGCTCCTCCGGAACTGAGGGAACTATTACTACCGTTATCGCCAGTTGTGTTTTCTCCAACGCCTTTGTCTGGTTTCATTTCGTAACTTAAATCTCTCCTTTAGTTACTATATTGATAAGCCAACTATGATCAAAACTCAACCACGCGGAGCGAAAAAGGGGTTAACTTTTCCTTGAACCTTCAATCGAGCACCTGTTCAATTATACCTCCGCCAAGCAACTTTTCCCCCTCGTACACTGCGGCTATCTGGCCTGGCGTAACCGATTTCTGCGGCTTCTCAAATTTTATCCTGATCCGGCTATCTTCCGCTTCCACTTCTGCCCGGGCAGGGTCAGACCTGTAGCGAATTTTGACGTCCAGATTCGTAGCTTCCGGAGCAGAACCGATTATCCAGTTACAATCTTTAGCAATAAGGCCGGACGAATAGAGCTCTTCCTCGGGGCCGACCACCAGCCTATTTGAATCGTAATCCAGCTCGACGACGTACCGGGCCACATTTGTCTCCAGCCCCAACCCCTTTCTCTGCCCAATAGTGTAAAATGGCAGACCCTGATGATGCCCCAGTTCGTTTCCTTCGGTATCAACTATTTTCCCTTCTTCTAGCTGCCCCCCGACTTCCCGGTCGAGAAACTCCCTGTAATCCCCGCCGGGGACGAAACAAAGGTCCTGACTTTCCTCGACATCGGCAGTAATCAGCCCGGCCTCTTCCGCGATATCATAGATTTCATCTTTGTCGTAATAGCCAACCGGAAAGATCGCCCGGCTCAACTCCTCCTGTCCAAGCCCATAGAGGAAATAGGACTGATCCTTTTTTCTGTCAACACCCTTCAAGAGATGTTTAAACCCGCCTCTTTTGGCAGTCCTGACGTAGTGTCCGGTAGCAATCAGGGGAAACCCGAGCTCCCTGGCTCTTTCTAGCAGTAAATCGAACCGAACCAGTCTGTTACACCTGGCGCAGGGGTTCGGTGTAACACCGTCTACGTAAGACTCGATAGTTGGACTGACGACTTCGGACTCGAACTTCGAACTCAAATCGATCTCGTGATGAGGCAAATCAAGCTGATCTGCCACGAGTTTTGCCGTATCAAGCGAACAACACGCGTTTTCCTTGCCCCGATATTCCGGAGAGTTAGGGTAGTCCCAGAGCCAGAACGTTGTCGTATGAACCTCGTAACCTCGCCGTTTCAGCAAAAGAGCCGCGACGGACGAGTCCACTCCACCGCTGATCGCAACCAGGACCTTTTTATCGCCGTCGGGAATTTTCTCCCGCTCTAACTCGAAGTCGTCGGCTCGCCCCGTTTTGGAACCAGACATAAAAACGTTAACCCCTCTTCCTCGCTGACAAATTGATGTTTCTCGTTCGGAGGCACGTAAGCCGCGCTACCTGCAGTTACCTCTTCGACTCCCGATTCCGTCTTGACCTTTCCAGTGCCCTGCAGGACGTAAACCTCGTGTTCCCAATCATGACTATGGTACGGAGTATGTCCCTCCTTATCCAGAGTAAACCGGCGCATGGCAAAGTTCTCTACTCCCTCCGGAGCTCCTAACAGAACTTCTTTTTCCACGTTTTCCGCTCCTTCAAGATCGGTTATCTCTTTTTTCTCGAAATCTTCAGAGGATTTAACTTTTATCATTTATATCACCGGGCAATTTATATCCTCGAACGGTACCTGATGCAAGTGAGATGAATAATATGGCGGCAGTCGGGAACTTTCTCAGAGAATTACGTCAACGGTCAATCCGTTGAATAGCTCGGAACTGTAAATTATCATCTCATCGGTGATAGCGTGATGGAAAAGACTTCTGAAGTGATCGTTGTCGGGGCCGGACATGCAGGCTGTGAAGCAGCACTTATATCGGCCAGAAGCGGGAAGGAGACAGTTCTTCTCTCGCTCGATCTCGATAAGACAGCCAGGATGTCGTGCAATCCGGCAATCGGAGGTCCCGGCAAATCCCAGCTGGTAAGAGAAATAGACGCACTCGGGGGAGAAATGGGCAAGAACACGGATCGGGCCGCGCTGCATATGAGAAGGTTAAATACCAGCAAAGGACCGGCCATGCAGATAATGAGAGCCCAGGTCGATAGAGATAAATACAGGCGGGAAATGAAGCGAGTTCTCGAGACGGAGGACAATCTTCGGCTGAACGAAGGCATGGTACAGCAGCTAATTTCCGAATCGGGGCGAATCAGAGGTGTGGTTACCCGAGAAGGGGTGAAGTACCTGGCTCCGGCAGTCGTTCTAACCACGGGAACGTTTTTACAGGGGAGAGTCTATATTGGCGACACTTCTTATCCTGCCGGCCGCACAGGAGAGCCACCTGCCAGAGCATTATCCGATAGCCTGGAGGATCTGGGTCTGAAAGTAGAAAGGATGAATACCGACACGACGCCTCGAGTCAACGGGGATACAATCGATTTTGAAAACCTGGAAAAGCAGGTGACGGCGGACGAACCATTTGCCTTTTCCTATACGTCCGAAAAAAAGACACTGAGCAAGGATCACCCCGTCTACCTGACACGGACGAACGAAGAAACACACGAAATAATCCGGGACAATATAGACAGGAACCCTCGGTACAACGGCACGGTAGTTTCCGCCCACCCGAGATATTGTCCTTCCCTGGAAAGCAAAATCGTCGATTTCCCCGAAAGAAGCCACCACAAAGTTTTTCTGGAACCGGAAGGAGACCAGTCGAAAGAGTACTATCTTCAGGGAATATACACCTCTTCCCCTCCGGACGTGCAGGAAGGGATAGTGAAATCGATGGAAGGGCTTGAGAACGCCCATATAGAACGTTACGGGTACGGAATCGAGTACGACTACCTTCCACCCACCCAGATCAAACCGACTCTGGAGACAAAGGAAATTGACGGTCTTTACGCGGCGGGGCAAATAAATGGTACCACCGGTTACGAGGAAGCGGCGGGTCAGGGAATTCTGGCGGGAATAAACGCAGCCAGGGATAGCGACAGTCAGGTTAGTCTGGATCGGTCCCAGGCATTTATCGGAGTCATGATTGACGATCTCGTGACGAAGGGGGTCACGGAGCCCTACAGGATGCTCCCTTCCCGGGCCGAGTACAGAATAATTCTCAGGGAGAACAACGCGGACCTGAGATTAACGGACCTGGGGCGGGAACTGGGAACGATCAACCGGGAGCGGTACGACTTATACAGAGAAAAGAAGGAAGAAGTCCAGTCCGAGCTCCAGAGGTTGAAATCCAATAGAGTATCACCGGGGAAAGAAGTTAACGAAATTCTAAAGGAGAACGATACCTCGCCGTTAGAGGACCAGGGAGCCAGCCTGTACGAACTGTTAAAAAGGCCGGAACTCTCGTGGGACGACGTTCTCGATATCGGATCGCTTTCGGACGGCACTACGCCGGAGGTCCGGCGAGAAGTCGAGATCCGGGCCAAGTACGAAGGGTACATAAAAAAGCAGGAGAAAAGGATCGAGCAATTCAAGGACATGGAAAACGAAGAGATCCCGGATTCACTGGATTACGACGAACTCGATGGACTATCCAGCGAAGGAAAGGAAAAACTCAAGGAAGTCGAACCCAGAACCCTGGGTCAAGCAGAGAGAATCCCCGGAGTAACCAGATCAGATATTACCATAATAACCGTCTGGCTCAAAGGTTAAACCTTTCTAAGAACTTTCTTTATCGTAAAAATCTAAATTCAAAAAGGAGTGAATCTATCGATGGCAAAATTATTTTCCGGTATTCAACCGACCGGCGATCTTCACCTTGGAAATTATTTCGGTGCGATTACCAACTGGGTTGAACTTCAGGAGAAGCACGATACTGTCTACTGTGTGGTCGACCTGCACGCGATAACCTCTGATTACGAACCGGCCAATTTGCGGGATAACTCCGTGGAGCAGGCAATGGATCTAATCGCCTGCGGAATAGACCCGGAGGAATCAATTTTATTCGTCCAGTCGGAAGTTAGAGAGCACGTCGAGCTCCAGTGGGTTTTCAACTCGGTCACGTCTTACGGGGATTTAACCAGAATGACACAGTTTAAAGACAAATCCGAAGATCGGGATTTCGTTAGCGCCGGCCTCTTCGATTATCCCGTGCTCCAGGCAGCTGATATACTACTTTACAAGGCTTCAAAGGTTCCAGTCGGTGAGGATCAAATCCAGCACGTCGAACTAACGAGAAGAATAGCGCGGAAATTCAACAGCAGGTTTGGGGAGTTTTTTCCGGAACCAGAACCGATAGTGGGGCAAGCGGCAAGAATCATGTCCACCGCGGACCCTGAGAGGAAAATGAGTAAGAGCGCTCACGACAAACATGCCATCGGACTTATGGAGGACGAGGATTCCATCTGGGAAAAGGTAAAGTCGGCAGTTACTGACCCGGGACAGGCTGAGGGCGAAGAAATGAGTCCCGGAGTAGCCAATCTCTTTACCCTGCTGGAACTGACCGCACCTGAGTCAACTATTGAAGGATTTAAAGAGGATCACCGAGAAGGAAACCTGATGTACATCGATTTGAAGGAAGCCGTCTACGAAAACCTTATGGACGAAATTCGTCCCGTGCAGAAAAAGAAGAAGGAATTACTGAATAACCGCGACCAGGTAGAGCAAATACTGGAAGAAGGGAAAGAGAAAGCAAAAGAAATCGCCTCCAGCAACATGGAAAAAGTGAGAGAAATGGTCGGAATCAATCCTGGTACCGGTAGAGGCTAAACTGCCAGGGAAAAGTCAGTTATCAAGCAGAGGCTTGCAGTTATGAAAAACTGCTGCTACGTCCCGGTTGTCCCTGAGTTCTTCTAAAAGGTTTTTTACCTTTTCTTCCGTATCTTCATCAGGGTCCACGGAATTTTTCGGGGACATTACCAGTTCCGTTTCGAGTTCGGGAGCGAGTTCCCTTAATTTTTCAGCCCCGGGCTTGAAGTCGTCCGGGTCAAAAAATATCTTGACCGTCCCGTTTTTATCCTCGATCTCCTCGGCCCCCGCTTCGATGGCCTCGAGCTGTAAAGTTTCCTCGTCCACCCCGTTCAAAGAAGCCGGTTCGATCTTTACCAGACCCTTCCTTTGAAAAACCCAGCGAACGCACCCCTCGTCACCGAGCTCACCGCCGTAATCCTCAAAAGTATTCTTCAAATAAGAACTCGTTCTGTTTCGGTTATCCGTCTCCGCTTTGACCATCACGGCAACTCCTTCCGGCCCGTAACCTTCGTAGCTCAGGGTCTGAAAATTTTGTCCCTCCAGCTCACCCTTGGCTTTCTTGAGCGCCCGCTCGATGTTCTCCTTCGGCATGTCCGCATCCTTCGCTCGCTCGATCGCGGATGCCAGAGTCGGATTATCCTTCGGATCGGGGTTTTTCCTCGCTTCCTTGATTATCTCTTTGGTCAGCTTACCGAACTTCTTTGCCTTCTTCTTGTCCTGCTTCTCCTTTCTATGCTTTATATTTGACCATTCGGAATGACCGGCCATAATATCACCATTAAATGTTATCCGAAATGGCTGAAATGAGCAACGGTAGGGAATTAGAAATCGAACTCAGAAAACCAGATAAGGTCTATTCTTCCGTCTTGCCATTTATCGACTGGTCCGTTAGTCTATCATCCATAAACATGACCACCGAAGAAGAAAGATTGAACAAATTATTCTGGGTCCGGGACAGGCTGGAGGATCGTTTCGGCCCGATAGAAAAAAATACCACCCGCAGCCCGCTGGACAGCCTAATTCAGACGGTGCTTTCCCAGAACACAAATGATGACAACCGGGATAGAGCCGAAGAGAACCTATGGGAAGCCTTCGAAAACTACGAGGAAATAGCCGAGGCATCGACGGAAGAGATAGCCGAATCGATAAAAACCGCCGGGCTTCAGAACCAGAAAGCCAGTACCATCAAAGGTATCCTCACGGAATTAAAGGAAAACGGCGAACTCAATCTGGACCACTTGAAAAAGCTGGGGCCGGAGGCGGCATGGGAAAAGTTAATGGAATTCGACGGAGTCGGAAAAAAGACCGCCGCCGTAGTATCTCTTTTCTCTCTCGATAAGCCTATCTTCCCGGTAGATACCCATGTGCGACGGGTAACAAATAGACTCGGTCTCGTCGAATCGGGAGAAAAACATCACGAAACCCTGACCGAACTGGTACCGGACGAGGACATGTATCAGTTTCACCTTCACCTGATACAACACGGACGAGAAACCTGTAAATCCCGTAACCCTCGCTGCGAGGAATGCCTTCTGATCGAGCGCTGCCCGACCGGTCAGGA
>CAZRDU010000052.1:0-8029 GCA_964599005.1 uncultured Thermotogae bacterium
ACAACGTTACCGGAGGAAAAATGGCTGCACACTACACTGCGGCCAGACTCGCACTCGAAGGAAAAGTAGTTATGCTCGAAGGGATTCCGGGGACCTCTGCTGCCCGCGAAAGGGGCCGGGGCTTTACCGAAGTAATGGGGAACTTTTCCGGTATCGAGATAGTTGATTCCGAACCGGCGGGATTTGCCCAGAATAAGGGCTACGAGGTCATGCAGAACATTCTCACAGCCCAGCCGGAAATTGACGCAGTTTTCGCTCAGAACGACTTAATGGCACTCGGAGCGCTTCAGGCGATAGAAGGTGCCGGCCGTTCCGACGAAATGTTCGTAGTCGGGTTTGACGCGGTAGATCCCGCGATCGATGCAATTGAAAAAGGCAGGCTATCGGCGACGATAATGCAACAGCCTGGCTTGATGGGAGAGATGGGTGTCAGGCAGGCAGTCAAACTACTGAATGGGGAAGTAGAGGTCGAGGAAGGAGAGACGAAATTCATCCCTGTTCCGCTCAAACTGATTACGAAGGATAACCTGTCGCTGGCTAAGTAACTAAGGTTTTGAATAAAGTAAAGGGCGGGGTAAAACCCGCCCTTTTTATTTCTATTGCTTCCCTTCTCTGGAACGAAAAATAAATAATTTCATTATTTAAAGTCAGGGGTTTGGACTACAAAAATCAAGCCTTTTTCATTAATATTTTTCAATTGCTGTAGCTGATACTGCCTTTTACGGTAATTTGCGGTTCTCTCGTGTTCGGATTCAACTTCCCGGGGAGGAAAGAGCATGAAAGAGATTGATAACGAAAGTGTTGAAATCAAGCTTGACGCTGTAAACGACAAAGTTTGTGAATTGTGTCTGAGCCAGACTGCCGAAACGGGCTATGAAAACGAGGCATTACTTCCCCTGAGTATGGGTCGCGAGAGCACAGAAATGGACTGGAGCATGTCCGGATCTCCAGCGAGTTTCAGTGTTTCTCGTGGTCAGAACACCGTGGCAAAATTCGGAAAAACCAAACCCGACAGACCTGGCTGGGCGGAAGACGAAAAGCATAGAGGGGGAGATTGGACTGGTCTGGTGCATGAAGTAGGAAAAAATTCCATGGTCTTTGGGCTGGGCGAAAAAACTAGATATCTGGAAAAGAGCGGCGGCACCTATGAAATGTGGAACAGGGATGCGAACGGCTTTTATACCCATAACGAGGATCCGCTTTACGCTTCTATACCGTTTTACGCAGTCAGGTACCCCGAGAGAGGGGAGTTTGTGGGGATTTACGTTCATCAGACGGAGAGAAGCAAATTTACCGTAAAGAGCAAAGCCGGCAGCGATAAAATTGGCCTGGCGGTGGCTTCGCCGGAAGTAGATATTTACCTGATCTTCGGAAGTGATATTAAAGAAGTAATCAGAAGCTATACTGATCTAACCGGGAAACCCGTATTTCCGCCTAAGTGGGCAATTGGTTATCATCACTCCAAGTACGGCGTACCGGAAGATCAGGAAGAGACCCTGGAGCTGGCGCGTAAGTTCAGGGAGAAAGATATCCCCTGCGACGCGCTCTACTTCGATATTCAGCACATGGATTCGAAGAAGGACTTTACCTGGGACCGTAACCAATTCCCCGATCCTGAAAGTATGCTGAAAAAATTGCACGAGATGAATTATAGAACAGTCGCCATTGTGGATCCCGGAATCAAAGAAGAAGAGGGTTATTCGGTATTTGATTCGGGGCTCGAGAACGACGTGTTTGTAAAGGACCGGGAAGGGGGAGATTATACCGGTGCCGTTTGGCCCGGTTTTTGCCGCTTTCCCGATTTCCTGCGGGGAGACGTCAGGTCCTGGTGGGCCGAGAAAAACGAAAAGCTTTTGAGAGAGGGAATCGATGGAATCTGGAACGACATGAACGAACCGGCGATCTTTTTTGGAAAAAGGCAGCTTCGTGATCTCGCGTCAGACATAGAGGAAAAAGTATCGGGTGGAAAACATCTTGACTACCAGTTCAAACACAGGCTGATGAGCGTCGACGAGCGTAACTCGGACTCCATCGTTCACCGGGACGACGAGGGGCGGGAGGTTAGCCACGAAAAGGTCCATAACGCTTACGCTCTTTACGAAGCGATGGCGACCACTAAGGCGTTTGAAAACCTCGACCCCGAAGAACGGCCTTTCATATTAACCCGGGCTGGCTTCCCTGGCATCCAGAAATACGCCGCAAAGTGGACCGGAGATAATTCCTCTACCTGGGAACATATGAAGCTTTCGGTGTATATGATGCTCAACCTGGGTTTATCCGGAATACCTTTTGCAGGAGCGGATATAGGGGGGTTTGATGGGGATGTAGAAGCCGAACTGCTCACCCGCTGGATACAGCTTGGAGCATTTACACCTTTTTATCGAAACCACTCCAGTCTCGATACTATACCGCAGGAGCCGTGGTCGTTCGGCGAGAATTACGAAAAAATTAACAGGCGATATATCCAGCTCAGATATCAGCTTTTACCTCTATTTTATACTGAATTTTTCCGTTCTCACCGTTCCGGACTTCCGGTAATAAGGCCTCTTTTTATGGAATTTCCGGAGGACGAAGAAACGTACGCCGTTTCGGACCAGTTTATGGTTGGGGAGAGCCTCCTGGTGGCACCTGTTTACGAAAGGAATACCGAACGAAAATTACTGTACCTCCCCCACGAAAACGGAGAAGCCGTTTCCTGGTTGAACTGGTGGAATGGTGAACATCTCAGCAGCGGATATCACGTAGTGGATGCCCCCCTGGAAGATATACCCGTATTCATTCGGGAAGGCAAAGGTGTTCCGTTCACGGAACCGGTTCAGCATACGGAAAAAACCCCGGACGTACTTAAATTAAGGGTTAATACCGGCAGGAACGGGGAAAGCAAAGCAAACATCCCGATCTATCACGACGACGGGGAGACCAGATCCTTCGATAAAGGTGAGTATTTTTTCGGGCATTTCGTCCTGGGCGGAGCTGAAGGTGATCTGGAACTCGAGACTAAAAAAGACGGATATCCTCCTTTTTGGGACGAGGTCGAGGTAGTATAAGCCCGTCCCTCCCGGTCTAGTTCAGTTGCTTTGCCGGCACCTTTGTTACTATCCGAGCAAATATAGCCTTGCTTCGTAAGGTCGAAGGATGGAAGGAGCCACTTCTTCTGGCTCGTCCATCGAGTAGTTTGTCAGAAGCAATTCTCCCTTATTGTGGTTTAATTCCGTTCCGGGGTTAAAGGTCGTTTCTCCCTCGGAGAAGTTTAAAACCGTAAGCGAAGTCTCTCCCGGTCCTTCTCTCAGAAAGGCAAATATATCCTCGTCTTCCTCTAGGATAAGTCGATATTTTCCGTAAACAAGTACCTCGTGCTCTTTCCTGAGAGATATGAGTTTCCGATAGAAGTTAAGCACGGAGTTTTCCTCCGACTTTTCCTTCTCCACGTTGATTTTATCCTTGTTCGGATTTACATTAATCCACGGTTCCCCGTCAGTGAATCCGGCGTTTTCGTCCGAATTCCACTGCATCGGAGTTCGCGCGTTGTCCCGGCTCCAGAACCTGACGTATTCCCCGACTTCTTCAAAGTCCCGGACTTCCCCTCTGGACTTCATTTCTTCGAACTGGTTGATCGATTGGACATCCCGTAGCTCTTCGAGGGATGAGAAGGGGTAGTTCGTCATCCCGATTTCTTCCCCCTGAAAGATAAACGGAGTGCCCGATATCGTCAGCAAAAGGGCGGCCAGAGTCTGGGCGGACTCTCTGCGATATTCCCCGTCGTCCCCGAAGCGGTTTACGATTCTGGGTTGATCATGGTTGCCCAGGTACGTGGCGTTCCAGCCTCCGGTGCTGGAAACCGACTTTCTCCATTCAGTCATTATTTCTTTCAGTTCGGTTAACTTCCAGTTCCTTGGTGGCGCCCAGAAGCCCCCTTCGCTCTGGTCGAAGGTTACGTGATCGAACTGAAAAATCAAATCAAGTTCGTTTCTCGAGGGGTCAACGTATTTAGCGCCGGCCTCTTTTGAAACCATCGGGGTTTCTCCGATAGCGACGGCGTCCGTCCCACTGAAGACCTGCGCGTTCATTTCCTGAAGGTAACGATGGATATCGGGCCCGTCGATGTAATAACTGCTACCGGTCGAGCCGGGGGCTTTTGCCGGGTCGTCGTCCGGCAGGGTGGGGTCCTTGGAGATGAAATTTACGACGTCCAGCCGGAAGCCGTCGATTCCTTTCTCGAGCCACCAGCGCATAATTTCGTACAGTTCGGACCTTACCTCCGGATTATCCCAGTTTAAGTCGGGCTGTTTCTTTGAAAAGAGGTGAAGGTAATACTCGCCTTTTTTCTCATCGTATTCCCAGGCCGAGCCGCCGAAGACCGACTTCCAGTTGTTGGGGGGATCTCCGTCCTTCCCCTCGCGCCAGTAATAGTAATCCCTGTAGTCGTTACCCCCTGATTTTTTCGATTCTTTGAACCAGCGGTGTTCGTCAGAAGTGTGGTTCGGAACGAAGTCCATGACAAGTTTGATGTTTCTGTCGTGAAGGTCTCCGATCAATTCTTCCCAGTCTTCCATGTTCCCGAATTCATCCATGATCTTCCTGTAATTTCTTACATCGTAACCGTTGTCATCGTTTGGAGAATCGTAAACAGGGCTCAGCCAGACGAGATCTATCCCCAGGTAATCCAGATAATCCACCTTTTCTCTTATGCCGGGGAGGTCCCCTATGCCGTCGCCGTTGGAGTCGTTAAAACTTCTCGGGTAGATCTGATAAACTACTGCTTCTTTCCACCAGTCTCTTTTCATCAAATTCCTCCGATAAATATTATTGGTAAGAAACTTTCAGGGTTTTGATTTCGAACTGGGAGAATTCCATTTCGACTTCTTTACCGCGGGCTTTCAACTCCCTTTTTTCGTCCTCGATCAAATTAACTTCCATTACCTTTTCCGGTTCGAAGTTTAGTTCAAGTCTGGTTTGAACCTGCCGGCCCCAGGCCTCGTAAGCCCTTATTACAATAGCACTGTCTGAGTCCTCCGAGCGTTTGATTGCTTCGATTATTACGCCATCGTCGTCGACCCTGGCGAGCGGGGTAATTGTTTCGGTTTCTTCGGTCGGTTGAGTTTCAGTAGTAGTGTTCAGCTCGTAACTCTGCTGGATGACGCCTGCCTCTCGGAAGTCTCCCTGATGCGGAAGTAACGAATAAGTAAAGTGATGCGTTCCCATATCGGCCTCGGGATCGGGAGATTTAGGAGCACGTAATAAACTGAGTCCGATATTCGTGTCTTCGACGTTTACGCCGTACTTTGAATCGTTTAGAACCGCGGCACCGTAGCCGTATTCCGATACATCAACCCACTTCTGATGTGGCACCTCGAATCTCGCCTCGTCCCAGCTCGTATTTGAATGAGTCGGACGTGTATAATGGCCGTACTGGATTTCGTAAGTTGCCTCCCGGGAATGAACGGCAATCGGGAAATGAGCTTTCAACAGAGTGTTCTTTTCCTTCCACTCTACAGTGGTCTCGAAATCGATCCTCTTCGAGTCCGGGTAAATCATTATATCCTGGACTATAATTGAATCACCGAACTCCCTCTTCTGTCTTATGGTTCCCCGAACGGGCCCGCTCTCCAGCACGCTGACTGAAACAGGAGGAGGGACCTCTTCGCTGACGTCGTAGATATCTCCCTCCAGTTCCCAGGCATCGAATTCCGTCGGTAAATCTCTATAGCTGATCAGCTGGTTGCCGCTACCTTTTAACACTTCTCGATCGGACTCCAGGTCCGTAAGGGAGGAAATGTAACCTTTATCGTCAAGCTCCAGCCTGATTCGAGAATTTTCGAGAACTCTTTCGGATACCTCTATCACGTTTTCCGAATTACTCTTTTCATCCATTATTTCAAACGGTTTTCCGCCCAGCGGGGGCAGGGAATTTGCGTTAAAAATCAACCTCTCCTTGTCCTTATGCGAGACCTGGGCCGGTTTCTTTTCTCCGTGCTTTTTATCAAGAATGACGGCGGAATCGCCGGATACCGCATCGGGTTTATCTATTTCAACGAGTCTATCCATCTCCCAGGAGAGTGAGTTGAATACCATAAAAGTATCTAACCCTTCGGTTTTCCCGACAAGTTTATTTCGGGCGGATTGGATGAGGGATTTCGTGTCAGTAATAGCTTTTCCGTAATCCCTTTCGGCATCCTGATACACTTCTCCGATCGAAGATCCCGGGAGGATATCGTGAAACTGGTGGAAAAGCAGAACTTTCCAGGCTCGTTCAAGTTCGTTTTCCGGGTAAACAGCACTCTCTTTTACCAGGGCGGAAGTAGACCATATTTCGGCCTCACGCAGGGAGAATTCGAGCTTCCGGTTCTGTCGCTTTGTTTTTCCCTGGGTCGTCAGGGTTCCTCGATGTCTTTCGAGGTAAAGTTCTCCGACCCACTTTTCCAGCTTTCCTTTTTGTTCGGCCAGTTCAGCAAAAAAACCCTTTAATTCATCGAATTCGAGGTCCGGCAATGCGTCTATCTCGTTCATAGTCCGGACCTGTTCTACCATTTCCTGATTTGGTCCACCGCCACCGTCACCCCAGCCGATAAGATAGGCAGCTCGGTCGAGGTCGTCCGCTTCTTTGAAGTCCCTGGCCGATTTCATTACTTCCTCAACTGGCTCCCCGAAGGACATACCGTTGTAGGTATCCGCTGGAGGGAAGTGTGATATGAGCTGCGAACCGTCGATTCCCTCCCAGAGAAAGGAATGGTGCGGGAAGTCATTTACCTCGCTCCAGCTCATTTTCTGAGTCAAGAAGTACGGACAGTCAGCGGCTCTAGCAATTCCCGGTAAAGCTGCCGAATAACCGAAAACGTCCGGTATAAACGTTATCCTGGGGTCCACTCCGAATTCTTCTCTAAAGTAGCGTTTTCCGTAGAGGTACTGCCTTGCAAGGGCTTCGCCGCCGCTCAAATTGACGTCACTTTCTATCCAGGTGGCACCTACCGGTTCCCAGTTATCGGACTCAACTTTTTCTTTTATTCTGCTGAATAGCCCCGGGTACCTGTTTTTGATGAATTCGTAAATGTGCGGCTGTGACTGGAGGAAGGCAAAGCCGGAATTGTCTTCGAGAAGTTTGGCCGCCGTGGAAAACGTCCTGCCGCTCTTTCGTACGGTCTCTGTCCAGGGCCAGAGCCAGGCAGTATCGACGTGAGCATGTCCGGCGGTAGTCAGTTTAAAATCGGAGATTTCGGAATTGAGTTCCCGGAGGGGTTTTAATACCTCTCTGGCCTTTATAGCTCCGTTAGATAAAACTGATTCATCGTCCGCTCCAAAAGGGATTTCGTGGCTGGCTTCTGATAGCTTGCTTAAAATTTTCCTTCCGTTTGGCGAATTTTCGGGGAGGTTCTTTCGCAGCTGGTTGAAGATTTTGTAGGAAAAATACAGATTTCTTACATCCCTCCGAACCTCGACCAATTCCGCTGCCTCAAGGAAGAATTCATCCACGTCGAGACCGCCCCAGAGGAGAGTCGTTCCGACTTCCACGAGCAGGTCATAGGTATTGCCCTCTTCGGGCTCATCCGTTAAGTAGAGAAGATCGTGGCCGTGATCGAAAGCGGCCCAGGGTTGCCCGCCCTTATAACACTGTGCCTCAACGGCTGGTTTACCCTCTATCGGACTCATCTCGGATTCGGAACTCCCCCTGACGGAAAATCGCAGCGCCGGGGTAAATCTTTCGGAGTCTCCCGGATTTTCAAATCTCAACCTGAACCAGGCGTTATTTCCGAGTGAGACTTCTTCTGGAAGTTGGCCCCCGTCAATCAGGTCCAGGTCGGCATGCAGTCGATCCTCTTTGACTTTCTCTCTTTCTCTTTTCCAGGTGAAACCCGGGCTACAGGGAGAAAAATCTTTACTTCTAGCTTCTCCGGGTTTAAGAAATTTCCGTGAAATGTGATAGGATATATCCTTGATTCCTCTCTTTTTCCCGTAGGTCAAATTCTTTAACCTTTTTTCAGTGTCATTCGCACGTTTCTTTTGTGTTACTTCCATAATTCCTCCTGCAATTAAA
>CAZRDU010000052.1:8129-11385 GCA_964599005.1 uncultured Thermotogae bacterium
TTAAAATATATTTTCGAGCTGAACCAGTTTAGGTCATTTTCACCTCTTTTTCTACCGATCATGATCTTCAGCAAACCTAGTAAAGTATTCCCCGGGCCCGGGGTTGCTGTTTAAACTGCAGTAATTTGTAGTTGTCAGTACAGCCCAGATCGGCACTATCAGCAAAAGAGTAAGAGAATTAAAGCCAATGATCGTTAAGGAGATAATTGCTACCGTCGGTAAATACGTCAACAAAACCGTTCTCGTCGAATGGGAAAGAGAAAGGCGGAAAGAGTTCCGGAAAGTTTCGATCGGTCCGCTGCCCCCGATTAACAATTCCGGGAGAGTAAATACGAAAAAGAAGGGGTAAATTGCCAGGGGGGCGAAGAGGAAAAAGCTAAAAAAATTCAGAAACAAATATAATAGCACCAGCCAGGGAATAGCTGCGAGGGAAACGGTGAATAACAGTGCTGGAAAATTCCTGAATACGTAGGACCAGCTTCTGATTAATCCAAATTTTTTCTTTTCCAGGGCCCCCCAGGTATCCACAATGACGCCGCAGACGGATATCAGGCCGAGGAGGCTCAGCCCCAGACCTGAAAGGGTCTGAAATATTCTTCCCCCGGTTGATAAATATCTCGCGTAGATCAGGGAAGCCACGAAAAGCGCGAGAAAAGGCAATATCAACCGAAAAAAATTTTTCCCGTATACCTTAAAACCTTTTTTTATTTCTTCCATTGTTCGTTTCTTAACAGAGATTTTTCCAAATAGCGAGCTAAAATTAATTTATAGTCTTGGAAAAAGGCGCTTCTTCGGCTTAATCCACACCGCCAAGCTGTAGCCCTATCTCCAGATACTTCTGCCCGTAAATCAGAATGAACAGAGTAGGGACCAGCAATAAAATGGAGCCAGCCGCCATGTAATCGTAATTTATCGTATACTGACCGGCAAAAACCGCCCGCTTCAAGGCGGCAGTAAACAGCATTTTTGACTCCGAGCGAATAAAGGTAGTTGCAAACACGTATTCAGCCCAGGCGAACCTGAAGCCAAAGATAAACGCAGCAATTATCGCTGGCTTGGAAAGCGGGATAAAAATTTTGTAATAACGCCTGATCGGCCCTGCGCCATCGATGATTGCGGATTCTACTATCGCTTCTTTTACGGTATCAAAATAGTTTAAAAAGAGAAAAATGTTCAGGGGGAGGACCAGAATCTGGTAGAGAAATATCATGCCGAGTCGATTATTAAGTAATCCCATTTCCGCAAACAATGAATAGAGTGGGACTATATTCAGCTGGGGCGGCAGCAAGAAAGTCAAGATGACGCCGAGAAAGATAATCTTCTTTCCCCTGAACTCTAGCTTTGAGAAAGCGTAACCGGCCATAGAGGATATCAAAACGGAAATAAAACCGACGGAAAGCCCGACAAAGACGGAATTCAGGATGCTGGCAAGAATTCCTGATTCCGTTAAAAGACCAACGTAGTGAGATATAGTCGGATTCGTCGGTATGGTTTTCGGCGGAAAGCTGATCTTTTGCTGAAGAGATAAACTGGTCACCCAGTAAATTGGCAGAAGGGAGAAAATCGAGTAAGCCGTAAGCAATAATATTCTGGTTGCTTTTTCAGACATGATGCCCCCGTTAAACTAGTTCTACGTCAGCTATTTTGACGTAAATGTATACAAGTACCAAATTAATTATAACCGAGAATACAGTTACGGTAGCTCCATAAGAGAAATTACCCGAGTCGAAAGCAGCGAGATAGCCGTGCAGCGGAAAGACCCTCGTAGCGTTGAGCGGTCCCCCTCCGGTCATTGCCAGAATTAACCCAAACATGTTAATTGTCCAGACGGTTATCAAGATGAGGTTAATGAGGATGAAAGGCAGGATAATAGGTAAGGCCACTCTCGTGAAAAATATCCACTCGCTTGCCCCGTCGACTTTTGAAGCTTCAATGAGTTGAGGTGAAATCGAAGTCATCCCGGAACCCATAAGGAGAATAGTGAATGGAGTTCCCCACCAGGTGTTTGCCAGAACGATGGATATCATAGCCGTTGTTGAACCACCGAAGAAATCGATCCTGTGGAATCCGAGCCAGGTAATTATTGTATTTATCAAACCGATATCTTTTGCCAGAAGCAATTGCCAGCCAAATGCCGCTATAAGGACCGAGCAGAGCCACGGCAGGATAACTATAGGGCGAAAGAATTTTTCTACGACTGAAGAAGCCCTGTAAAGCAGATAGGAAATAGCCGTCCCGATTAACATCTGGAGGGTAATGCTCGAAAAGGCAAAAATTGCGGTGTTGGTCAGAGAAGTTATAGTTCGCGGGTCGGAAAGAACTGTTTGGAAGTTCTCTAAACCAACGAACTGCCAGTCCCGCAAGAAATTCATTAGAGTTACGTTATGTAAAACCAGATTTATGTTCCAGCCCCAGGCAAAGAACTGGAGAAAAAATAGAACCCCTATTGCCGGCAGCAAAAAAAGTGCCGGGATTAATAAACTATATCTTCTCATGCTTATATCACCAAGACTTGCCGATAAACCCCGCAGCCTATTGCGAGGCAAGAATTGACTTCAGCTGGCAACTTGTTTAAAAAATGCCAGGAGGGGAAATTACCCCCTCCTGGCCTGTTAAATAACTTGCGGTTTTTAGTCTTCCATAAGATTGTTGACGTTCTTTTCCGCTGTTGTTAGAGCCTCTTTAGCCGTTGCCTTGCCCATAACTACCTTCTGCGTTGCATCCCAGAGTTCTTTCTGAATTTCCGGGTATTCGGGGAAGAACGGTCGCCAGACACCGCCGGCAACTCCTTTTCTGAACCTTTCAAACCACTCTTTCGGTAGAGTTTCACCAATCATCCGTTCCCTGTAGGTCGGCGATTCCCAGACCCATTCCGTGGTCGGGAATTCACCCTGGAAAGCGGTCATTTCGGCGTAGGCTTCTCTGTCCTCGAAATTTTCCATCAGGACTTCGAATGCGACGTCCGGGTGCTTTGCGGTTTCCGGTATCGTCCAGAGCCAGCCACCGGTCAATACTCTCATGTCGTGGCCTTTGAACACGGTAGTCGGGATAACGCCGATCTTCTCCTTGATCTCCTGGACGGACATGTCGGGGTACTTGCTGTGAATTGCCGCTATATCCCAGCTTCCTTCGTAGGTCATGGCGTAGTTCCTGTCCAGGAAGTTCGCCAGCATCCACTGCCAGGAGCGCTGCATCGTTGCACCGTTTTCCTTTAACTTTTTCACGAAATTAAGGGATCTGTAACCGGCTTCGTTAT
>CAZRDU010000053.1:0-10625 GCA_964599005.1 uncultured Thermotogae bacterium
AATAAAGAAAATTTTTCGGAATAGGAGTATTTAGTCAGCTTCCGCTTTGTACAGTAAAGATTTGTATTTATCGCCACTTCAACTCATTTCTTTCAGCTATTCCTTGTGAAATACTTCTCCTCTAACTCGTCGGGTACTTCCTTTATACCTAAAAGATAAATAGTTTATCCTTAGGATTAAGAAATAGTTCACGGTAACAAACAAAAGTTTTCCGAAATATCTAAGACCTGGCGAAATTAAGCTGTTTGACAATCACAGCAGCGTAAAGGGGAAGAAATGGCTAAGACGAAAGAGAATTTGAAACAGCTGGCCGAATACCTTAGCACGGATGCCGTAGCGGAGATCTTGAGTAAACTGGACGAAGTATTCGGCACAAAAAAAGAACTGGCAAAAAAGATCGGCTGCAGCTACCCCGCGGTCAAAAAGTGGACTCAGGGCAACGACCCAGGAGAGAAATATATTCCAAATATCCTGTCAGTTGCCTTTGATTACGCTCCGGAGGTAAGAAAGATAGTCGCGCTGGAGTTATTCAAGTTCAGAGACCTGGGGAAGGACATGGGAGTAGTTAAGAATTTCAAATCAGCTACGGCTCAGTATTTCTCCAGCCTGAATAAAGAGAGCGTAAAGATACTTAGATACGTAGAAAATCAACGCTTTGCCCATATAAACGAATTGGCTGATTATCTCGGAGGGAAAAGCCACAGCGAGATTCTAAAACAGATAGAGGAAATAATTAATCGCAAAAGCAAGGACTTTTTCGGGGAGCCGGCGATGGAATTCAGGACGAGTGCGCTGGACCAGCAAACTGGTGAAACGGTTACGTTTTCCTGGTGGCTAACGAGAACGGGAATGGAAATTTTGCAGCCCGGCACCGAGAAAGACAGAGTAGAGGTATTCGAAAGCGAGGGGGAAGTATCTTTCCTCTACAGCACGGCAAAAGAGGATTTCTCCCAATTCGAAACAGAAGTCAGTTTTAATCACGGGATACTATCTGTAAACGTGACTTCCCGAGAAAAAGAGTATTCTAACGCAGAGGAGGTTTAATAAATTGGCCCTACAGGCTACAAAAGAAATGACCGACTCAGACGGGGGTCTGCCAGCCGCCATAGATAGGATTCTGGAAAAAGGACTGGTTATCAACGCCGATATCACGGTTTCAGTAGCCGACGTGGAACTACTGGGCGTTAAAGTAAGAGCGGCCCTTGCATCTTTTGAAACAGCGGCGGAATACGGTCTCGAGTTTCCCAGCGGTACGAATACTGAAACCCAGGCATGGAAAGAAGCTTATCAGGGGAAAGAAACCTGCCCACAATGCGGAAAAGAAGTATTAAAAGAGACCTTGCTGGACGAAGGGTGCCCCTGGTGTGGCTGGGAAAGTGCGAGGTCCAAGAAGGAAGCGGAAGAAAAAACCAGCCCAGCGAGTGAAGGAGAGATCGAAGCCTGAGCAAAAATATTGAAACAATTAGAGGTATATCATGGATGAAAAAATAGACGTTGATTCCGACAACCTTAAAGATGGTCTGCTGGGCCTCGTTATTGCTCTCGTAGAGATCATCAGAGACGCGTTAAAGTTACAGGCGGTAAGAAGAATGGAAAACGGCAGGCTCACGGACCAGCAGATAGAAAAACTCGGAAACGCCCTCGTCCAACTTGATGAAGCCATCAAAGAAATAAAAGAGGATCAGGAGATATGCGATACGGTTGATAGCACGAGAGAGGGACTAAACGAAGTGGTCAACGAAGTAATCAACCCTGAACGCTGGGCTACTGAAGGAGAAAATTAGCTTTAAGCTGAAGGAGGTATTAAGTTGTCCGAGAACAGGAAAGAGCTTGAGGGTCGATATCTTTATTGTGTAACGAACTCTAAGGAAGAAATAAACCTGGGAAAAATTGGACTCGAAGAGAACCAGGTATATACAATACCCTCACCCTCCCAGACCCTCTGCGCCGTAGTTCATCCCTGTTCGCCCGAACCGTACGAATCCGACGACGAGGAAGAGGTCAAGAGATGGGTCGAAGCTCATCAGGCCGTACTGGACAGGGTAATGGAAGATCAGAAGTTTTCGGGAATCATTCCGGCAGGATTTGATACGATAATCCAGGCCAGGAACGGATGTACAGCACGGGAAAACGTCAAACGCTGGCTAAAAGAGGAGTCAGGTTCCCTGGTGAAACAACTTCAGAAAGTAGAAAACAAAGAAGAATACGGTGTACAGGTTACCTACGATCCCGATTGGCTGGATGATAAGTTACCGAAAAACACAGAAGAAATTAATTCATTGAGGGAAAAGATAGATTCCAAACCGGAAGGAGCAGCTTATCTTTACAGAGAGAAACTTGAAAAACTGCTGAAAGAGAACAGGGAAGAGAAAAAAGACCGTTTCGTTTCCGAACTCATTGATACTATTGAACCCACAGTGGACGAGGTAAAACGGGAAGATAACAGGGAAAGACCGGGGGAAAGAAAGACCCTACTCGACCTCTCCTGTCTCGTCGATGAGGGAGAGTACGAAGAACTGGGGACCGTCCTGGAAGATATTGACGAGCGCGAGGGATTCAGCGTAAGATTCACCGGCCCCTGGGCACCATTTTCATTTACCGAACTGAATAATACCGAAAACGAGAACTGAACAATCAATGGAACCTGAAAGAGACGAAGTAGTCGATCTTCTCGACCGAATACTGGAAAAAGGAGTCGTACTTAACTCCGATCTAATTATTACACTTGCAGACATACCGCTAATCGGAATAGATCTACGCCTGGCTATTGCGGGAATAGATAAGATGATCGATTACGGTTTATTTGAAGACTGGGATGCAGCTCACAGGGCGATTGAAGATGACGACGATAACGATCTGGCAAATATAGAAATATAAACGGGTGGTAGCTTGTGAAAGACCAGAATATACTTAAACTTCGCGTCAGCAAAGCCGACCCAACCGACGTCGGGATGGGCGTCGGGAGACTTGACCCTGAGATCATGGATGAGTTAGGAGTTGAGGTCGGAGAGGTAATCGAGTTAAGAGGAGAAAGCAGCACTTCCCTGAAGGCCTTACCGGCAAAAATCGATGACCGGGGAGAAAGAACTATTTCGATCGACGGACTGGGGAGAAGTAACGCCGAAGTAGGGCTGGACGAAAAAGTTCAGGTAAGGAAACTTCCGGCGGCCGCGGCAAAAAAAGTGACCCTAAAACCCCTATTCAACGTAAACCTGGATAAAGAGGACAAGAAGTATATTCTATCGACACTGACAAACCATCCGGCGACCGAAGGAGACGTCGTCCGGGTGGAGCTTTTCGGTTCGGACAAGCAGGACTTCCTCGTTCAGGAACTCGACCCAGAGGGACCTGCTTTATTAAATAAGACCACGGAATTGAGGATTAACGAACCGGAAAGAAAGAAGGAAGCCAGCGGAGAGTTGACGTACGAATATATTGGCGGGCTGGATCGCGAAATACGGCGGCTGCGAGAAATGATAGAATTACCGCTGAAGTTTCCGGAGATCTTCCAGAAACTCGGAGTCGAACCCCCGAAAGGTCTTCTATTGCATGGTCCACCGGGAACGGGCAAGACTCTTCTGGCACGGGCACTGGCCAACGAGACCGACGCGAGTTTTTTCAATATAAGTGGGCCGGAAATAATGGGTAAGTATTACGGGGAAAGCGAAGCGAGGCTGAGAAATATCTTCAGCGACGCAGAAGAAGCGGCACCCAGCATCATATTTATCGACGAGCTGGACGCGATCGCCTCCAAAAGAACGGAACTCAGCGGGGAAAAACAGGTGGAAAAAAGGGTGGTTGCTCAACTGCTCTCCCTGATGGACGGATTGGAATCGCGAGGGGAAGTAATCGTGATAGGTGCCACCAATATTTCCGATTCCATCGATCCGGCGCTGCGCAGGCCGGGAAGGTTCGACCGGGAAATAGAAGTCGGCGTACCCGACAGGAGCGCACGGAAAGAAATCCTTCAGATACATACCAGGCCGATGCCTCTATCCGATCAGATCTCCCTGGATGAGCTGGCCGAAGCCACTCATGGTTTTGTAGGTGCCGATCTCGAATCCCTGGCAAAAGAAGCAGCCATGGCTTCGCTCAGACGAATATTCCCGGAAGTGGATTTCGAAGACCAGGGTATACCTTATTCGGCTCTTCGGGATCTTAAGGTTACAAAAGAGGATTTCCGCAAAGCTCTAAAAGAGGCTGACCCTTCGGCCCTTAGAGAAATCTTCAGCGAAATTCCCAAAGTCAACTGGGAGGATATTGGCGGTCTGGACGAGATCAAACAGAACCTTGTCGAAATTATTCAGTGGCCGCTCGAGCACGAGGACTTATTCGAAGAAGCCGGGACACAGCCACCGAAAGGCGTCCTGCTATACGGAGAACCGGGAACGGGAAAAACCCTTCTGGCGAAAGCAGTCGCAAACGAATCGAAAGCTAACTTCATTTCCGTTAACGCGTCGAACTTTATCTCCAAGTGGGTGGGAGAATCGGAAGGAAAAATAACAGAAGTATTCAAAAAAGCGAGGCAGGCAGCACCCTGTGTGCTGTTTTTCGACGAAATAGATAGCCTCACGCCGGAAAGAGGAGGAGGCGAAGGAAATCAGGTGATAGAGCGGGTGGTAAGTCAGCTGCTAGTAGAACTGGATGGGACCGAGGAACTTCACGGTGTCGTAGTGATCGGGGCGACAAACCGGCCGGATATAATAGACCCGGCACTCCTTCGGTCTGGCCGCTTCGACGTCCAGCTGGAATTACCAAAACCAGACCTGGAGGCAAGAAGGGAAATATTCGGGGTTCATACCGGAAAAAAACCGGTTTCAGCCGATGTTGATTTTCGGGACCTCGCGGAAGAAACTGATGGCCTGGTAGGAGCGGATATCGAAACTATCTGCCAGGAAGCAGCACTTATCGCAATCCGACGGGTACTTAATCGAGATGAAAAACTCGAGATAAGGGAAAAGGACTTCTACGAGGCAAAAGAGTCCACGATAAACCTTTAAAAAGAAATCGATATCCGTACAATCCTTACTGAGGTCCAGTATAATAACAAGACAATGTAGGTGTATATATTTATGAATAATTTAAACAGTTTGTTCTCGATCTTTCTTATTGAAGATAGAGAAGAGGATATTGATATTACCCGGGAAGCCCTCAATCAGGCCGAGAAGGAGTGTGAGCTGGAGGTCGCCAAAGAGGGAGAAGCCGCGTTAAAGCGATTGAAGGATAAAGCAAACGAAAAAGGCAGTCCACTTCCGGATATAATTCTGCTGGATCTCAATCTACCAAAGATGGACGGGCGAAAAGTTCTGAAAGAGCTAAAAGACGACGAAAAACTTGCCCCAATACCCGTGATAGTTCTCACCGTTTCAAAGCGGGACAAGGACATCGCACGATCTTATAACTCTGGTGCAGCCGGCTACATAACCAAGCCAATCGATTTCTCTGAATTCGTCAAAACGATAGACGTCGTAAATAATTACTGGTCCATCTGCGAGATTCCCGATCGAAATTAATTATCGGCGAACCAGAGAACTCTATACAAACCCGACACCCGTTTAAAAGTTTTTAGTTGGGCAATCGCTCAAGGATTATTTCGGGTCACAGCTCTTCTGCAAAACGGGCTATTTACGATTTTAGGCTTTAAATATCATAATATTACAATGGAATTCAACGAATGGACAAAAAAAACGTAAGTAAAAACGTAAACAAATCGTACAGGAAAATATTTAAAAAGATTCCCAGTCTGGCATTGATTCTCGACCGGGAAGGCACCATCCTCAGCTGCAACGACAGAATAGAAACCCTGCTTGGTTACGAACCCGGTGAAGTGACGAACCGAAGAATGGATAAGCTAGTCTCACCAGTTTTTCGAGAGAAGATTAGAAAAAGAATAGAGAGAACGGAAGACGATGATCGTTTTTACGAGAATTATGTCGAACTACTCTCCAAATCGGGCAACAGAGTAGAAGGCAACATCCGAACGTCAATTATCCCCGAAGCCCGGGAAGGTACAGGTAAAACGGTACTTATATTTGAAGAAATTACCGAGAGACAGCTGGGGAAACTCAAAACCAAACTTGAGAGAATCCGTAAGAAGAACCAGGATTTAGAGGAATTAATTCAAACCATATTTCACGACCTCCAGGAACCGGTTCGATCCATCGGTTCCTATATGGACATACTTCAATTGAAACACGAATCGGACTTGCCAAAGGAATCTCGGAGTCGGATCGACAGGGTCAAAGAAAACGCCAAACGGATGGAATCCCTCCTGTCGGATCTCTCCGATATCTCTCAACTAAGAGGAAATAACTCTTTCCAGCTGTTACAGGTCCCGGGGATCGTAAAGAGATTGATTCAAGAATTCGAAAAAAACATGGGAGATCTGACGGTTGAAGTCCAGGACGGCTTTCCGAAGGTATACTTTGATCCCTCCCAGATGAAGATACTTCTACGAAACCTCATCCACAACGGATTGAAATTCAACGATCCACCGCGGAGGGTCCTCGTGGGCTATGAGAGGACTCCACCGGGCGAGAACATAAAACTATTTGTAAAGGACAACGGGCAGGGTATTGCAAAAGAATACCGGGAAAAAGTATTTGAGATCTTTAACGTGCTCAATCCTGACGGGACCAAAAACGGGACTGGTGCCGGGCTTGCCATCTGCAAGAGAATAGTCGAGGACAACGGAGGAGAAATCTGGATTGATTCCGAATTAGAAAAAGGTACCGTAGTTCATTTCACTGTACCAATATACGAAGAGGACGATCGGGGAGGAGAATTTTTTTCTCAATTCTCACTTCCCGAAGCCGAGTCGATTGACACTTCTGAAGAAGGGCCAGGTTTTTTTGACCGAGAAACCCATCTTCACAATCGCAAATACTTCGATCAAATACTGGAGCCGCGTTTGAAAGGTTATTGTGAAAAGGGACACGATATAACTTTTCTCGTGATCAAACTTTCCAATTACGCAAAGGTCAAAAAAACTCACGGTTCTGGCAACTATTCTAAACTGCTGAACCGTTTGATCTCTAGCCTGAAAAGCGCAATTCGCAGATCTGATTTAATGCTGCGAATTTCTGAACAGACGTTCATGGTTATTCTGCCACGGACGTCAGGAGCCTCGGACGAAGTAAAAACCAGGATTAGCACTCAAATCTCACAGTTAAACTCTAACTCGGATTTTCTGGACATTCCTTTGAAATTGAACTACGGCGCTACCGTACTGGAATCGCAGGATGACCCGGACCCCGAAAGAGCAATAAGGGAAGCCGAAAGTAAACTGTACCAGAAACACAATTAATTCCGACAATCAAAACAGGCGATGAAGTACAATTGTCCATTGCTTCGAAAGTATCATCGGGTTTATAGAATGTGGCCCGGATTCTTTTTTAACCCACCTATTCCCTAAACCTTAGAACTGTCACCGGAGATTATTCTTGCTCTGGATTGAAGTCGGGGTCTGATTTCAGAGCCTCCAGGAGTTGAGCCATATTCTCCTGTTCCCGCTTTTCGAGTTGATTCTCGCTCGAGCTGGACCAGTTGAGGGTATAGGATCGCCAATCTTTACCTGGAAATTTCTTGCGATGTTCACCGTAAAAAACGTGACACTCCTCCTCTTTCACCCCTCTTCCTTCGGAATAGGTCAGACGTAAATGGGGGACCTGGTCGAGATACTTCCTCCCGGCAAACATATAAGCCAGCGTTGAATGGTGTCCATCAAACAGGACGAATTCTCCTCCCTTGATCTTTACTACTTTCACGTTCGGCAAACCACCCGGCATCACCACTTCTCTCCCGGATTCAATTTTTGCCAGCATTTCCCCTACGTTCGACCTTTTTTTAATTGCCCCCGCGTTATGGAGGTTAATTAACTCTTCCAGCGACACTTCTTCCTCCGCGTTCATTCTAATTAGGTCTTTACCAGCCAGTCCGGGAAATACTTCTCTTTTGAACTTTTCCACAACACGATAAACGTCCTCGCACTCCGAACGGTTGAACTTATGAGTATAGCTCCCGACAGTTCGATCACCTTTGTCGGAGTGCGAATCATTCGGAAATACCAGTTTAATCTCCCATTTGCTCATAAATATTCCTCCAATCAGGCCAATTACCAATGCTGGCTGAGACCCCCGGGCCATTCCCGGGGCTTCCTCGAGGTGTTTTGGCGACAAAACTCCTAAACTTTACCAGAACGAATTTTAACCAAAATACCGCCCTTGAAAAAGCAAGCGCGTCGAATATTATTGGATTAGCAGAGTGAAGGTTACTCTGCTAATCTAATAATATCACCCTGAAGGAGATGAAAACATGAAAAAAATAGCGATCAGTCCAAGAAATAGATCTACTGCACCGTTTTTCGGGAGCAGTTTATTCGGCAAATTAATCAAAGACCTGAACACCGGCAAAACAAGCACGGGATCGTCTCGATTCGATAGTACTGACATTTACGAAGAGAACGGGACACTCCACTATAAATTGGAACTTCCCGGCTTCACTAAAGAGGAGATCAAAGTCCAGACCAGGGAAAATAAATTACTTATAGTGGGAGAGTTAACAGAGGAAAACGAAGAAGAAGACCGCAATTACCTGGCCCGGAGGAACAAGGAGACCAGAGTAAAGAGAAGTTATCCTCTACCAAAAGGAATAGATAGCGCAGAGGAACTTACGGCCGAATTCGATAACGGAGTTCTTCATATTACGACTCCGATACCGGAAAAAGAAGAAAAAGAAACCGTTGAAGTCAAAATAGATTAAGCCAACGTGCCCCCCTCCAGGCCATTCCCTGGAGGGGGGTTTTAAAGCGTAAATTCTCCCCCCACTTTCAAATCGTTTTTTCGCTCCCCCACTTTAACCTAACCTTACTCAATTTTCTAAAACAACAATATTACCTTTAATGAGTTTCGGCTCCTCTGTTAGGTGATAAAAGTCCGGTCCTAACTTTATACCGTTTAAACTCCCGGCAGAATCATTCCTGGCCACGAAAACCGATAACGCCACCAGCCCGCTCAACAAATCGACTACCGTAAACACCGTTTAGAAAGCTTTTTGTGTCCGCGATTCACCGCAATTATTCTTGTTCCGGATTAACCAATTGAGGTGTTGACAAAAATAAAAAAAATATTATAATAAAATTAGCAGAGTGAAGGTTAGTCTGCTAAATACTATCCAAGTAAAAAATTCGGAGGTGCAAATATGGTTCTTCCATCCGACAGAGAACGAAAGCAGGATAGAGTACCTTCTCCTTTCGGAAAAGGTGGTTTGCTTGACGATCTGTTCCAGGATCTGGAAAAAGGATTCCTGGGAAATAACAGCTTGGGTAGATTTGGAAATACCGATATCTACGAAAAAGACGGAACCCTTCATTACGAAATCGAACTTCCCGGTTTAACAAAAGACCAGATCGACATAAAAGCCAAAAACGACCAATTAATCATCTCTGGCAAAGTCGAAAAAGAGGAAAGGGAAGAAGAGGCAAACTACATAAGCAGAGGCCGCCGATACGGGAGATTCAAACAGTCATTTGGACTGCCGGAGGAAATCAAGGACTCCGATCAACTCAAAGCTAAATTTGAGAACGGAGTACTGCACATCCAGGCAGAACTCAGTGAATCATTGACCGAAGAAAACGTAGTTGACGTTGAAATAGAATAATCACCGTGCTCCGGGCCGGGTATTTCCGGTCCGGAGCTTTCCCTGGATCCCGGATAAGCTATTGTCCGGGGTTGTATTCCAGTCCAGTTACTTCAAACCGATACCAGGTAAAGACCTTTCCATCAAGAACCCAGGAGATATCTACCCTGCTCGGAACTCTAATTCCGCCGATAACCCTACTCTCTTTAATTTCGCCAATCCACTCTTTTCTCTCATCGCTTTCGGATGAACCTCTATACCGCATTGCTGATATCCTCTCGAGTTCGGCCTCTTCATTGAAATGAAACTTTACTGAACCACTAGTCCCCGAGTATTCCATAGTCACCTCTGCAGTGTGGTCGTCAATTTCATTCCAGGTAACGTAAGGGCTGAGTGCTGTTGCAGGGTACCAGCCCATCTCGGCCAGATAACGCTGAAGCGCTGCTTCATCCAGTTTCTCGTTACTTCTTTGGTTAACAACTGGAATTAAAGCGGCCAACCTTATCTCCATATCGCCTCGTCCGTTAATAAATTTATCTCGCCCGGCTACCGGCAGTACCGAAAACAGACTGGTATCCACCTTCCAGACGAACGAAGGGTTTTCCGTATCCACGTACTGTACTGCTTTGACCTTCGACCAATCCCCATCAGGATTCAACCTTAGTTCCCCTTTTTGTCTCAACTTTACGTATCGGGCTCTCTCACCGTTCAGGACTCCGACATTTTTAAGCCACTTCCTAACCGACCCGGGGAGTTTTTCCATAGAATCCTCCGTAATGACCTTGCCTTCATTCACGCTTGGTCCAGCAAGAACGTTTTCAATTTCCCCCTGAACCCTGCGATCGAAATTCCAGGCGCCGAATCCGAGGATAACTCCAACCAGGATTACCACGTTTAAAACAGTTCCAAACCTGGCATCCTGCCAGTAGCTAACTATTAAGGCCTGCGAGATCACGAAAGAAATGAACCCACTTATCCACCACCAATCC
>CAZRDU010000054.1:0-1015 GCA_964599005.1 uncultured Thermotogae bacterium
CCTTGAGGATATCGGAAAGTTGAGCGTGGAGACGGCGATGGAGAAGGCGCTGGAAGCGAAAAACGAGATCGAAGAATACGAAAACAAATTAAACGAGGTCTATGAGACCTACGGAGTCGGTTCCTGGTCAGAACTGGATGAGTTATACAGAAAGGTGGGAAAGAAGAGGGATGAAATAGAAAGATTAAAGGATTCGCTTGATGAAATTGAAGTTCCGGAAGCCGGGACGATCGACGGAGCGGTCCTGGAATCGTTCCTCGAGGAGAGCGAAGCCGACTTTGACCGGGAATTTATCGAGAAAAAACAGGAGAAAGACCAGAAGGATCTGTCTGGAGATATCAACGAGCTCGGCCAGAAGATAGATGACCTCGGTGAAGAGGTAGAAGGCCTCAAGGAAGACTGGAAGAGCAAAGAAGCCGGACTTGATAAAATAGAGGAAAAAATTAGTGAGAAAAAACACCGACTGGAGGTAGAAGAAAAAGGACTGGAGGGGTTGTTCGAACAGCTCGAAGACCTGAAAAAGCGGGTAAAGGAGATGGGAGCTCGGTTTGAAGGTATCGATATTTCCACACAGTCGGGGGGGAAGTTTAGCAAAGAAGCGGAAGAGTCCGGAGAACTGTATGATGAACTGAAAGAAGCCTGGCGGGAAGCGAGGCGGGAAAGGGACGAACTTAAGGATAAAGCGGAGATGATGAAGCCGGAAGGGGAGGAGGTAACGGAAGAGACGATAGAAAACCTCGAGGAGTCTTTGGATGAGCTGGAAGATAAGATATCGAAAAAAGAGATGGATATCCGGGAAATAAAGGGCAAGATAGGCCAGACTGCCGACGGGCTTCACGAAAAGATCAGGGACAGGGAAGAAGAAATAGAACGGCAAAGACGGAAACTGGAATCGGCGAGAAGGGAGACGCGCTCGCACGAGCTGCTGAGACTGGTTCTAACGGGGGCGAAAGAGGAGACCAGTTCTGAATACCTGGAACCGATCCGGGGAAAAGTTGCGGAGCGCTTGAGAGAA
>CAZRDU010000054.1:1226-10554 GCA_964599005.1 uncultured Thermotogae bacterium
ACGATAGTCTCGTGAATACGGACCCCGAACGAATGAAATACATGCGTAAATACCTGAAGCAGGTTTCCTCTAAAGCTCAAATTATCGTCTTTACCTGCAACGGGGAAAGCTATCAGTTCGAGGGGGATTATAACCGAATCGAGCTGGAAACTTTGCCGTAACGGGTAAAACAATTTCTTTGAGTAAGCGGTGATGGAGTATGAGGGTTTTGACTTGTTTTCTTACACCACCACCGTAATGCTGGATAACCTGGCTACAATAAGCAGGTTGAAACAGGGGCTACGGGACTGGTGCCGACAGTTCTTTCAGCCAGCCCCGTAGCCAGTTCGTCATGAGATTATTCAGTTAATCCCCACTTAGCCGGATCGAAGTTCTTCAGGTTGTCCGGGTTGAATACGCTATCCGGGATGTCCTGCTCCGGCCTTTCCCTTTTAGTGTAAGTAACGGTTGTCGAAGCCCCTGAACCCACTGCAGTTGTAATAAGCTCCTTCGTAACTGTATTTCCTTCGAAGGTGGTTAGTTGTTTTACTTCCATCTTTTTCACTAATTCGCCTTCGGAGTTGAAGTTCCTGGAGTGGAGCAGGACCCAGTTGTCCTTTCCGACCCAGATGGTCTGTTTCGGGTACTGGGGATCCGCCCCTTCTTTTGCAGTTAGGTTCAGTTTGTAGGACGGCACGGATTGGTCTCCGACCTGCACTGTGGTTTCTTCCATTATTTCGGCGTTGTACTCCTCGCTCATGGTCCAGCTGCCTATTTCTTCGAAGGATATCGTACTTCCGGCAAAGCTACTTTCCTTCTTTGAGGCTGATAGTTCCTTTGCCTGGCCGAGAGCGGAGAGGTAGAGCCACATCTTCGTTCCACCTTCTTCTGTATCCTTGCTCAAGAAAATCGAACCACTGACGAATTTCGGTTTAAGGTAGTAAATAAGGGTTTTATTAGGTTCGCCGCTCTTCTTTCGCGCCAGCGCTCCGAACTTGTAGCTCGATTCCGTTCCGTCCGCGTTGACGTTGTGGAAGTCGATCACGGACAGCATCTCACCCTGGGTCACGTTCTCGCTCTTCTGGTCTACTTTTACCAGTATTTGATTCCCGGAAAGGTCTTCGGCGGCAATCGTGGCGACGCCAACCGAAAACATCAGTACGATAACAAGAAAGATTGAAACAAATATAGATTCTCTATTTACGGATTTCATCTGCATCACCTCTAAACAATTTGGTAAAACTGTGGTTCTATTTATCTCTAATATTCGGCACCGATAATTCTTTGTTCTCTATTTATTCAGAAATTTTGGTTTAACCAGGAACAGGATTGCCGGTATTACAGTAAAAGTGCTAATCATGCTAACCACCATCGCTATCGCGAGCAGGAATCCGACCGTGGTGATCGAGCTAAACGACGACAGCCCGATAACGGAAAACCCGAGAGCCAGCGCCATGGCGTTTGCAAATATACCTTTGCCCGTAGTTCCGAGGACAGTGGAAAAGATCTCGACCCTGTCTCTACCTTCCTCGTACTCTTGCTGGAATCGTTCGAGCAGGTGAATGGCGTAATCTATTCCGATACCAATCATAATCGAGCTAACTATCAGATTGACCAGGTTCAGCGGTATTCCAGCGAAACCCATAACCCCAAAGTTTATCGCCACCGCGGTTACCAGAGGTACCAGGCTGATAAATCCGGCCGAGAAGGACCGCATTATCAGGCCCACGATCAGTCCGGCCACCAGTATAGTGGTCACCAGACTTATTATCTGACTCGAAACTACCTTATCTGACATTTCCTGCTGAATCATCGTGCTTCCGACCATCCTCGCGTCCAGAGAAGAGAAATTTTCGTCGAGATAATTGTTGACGGACTTTACCAGTTCATTCATTTCCGAACTCGTAGCCTGATCGTACAGTCCGGTAATCTCCCCGGCGGAAAAATCGCCGAGAGACAGTCTTCCCATGCTCCCGCCCTGGAAACTGAAGAGGAGGAGTAACTGGGATGTCAGTTGTTGGTTATCCGGTACTCTGTAATAATCGGGATCCCCGCCGTGGAATTTCTGATTTAGTTCTTTGACTATGTCGACGATCGATGCGGTCTTGTTGATCTGAAGACCTTCTTTGTTCTTTAACCATTCCTGGAACTCTTCCATTTTCTTCAGGACTTCCGGCTCTTTCAATCCGTTTTTCCTTCCCGTGTCGATCTCGACCAGTAATTGCTGAGACCCGGCGAAGTTCTCGTCCATGGAGTTCATGCCCCGTGTCATTTTATTATTTTCCCCGATAATTGCCGTATAGGAAGTGTTGACCTGAATTGTCATTGTCCCAACGATAAAAACTATCAGAATAACCGTAAAAATCGAAACGACCAGTTTGTTTCTTTTCGCGATAAGGCGAGTGAAAGAACGGATCAGAGAATTCGTTGCCGCTCCCGTGAAAGAAAGAAAACCGGGTAGTTGCTTCTTTTTCTGTAACGAGAGAAGGGATAGGATGGCCGGAACCAGGGTCAGCGAAAGGAGGACGGCTATCATAACTCCGATCGCCGCAAAGATACCGAACTGACGCTGCGGTATGAGAAAGGCGCTGACAAGAGACAGAAAACCGGCTGCAGTAGTCAGACCGGTCATTGCTACCGGTGAGTACATTGAGGTAACGGTTTCGACAATTGTATCTTTTTTAGATAGAGCCTTTTCCGTCCACTCGTAATAGGAGTTTAGTACGTGGATCGAATAAGCGCTACCGACTGCCGCGAGGATGACGGGCAGAATGAACGATACCATGGTGAACGGAACTCCCGTAAGGGACATCAAGCCGACCGTCCACGTTATACTTAGCGCTACCACTAGAAGCGGCAAGAACACGCCACGCGGGCTCCTGAAGGTTATGTACAGTACGATAATTATCGCCAGGAAGACGAGCGGCAGGAGGATTTTTAAATCATTCGTTATCGCTTCGGAGAAAGCGGAGTTGAAATAGGGCTGACCGGCCAGTTCGATCTCTTCCGGTCCTTCGTAGTCCGCGACGAGATTTCTGATTTCAGTAGCCACGTCCTTTGAATTGACGTTCGTCTTGAGTTCAACCGAGAGTGCAGCGGCGTCACCGGAACCCGATACTACTCTATTCTGAAGCAGTTCGCTGCTGAGGAGTTTATCTCTGTACGCTTCCATTTCGGAGGAGCCCTCGGGTACTTCCCCACCCGGAGCGGCAGGACCGACTTCAATACTTTTCTCCTTCCCCACTATGATCTGAGAGTTTAGCGGGCCCTCGACGCTTTTGACGCCGCTGAGTCCGGATATGTTTTCCCTCAGTTCCTTAATTCTACGCAGGACGTCGGTCTCAAATATGGTGTTTTCCGGTTTTATGCTTACCTGTACGTAACTGGCGGATCCGTACTTCTCTTCTGCTTCCGTCGTTACTTTTACAGCCTCGTTCGAGGACGACAGATACTCCCGGAAGTCCGTCACCATGTTTATCCCGGGAATAAAGATTCCGAGTGCGATGGTTATTGCCAGCGTGACGGCGATTACTTTCCAGGGGTTATCCCCTAACCAGCGGCCGACTGAATTCATCTAAGCACCCCCTCTCTCAGAAAGAGAGTGGAAAAGTAGGCCGGTATAACGTCGTCGTCCACGCCAACGGCATTAACTTTTCCGGAAAAAGCCTGCTCTATCCCGTCCTTTAGCCGCTTCATCATGTTTGCGGTTTCTTTTCTGGCTTTAACCGGAATTGCCGAATAGGGCCTTGTAACTATCCAGACCTGGTTTATTCTACCGGTCTCTATCGTATGAGGAAAAATAAGGACAGCGTCAACTGTGAGATTTTGTGGGTCCTTAATTGGGTTTTCCGTCGGTTCATCCGGTTTTGCCATCCTGGTAACTACTTCTACTTCGGACCTCTGTTTCAAGGCACCGACGAAACCCTGGACACGCATCGAGGTCTCAATGGATTGAGTCTCGTCAACTACGAGCAGTTTAAACCTTTCTGACTGCTGGGCAAGAGATACCGCCGTAAACGAAAATACCAGACCGACAATAAGCACTATAGCGAAATATTTTTTATTCAACGTTATCACTCCCGTGTTCTTTTTTCTTTAAACCGTTCCAGAAGAACTCCGCAAGCTCTTCCGGAGCCAGATTGAAGATCTCTTCCTCGTCCTTTTCTTCCTGCAGTATGCCAGCGGCAATAGTCGACTCAACCGAACCGAACAGGGCAGATGCGATTATTTTGGGGTTGCAGGGTCTTATCTGATCCTTTTCAAGCGCTTCTTCGATAAGTTGCTCGATGTAATAAACAACATCGCGATAACTCTCATTTAACTTCCTGCCGAGTTTGCTTCCAGGTTTGAAGCGTTCCTGGATGATTACCCGCATCAGTTCCTTGTGGTTCGCCAGTCTCGAAAAATGCCTCTCGAGAATTTTCTTGATCTGCTCGATCAGTGGTAAGTCCCTCTGGGATAGTTCACGATAGAACTCCTTTCTGTCCGAAAATTCCTGGGAAAAAATATCGACCAGGATTTCCTCCTTGCTCTCGAAGTAATTGTAAATTGTTCCTACCGAAATACTTGCCTCCTCGGCCACGTCTTTCGGTCTAGTCTGGAAGTATCCTTTGCGAGAGATAACCCTGGTTGCTGCTTCACGGATCACCGATTTTTTGTCTTTCTCTTCCTCTTCCATATTTCCTCCATAGCACCTAAATGAATGAATGTTCATTTAAATTATACTGTTGATTTTTACGGTATCAAGACCACTGTTTTTATTGTATTTTTATATGCCCCGCCTTGTGGGCGGGGTTCTTGACTACCGGAAGAACGTTACTGGCAGAGAAGACCAGACAAACTGGATTAAAATTACATGGTTGTAAAAGTCTCCGGAGAAGAAGTGGAAGTAACCGTAAAGCGTCACAGGCCGAACGAGCTAGAACCCTACAGCGAAGTCGAATTGGTTCCGGATCCCATGGATTTATGTCCTCAGGCGAGGGTTTTTGACTTTACCTTGAGTTCAACCTGTTGGAAATACCCCGCTATTCCTTATACAATAATTGAAATAAACTGCAGCGAATCAAAAAAATATAATAGTTTTTCTATTTAACTATTATTAAAAAGATACCAGAGAGGTGGCAGATTTGAGCAGAAAAGATAGGGAGGAAAAGTACGAAGAGCTCAGCCCGTTTGAACTCAAGGACAAATTGATCTCCATGGCCGAGAGCCAGAGCGAGAAGATGATGCTCAATGCGGGACGAGGAAACCCTAACTGGGTAGCTACCGGACCCCGTCAGGGGTTTTTCTTGCTCGGTAATTTCGCAATCGAAGAAGGTCAGCGGGTAATGGACCGTTACGGACTTGCCGGGGCACCTGAAGAGGATGGAATGGGGGACAGGTTCCGCGAGTTCTGCAAAAACCACGCGGAACACGTCGGAGCCGAGTTTCTGGAAAATTCCTACAGGTACGCCACGAATGAACTCGGACTCGATGGGGACGATTTCATCGGTGAAATGGTCGATGCAGTTCTCGGGGATCATTATCCGACCCCCGATAGGGTTTTACCCAATACTCAGAAGGTAATAAGGCGTTACCTGGATATGACAATGTGCAACGATGATCCGCCGGAAGGGGAGATGGATCTCTTCCTGACAGAAGGTGGCACCGCGGCAATGACCTACATATTTAACTCCCTCAAGGAAAACCACCTGTTAAATCCCGGCGATAAAATTGCCCTGGGGACTCCCATATTCACTCCCTATCTGGAGATTCCGCCTTTAAACGACTACCAGCTAGAGATCATGGAAGTTCAGCAGGATGAAGAGAATGACTGGAGTTACCCGCGGGAAGAGCTGGAAAAGTTAAAGGACCCCTCTATAAAAGCGTTCTTCGCAGTCAATCCCTCCAACCCTTCTTCGGTAAAGATGTCGGAGCAAACGCTCAATTACATCTCCGATCTGGTTGAGGACGAACGAGAGGACCTGATTTTACTTACTGACGATGTGTACGGGACGTTCGTCGATGATTTCCGTTCACTCGCCGCGATAGCACCTCGTAACACGATACTGGTTTATTCTTACTCGAAGTACTTCGGGTCCACCGGCTGGCGGCTTGGAGCGATCGGAATCCATCAGGATAACGTGATGGATGAGATGATCGCAGACCTGCCGGAAGAAAAAAAGCGGGGTCTACACAATCGCTACGATGCAATATCCACGAATCCCGATGAGATCAAGTTGATCGATCGGCTGGTTGCGGACAGCAGGGCGGTGGCGCTCAACCACACGGCCGGTCTTTCTACCCCTCAGCAGGTAATGATGGTATTGTTTTCGCTGCAGGAGCTACTCGACTCGGACAGTCGACTTTACCAGAAGGAAATAAAGGACCTGGTTGAAGAACGTTATCGGGCACTCTACGATGCCCTGGGTGTTTCCGGTCCGGATGGCCCGGAACACGCGAATTATTATACCACGATAGATATTCCTGGCCTGGCGGAGACAAGGTATGGCAAGGACTTCGCGGATTGGCTGGAGGGAAAACATGAGCCGATAGATTTCGTCTGGCGAATGGCGGATGAAAAGGACGTAGTAGTCCTTGACGGGGGCGGTTTTGACGCTCCGGAGATGTCGGTCCGCGTCTCACTGGCAAACCTGTACGAGGATGACTACAGGAAGATCGGATCCGCTATTAGCGACCTCCTGGAAGAGTATAGAGACGAGTGGAAAGAATCCAGGTAACAGGGAGCAGATGAGATAACCATGAAAGTCATACTGGATTTCCTTCGAAGCAATCCTTCTCTGTTGCTTTTCGCTTCGCTTGCCGGTGGGTACGCGCTGGGTAAACTAAAAATCAAAGGTTTTTCACTTGGTTCTACGACCAGCGTCCTGCTGGTTGGTATTGCCGTCGGGTCCCTCGTAATTGACCCGGGTACTAACTTCGACCTCGGTATTCTCAAGACGGTTTCGTTTGGACTGTTTATATTCGGGGTCGGATACAAGGTCGGTCCGGACTTCATAGATGGCCTGAAACGCGGTGGGTTTAAGTTCGTCGGTGTGGCTGTATTCTTCGGGATCGTGGCTCTCGTTTCAGCTATCGGACTCGGTCACTTATTCGGACTAAAACAGGGATACATTGCCGGCATGCTGGGCGGCGCCATGACGCAGTCGGCAGTCATAGGTACGGCGGACACGGCGTTAAAGCACCTCGCCGGAGTAACGCCCTCGGCCGAGATAAACCTGCAGGCAGAGGTAGCCGTGGCTTACGCGATAACGTACATATTTGGAACTGCCGGACTGATAGTCCTGCTGAAGTTACTTGCCGGCCTGTTCGGTATCGACCTGGAACAATCCGCCCGTGACGTCAAGAAGGACATGGGAAGAACTGGAGAAGAGGAGTCCATCGAAAACTTCCACTGGAATAATCTGGTGTATCCCCGCGCTTACCTGGCTGAGAAGGACCAGGTCATTGGTAAGAAGGTGGAGAGGATAGAGGATTCTCTCTTCCCGGAAAGGGTTTCGATTGACAGGGTCCAGCGTGGTGGCGACGTCATTGAAGAGGTCAAGCCCGGAATGGAGGTGGAAAAAGGGGATACGCTACTGCTTCTGGGAACGGAAACGGCCTTGATCGAGGCAGGCAAGAAGGTCGGTCAGGAAGTAGAGGTCGAAGAGCTCCGCGAGATGGTCGGGGAGATACTTGACGTATGTTTGACAAACGAGGACCTTGACGGAATGAGTCTGAGGGAGCTGGTAGATAATCACACCCGCGGCTGTTTTGTCAGGAAAGTAAAACGCCAGGCGGAAGAACTGCCGTTCGAGAGGGATTTAAAGGTACACAAAGGTGACACACTTCAGGTTATGGGGGATAAACGGAGGGTCGATAACTTTGCCGATAAGGTTGGTTACCCGGAGCGCTCTTCGAACGTCACTGATATCGTTACCGTGGCGGGTGGAATAGTTCTCGGTACTCTACTCGGCCTGATTGCAGTTCCGGTTGCCGGAATTCCGTTGACGCTCGGCGTTGGCGGGGGCGTTCTCGTAGCCGGATTGTTCTTCGGCTGGCTCAGGTCTTTACGACCCACCTGGGGTAAAATTCCCTCTTCGGCAATGTGGATCTTCACCGACCTCGGCCTGAACCTATTTATAGCATGTGTAGGGTTGTCCGCAGGACCAAAAGCACTGCAGGCTTTGCAAAAATCGGGCGTAAAAATATTTGCAGCCGGCGTGCTATTGACAATTATACCGCATCTGCTCACCTGGTTTTTTGGTAAATACGCCCTCAAACTGAATCCCGTATTGTTAATGGGGGCCATGACCGGGGCGGGTACCTGCACGGCTGCGATGAATTCGGTCAAAGAGGACTCGAACAGCACGATTCCAGTTATCGGTTATACTGTCCCCTACGCTGTGGGCAATATACTGCTTACGATCTGGGGCGCGCTGATCGTCCACCTGGTTTAAAATCCTCGGCTATTTTTGAAAATAGTTGTTGGTCATAGAGAGAGTTTTCTTCAAGTACCTCCGGGAAGAGCGGGTAATTGACTTATTGGTCTTGGTTTTCAAAAATCCAGTCAAAGGTCGCCCTGAATCCATTTCGAAAAAGTTCTTCCTGTTTAGAGATGTCAAAATAGACCGGGATGTTCCCTCCCATGAGTTGAGATTTGTTAGCCGGGTAGCTAAAATTTACCTGACGGGGGGATATTTCTAACTCGCTTCTTTTGACGTTCCCCACACTTACTAACGTTCCAACCGACCAAAGGGCCTCGTACCGCCTGAAACGAGGTAAGCTTTCTCTCACCTCCAAAAGGAAGATCATAATTAAAACCAGTTTTAATGAATTGCCAGGGTTAATTTTACGGACTCTGGTCGGGGGCGGTACGGATGAAAAAGGAACTTCAACTCTCTCTTCTAATTCTATTCATAGTGGTTTTATCAGTCGTCTTTCTGGGATTTATAGGGGTTTCCTGCGAGATATGGACCCATGCGGCCCTGTCGAGTGCCAAGAAAGTAGGGAGTAAGGTGATACTCAGGGCGATCGATCATTCGGGTTCCGTTAATTTGCCAGTTGATCGTTTCCCTCTACTGGAGGGGTTTCTCGAGCCAGGTATCTAATTGTCTGAAACGGGTCCCTGGTAGACGACGCTTCACCGTATTATCAGGAAGGACGACCAGGTTTAACAGCACCTGGTCGTCCAGTTAATAAGATCATACAGTACAGAGTCTAAACTGTTGAATCGATATATAAATAATCTTGCTAGGAGCCGATTTTTCTGACGGCGAAATCGTCGAAATAGCTGGCGTCATTACCGTGAGAATAAAGCCCCGCCATTCCTCGAGTGAGATCGTCATCGGTAACGGAGAATATCTTTCTA
>CAZRDU010000055.1:0-10549 GCA_964599005.1 uncultured Thermotogae bacterium
ACTATTAACCATCCGGTTTTACAGTTCAACGTTTTTTCTCACCCAGGACTTCTTATTGGAATTAATTGAGAACCCGTTCCTTGGGCGGGGTTCTTGACTTCAGAGAAAGGGAAGAAGTAGTTCGTTCAAAAAATCGATAAAAGCCAGAGCCCAGGAAACAGCAGCTAATATTTGACATCTTTCACTCCCCGGTAAATTCATTTGCTTGACCTTAACCACCAATTCCAGCACTATTAAATGGCTTTTAGTTTTTGGTTAGAATTTCTCGTTATCCGGCTCGACCCACCGGGATAAATGTAAAAGAGCCTGTCGGTCTCAAAGAACCGCTTTTTTGTACTATCTGGCGGTTTCTTAAAATCTGTTCCTAAATTGACCAAAAATTTTGAGGTGGAATCTCATGGAAGAAGTGGTTGCGAAGGTTGATGAGTTTGAAGACGGAGATATGCGGGAAGTCGAAGTCGGAGATGTCACGGTTTTGCTGGTTCGCCTTGACGGTGAGTTTTACGCCGTTGGAGGCGAATGCACTCACTTTGGCGCTCCGCTGGCTGATGGAGTTATCCATAACGGGAGCGTTCGCTGCCCCTGGCATCAGGCTTGTTTTGACGCGACGACCGGAGAACTCGAGGAACCCCCGGCTTTGGATGCCCTGTCGAAGTTCAAAGCTCGGGTGGAAGACGGTAAAGTTGTCGTATCGATACCCGATGAAGCGACGAACGAATCATTGCCGGAAATGGCTGAAAAAGATCCTGACAGGGACGATAGAACGTTCGTAATTATCGGCGGAGGCGCGGCCGGACACTCCGCAGCCGAGTCCCTGCGTCAGTCGGGTTTTCAGGGAGAAATCAAGATTATTACAGCCGAAGAAAACCCGCCCTACGACCGAACTCAATTGAGCAAGTACAACATGGCAAATAACAGCAATCGATTGCCCGTTCTGCGTTCGAGGGAGTTCTACCGGGAGGTCGGCATTCAGCTGCTAACCGGTAAGGAAGTTACCGGGCTGGAAGTGGATGAAAAACGGGTAACGTTTTCCGACGGACAAACCGTAGATTACGACAGGCTTCTAATTGCAACCGGGGCGAATCCAAACGAGCTGCCCGTACCGGGTAAGGAACTGAAGAACGTTTTCACGCTGCGTGAACCGGAAGATCTGAAAAAAATAAATCAGAAAGCCGAGTCCAGTGCTAATGTGACGATAATTGGTTCCAGCTTTATTGGTATGGAAGCGGCGGCCAGCCTCAGTGGCAGGGATCTGGACGTTACCGTCGTATCACTTTCCTCGACTCCCTTTGAAAATGTACTGGGAGAAAAAATAGGAGAGGTTTATCAAGCTACTCACTCGGAAAACGGCGTAAGTTTCGAAATGGGATCGAACGTCAAGTCCTTTAACGGCAACGGGGCAGTAGAAGAAGTTGAGCTAGCTAATGGAAAAACGATTCCCTCCGATTTCGTCATTATGGGTGTTGGTGTAACTCCGGCGACGGGTTTTCTGGAGGATAGTTTGAACTTAAACGAGGACGGCGGTATCCCCGTGGACGACCGTCTCCGAGTTACCGAAGACATCTACGCCGCGGGCGATGTGGCTGCTTTCCGGGATTGGCGAACCGACGACGAAATCCGAGTTGAACACTGGCGTCTGGCCCAGCAACAGGGGCGAGTGGCTGGAAAAAATATGGCCGGTCAGGCGACGAAATTTCGGTCTTTACCCCTCTTCTGGACAAATCAATTTGATATTTATCTTCGCTACGTCGGGTATGCAGATGACTGGGACGAGATAGTCTTTGACGGGGATCCGAGCAGCAAGGAGTTTATTGCCTATTACGTTAGTGATGGGGAGGTAGTAGCTATAGCCGGATCGAACTCCAACATGGAAATGGCCGCTCTGGCAGAATTAATGGAAGAAGGTCAAATCCCGGATCCGGATGAAATTAGCTCCGGTGGTCTCGATCCCGTGGAAAGACTGAAAGGATTAAGGTCTTAAATAGGTTTAGTGGATAAATCGGGATTATCTTTTCGAATCCCTAATAACGATGATGCGGAGGGCAGGGCGAGTTTCCCTACCCTCCGCTATTGTTAGTTTAATTCCTGTTTGTTAACAAGAGATCAAAGTTCCCGGATTGTGGCTAAACGATGTAGTTCGTTAGATCGATCAATCTGCAGGTATAGCCCCACTCGTTGTCGTAGAAGGCAATTAGTTTGATTAGGTCCCCCTGGAGCAAGTCGGAAGAAGTCAGGTCTGCCAGCGAGGAATAGGGTTGACCTAGAACGTCCCGGGAGACAATTGGATCCTCGGTGAATCCTAAGGCTCCTTCCATCGGTCCTTCGGCGTATTCCTTTATCTTGTTCTTAAGTTTCCTCAGAGTTGTTTCTTTGCTTACTTTGGCTACTAAGTCCGTAACGGAACCGGCTGGTGTCGGAACTCGCATGGCCATACCGTCCATTTTGCCTTTGAGGTCGGGTATGACCTCGGTGACTGCAGTGGCTGCACCCGTGGTAGTCGGGACGATGTTTTCGGCTGCCGCCCTCCCCCTGCTTGCTTTCTTCCAGGCGTAGGGCCCGTCAACTATTTCCTGGCTGCCGGTGTAAGCGTGTACTGTTGTAAGGAAACCCTTTTCTATTCCGTACTCCTCGTTTACCAGTTTTGCCAGGGGCGCCAGACTGTTAGTCGTACAGGAGGCGGCGGAGACTATGTCGTGCTCTCCGCTATCGTAGACGTCCTCATTTACCTTCCAGACTATCTGGGGTATCTCTCCCGCCCGGTCTCCTTTCGGCGGTGCGGAAAGAAGCACCTTTTCCGCTCCTGCGGTCAGGTGTTTCTCCGCGTTCTCGTAGTGGCGGAAGACTCCGGTGGATTCCAGGGCAACGTCCACCCCCAGATCATCCCAGGGAAGATCCGTCGGATCCTCCACCGAGAGAAGCGGATAGTCCTTTCCGTCTACGGTAAGTCCCTCATCGTCGTAAGTTATTTCTCCTTCGTAGCCGCCGTATACCGAGTCGTAGTTGAGCAGGTAAGCTGCCTGTCTCGGGCTCTGTTGAATGTCGTTTAGCGCTGCTATCTCGATTTCCGGGTTAGCTTGAGCGAGCCGAAAATACGCTCTACCAATTCTACCAAATCCGTTTATACCGACCTTTACCATGTAAATCCCTCCTGGGTTTTGGGTAATTCCAAAAACTTAAATGTTATTTTCCTGGCGTGGAGTCAATTAACAGGATTTTTATAGTTCTGTTCTATTTCTGGTTCTAATTACGGGCAACAACTAATGAAATCCAATTTGTGTTTGTGATTATGATCACATAATTATAATTCAACCGGTGATTTTTTCAAGTGGTGTTCGAAATATCCGGTACGGGATTTGTTAGGTCGGTTTCGTTATGGAGGCTAAGTATCAGTTGGCCGGTTTTGAGCCTTTATTCTCCTTTTCCCTTTCGTGTTTGAGCTCTAGCGGATGAAGGGCGAAGTAAAACAAACTACTGCCCACCGCGTAAAGTATCGAAGTTAATAGAAATGGAAGGCTGTAGGACACGTTCGATAGGATCCAACCAGCCAGAGGACCGGCAGCTGTCCGGCCCAGCCGAGAAGCCACCTGACGTAGACCATTTATCTTCGAACGCTCTCCCGGCCGGGCTATATTCATCAGTAAATTATTGCGTAAAGGGCTGGCCAGTCGCATCAGGCTGCTCCGGATCATCAGGGCTCCGGCCATTATCGGTACGTTACCGGCGTAGCCAACTACCAGCAAGAACGGTATCGAAATGATCCTGGTTAAAGCAACTCCCTTCGCTTTCCCCCACCTTTTTGAAAGGTTCGGAGCGTACAGGACCACGAGTCCTGTTAATAAAGATTGAACGGTGAATATCCAGCCGATGGTTTCCGTGCTGGCCCCGTAGTGCTCGAAGATGACGTTCAAAAAGGGGAATATCATTCCTGCCCCGGTTCCGATCAGGAGTGAGGGGATTAAAATCTTCCTCGGTAAATCCTGTTTTAAGAAATCCATATTATAGGAACTCGCAGGGGTTTCGATCTCCGACTCGGACCTGGGGCTGGATTCCATCAACAGTAACGGTATTAACGCTGCCGCCATTGCAAAAGCCTGGATAAATATCGTCATCTTGTAGGAAAGAGGGGTCTCGCCCCCAAGTTGAAATAATCGCCCGAGTAAACCGGGCATGTAACCTCCCAGCAGGGCTCCAGGTATCAGTGCCAGACGCCTAACCGAGCTGAAAGTACTGAACAGGTGCGTTCGCTCTCTGGTGCTGCTTTCCTGTGTTAGCAGCGCAGGACCGACGATAAAGAAGACCGACCAGGCGACGCGGTTGAGTGATGCGCCGATTATTATCGGTATCCGAAAGGGAATACCCTGGAGAGCGATACCGCCGGCTCCCAGAATTGTCGCGCCTATAAGAGATTTCTTTGGCCCGAAACGGTCCCCGAAATGCCCGCCGGGCAGAGCGACGGCAAGTCCCGTGAAAGTTCCTACTCCAATCACCAGGCCTATAAAACTTTCGTTAAAACCCAGGGAGAGAAAGTAAAGATTTCTTGCTACTCTTCTGATTCCCCCGGAAAGACCGAGAAAAACGGTGGCCAAAAGAAAAAATTTAGCTGAAGGTCTGAACTGACGTAGTTTTTTTAGGTAGTCCCGCATCGAAATAGCCCCCTCCGATCATGCCACGGGAACGATGATAAGAAAAAGGTTCACCTGAGCCAACCTGAAAGCCGGGGGCATTCAATTAAAAAGCCACCCCTTTCGGGGTGGCCATTAGCTTTTTTAGATAGCTTGAAAGTTAGTCGTTATAGCTTTTTAATCCAGGTATTTGTTTCCCTCGACCTCGATATTTCCATAGAAGTTATAGTGAATGAAGGGCTGTTCTTTTCCGTTGGGCAGAACCAGTTTTGTCGGTAAAGGTACTGTTTCCGGGTGGCCGTGCATTACCTTTGTCGGTGGCATGATGAAGTGTATTTCGAGCTTGTCCCGATTCGCTATACCAAATCCCAGCTCGTTGTTCTCGGTTCTCATCTTCGGGGTGAGCATTACGTGGATTAATCGTTTTTCGTCCAGCTTCTCGCCGTTTCTGTAGAAGTCACCGAAACCCCACAGGGTGACGTAACTGAAGGTGGCCGGCATAAACGGTTCACCTATTCCAGTTGAGCCGTGCATCCAGACGTTTGAAGCGGCTCCGCCGAAGAACTGATGGTGAGGTCCGACCGGGATCAGTTTCTTTAATTCCACCCTGTAAGTATTCTCTCCTGACGGATCCTCAAAAGTGGCCTCCAGTTCGGCTTTGTCCTTTGACTGCTTGCTGTCGAACGGTGTTCTGTCCCAAATCGTCAGCGAAAGCTCACCTTCCGAAGGAGCGACTTTATTGGAAAAAGGCCCCGGTTGTTTTGTCGTCGTGAATTTTTCGCCGTCTTCACTTACTTTCCGCTGGTCCAGGGGTAAAGCCTCCAGCATTTTTGGGTTTTCCGGGGTTCCAAATACCTCCGGATTCAGCTTCCTGACTCCAGGATACATCCATAACCCCTCACCGCTGGCGGTGACTGTGGTTTTGTTTTCGGCCATATCGTCTTCCATCTCGGCCAAACCAACCGACCCGATACCGAGCACGAGACCAAAGGCGAACAAAACTACTGTCAGTGTTCTAAGGGCTTTCATGCGTTTCATGATTACCTCCTCGTAATCAGAGTATTTTCTAACTCTACTTTGAGCTTTTCGAACCCTATTCTTCTTCGATATTAACCATACCTGACCGGTTCAAGGAATTATGTAAGCTTGCTTACGTTAGAGGAGATAAAAATGAGAAAACGTGAGTAATAACTCTATTTTGTATCCGGGGGGAGAAGGGCTAATTTTTTCGTTAATACTCTTTAATTTCTGGAGGCTCTGGTTTTTAGGCCATTTACGTCCTTGATTAAGATACTCCCTCTACCTTTCTCTATCAGGCCCTCGGATTCAAATTTGTTGAGATTGGCCGTAGTTGTCTCCCGGGTGGAGCCGATTAACTGCGCGATCTCCTCGTGGGTAAAGGAAGGTTTTATCTCGACTCCCTTAGAGTTCTTTTCACCGTAGTCGGATGCTAGTTTCCGAAGAGTCCCGGCTAACCTTGTGGGAACGTCCTTGAACAGCAAATCAGCCAGGCTGTTCTGAATCTCGCGCCGATGCTGGCCAATTTTTTTGGCGACTTTCAGGGAGAGGTCGGGGGTCTGGTCGGCAAAGTGGAGAAAATCTCGCTTCGATACCGTACAGAGGACGACGTCCGCCAGGGCCTCGGCCTTGAGGCTCCGATCTTCTTCACCAACTACGGACATTTCGCCAAACGGTTCCCCTTCGGCGAGGATAGAAACTGTAAACTCTTTACCTTCCGGCCCGAGATAAGAGAGTTTGACCTTGCCTTTTTTGAGAAAGTGAACCGATTCGCTCGGTTCTCCGGGGAGGTAAATTAGCTCACCTTTCTCGTATTCACGATCCTTGATCCATGAGCTAAGTTCTTTGAGCTGAGATTCTTTCAACTGGGAGAGGAGATCGAATTGTTTTAGCTGCCAGAGTAGATCACAGGTATTTTTCATGGATAACCTCATTACAATAACAGGTTTCCATAATTATAAAGATTTTTTGCTCTGGTGTTAAGTCTATTCCACGGCCCTAGACATTCCTTCCAGTCCCAGTCCATTACATATTCCTTCGGATATACCTCCCTCTCCGTAGTTTCGTAGCCCCGGTCGTTAAAGTTAGATTAAGCTAATGTACGATAGGTTCCGGAAATTTTGCGCCGGAGCATCCTTATAATTCGGGTATCTTCAGAATTAATTACCGCAGTTGCTTAATCGACATTAGCAAACAGGTTGTTTAACGATTCCGCGAGAGTTGGATGAGCGAAGACACCTTCCTTTAGCCTTTTGTAGGAAAGTTTACCCAGCATCGCTATCTGAATTGCCGAAGCTATCTCGCCCCCTTCGATACCAAGTATTGCCGCACCGAGAATTTCCTCGGTTTCCTCGTTTACTATTACCTTCATGACTCCGCGAGTTTCGTCCACTTCCAGGGCTCTTGCGACTTGACTCATCGGCATTTTTGCGACCTTTATTTCGTAGTCTTCTTCCCTTGCCTCTTTTTCGGTCAGGCCGACCCGGCCCAATTGTGGGTCGATAAATACGGTGTAGGGTACGAGTCGATCCCGGGTTGTCCTCGAGCCGTCCCCGAATAGGTTATCTCGAAGAATTCGAAAGTCGTCGTAAGAGATGTGTGTGAAGGCCGGCCCACCTGTCACGTCGCCCAGGGCATAGACACCTTCCTGGTCGGTTTCCAGCTTTTCGTTGACCACAACGTAACCACGATCCGTGGTCCTGACACCCGTCGTCTCCAGGTTTAGCTCGTCGGTATTTGGTGCCCGACCGGCCGCTACCAGAAGGTGGCTTCCCTCCCGACTTACCTTTTCCCCGTCGCCGGACGCCATAACTTGTACTTTTTCATTTCTCATTTCTTCCACTCTTTCAACTTCACTGTTTAGTTCTACGTTTATTCCGTCCTCTTCCAGAATATCTTCTACTTCAGCAGCAATATCCCTGTCCTCGTGGGGAAGTAACTGTGAACTCCTCTGGAATATCGTAACTTCACTTCCGAATCTTCGAAAGGTCTGACCGAATTCCACTCCGATATATCCCCCGCCGATGATCAAAAGCTTTTCGGGCACCTCGTCGAGTTCCATAATCGAGGTCGAATCCAGATAATTCACCTCTTCCAGTCCTTTTATCGGCGGTGCGGAAGGTCTGGCTCCGGTATTTATGAAGATCCTATCCGCCTGAACTCTACTCGTTTCGCCGTCTTCTCTCTTTATATTTAAACTATGAGGCCCGGCAAAAGAACCGGTACCACGAATTAGATCGAGCCCCGGTTCGTCCTTTATCCGCTTCAGATTTCCCTCTCTGAAGCTCTCGACTATATCTCGTTTTCTTTTTCTGACCTCGGATAGCTCTACCTGAACATCTCCCGTGTTAACTCCATAATCGTTTGCTCGACCGGCAATGTGGGCAACCCGGGCGCTGGCAACCATCGTCTTTGTCGGGGTACACCCCTCGTTGACACAGGTTCCTCCGACGTGCTTTTTCTCGATCAGGGCTGTATCCAGACCCTGCTGTGCCAGGTAATGGGATAAAGGCGTGCCCCCCTGCCCGGAACCGATAACTACCGCATCGTATCTCGATTGTTCGTCATTTGAAACCATGTTTTACCTCCTGGGTAAAAAGTAACACTTGTTCTTTTAGCAAAAAGACCAATCCGCCGTCGTTTTCGAATTTGAAGGTTCGTTAATTCCTCTCCCGAGGGCTTGACCGAGGTAAAGTCCGCTATTGATCAGTCCGATATGACTGAAGGCCTGGGGAAAGTTGCCCAGATGTTTGCCCGTGGAAGGATCGATCTCTTCAGCCAGCAGGCCCACCGGGTTAGCGTAGTCGATGATGTTTTTCATGTATTCTCTCGCTTCTTCGGTTCGTCCCGCCGCGGTTAGAGCCCTTACCAGCCAAAAAGAACAGAGGAGAAAAGATCCTTCTTCACCTTCCAGGCCGTCGTCTCCGTCGTACCGGTAAACAAGTCCGTCCGGGGAAGTCAGTCGGTCGATAGTTGTCTCGAGCGTGTTTTCTACTTTTCGATCGTTTGGCGGGAGAAACCCGAGGAGGGGAACCAGCAGGCTTGTTGCATCTAACGCCCTGCTGTCGAAGGATTGAACGAAGGATTCGACTTCCTCATCGTAACCCTTTTCAAGTATCGCTTTCCTTATTTTACTCCGCTCTTTTTTCCACGTTCCCAAGGGGCCTTCGAATTCCCAGCCCTCCCCAATTTTGATCGCCCGGTCCAGAGCTACCCAGCACATTAGCTTTGAATAAAGGAAGTGACGGTCTTCTCCCCGTACCTCCCATATTCCGGCGTCTTTTTCTCGCCATACTTCTGTAACGTGGTTTGCTGCTCTGAGAATGAACTCCCAATCCCCGGCCCTGATTTCTTCGCCGTAAGTTGGACAGGTTTCGTAAAAAGCGTTGATCAGTTCTCCGTAGATATCGAGCTGTTTTTGATCCGAAGCTGCATTACCAACTCTTACCGGAGAGGAATTTCTATACCCGGATAAATGTTCGAGTTCTTCTTCTTTTAGGTCCGTTTTTCCGTGCAGGCTATACATTATCTGGAGTTCGGACGGATCCCGATGCACCTTGCTTAACTTTCTCAGCCAGCTAAAGTAGTTACTGGCTTCCTCCTCGTGGCCGAGATTGTAAAGTGACTGGATCGTCATAGAAGCATCCCGAATCCAGGCGAAGCGGTAATCCCAGTTGCGGACACCGCCAATTTCTTCGGGCAGAGAAGTGGTCGGAGCGGCGGCAATTGCTCCGGTTTCCGGGTGGGTCAGTAACTTGAGCACGAGTCCCGACCTTACTATGAGTTCGTGCCAGGGACCGCGAAATACACAGGAATCTTCTTCGCAATCATGAGCCCAGTCCTTCCAGTAATCCTTCGTTCTGGCCAGCGTTGATGGGTAGTCGAATTCATTCTTCCGGTTTTTGCCGTATTCAAGGGAAAACCAGTACTCCTCACCTTTCTTCACTTCAAAGCTTCCTTTTCCGGAACCTTTATTCAGGTTAACTTTGATCGGACTTTCCAGAGTTAGTTCCGTCCCACCCGCACTGGCCTCGATAGCTCCGCGCGTTTCCGTCATTCGTGGTTCCGTCCTGGCGTAGTCAAATCGGGGTTTAAAATCGACTTCGATTTCCGTGGTTCCTTCTTCCCCCGCTATCTTCCTTATTATCGCTTTTTCTCCTGACGATTCGTCCGGATATATTGGCATGTAATCGGTTACGGAGACGCTTCCACGGGTAGACTGGAAGGTGGTTTTGAGGACATTGGTTTTGGAAATGTAGTTCTGGTGGGAGTCGAACGGTGAGGTGGGAGAGATGGAGAACCCCCCGCCTTTGTTCGAATCCAAAATCCGGGTAAAGACACTGGGAGACTCCATGTGAGGGACCGGAAACCAGTCGATCGATCCGTTTTTTCCGACCAGAGCTATCGTTTCGAGATTTCCAATAATTGCGTAATCCCCGATATCGAGGTAAGAATTTTCAACCATTTTAGCCTACCGACGACCAAGGGGTTGAAGGGTCCGGGTAAAGAGTCAAACCTCCAACGGTGAATTCCACCGCTATAGCCTGTCCTATACCGGAACTTCCTCCGGTGACCAAAACATTTCCTCCTTCAATTCCTTCCATAATTCCACCTCCAGATCTAGCTTGAAAAAGTCGGTTGGCTACTTACTTTTATCCAGCGATTCAATTAACCCGAACTAATTAACCAGTCTTTTCTCTCGGGTTGATCCGTTACGAGTTCAAAGGATCGCGCGGAATTACCCGCGTAAATATGACTGAGAATTTGGATTCTATCGTTACCGTTTTTTCGGATAAGTTATTCTCCTGTAGTTAATTTAGAACCAAATTAGGTACCAGCAACATCCTTGAACCCTGTTAATCATATCTTAACGGGTTTTGATTACAGTTTAAGTAAGCTTCCTTACGTTA
>CAZRDU010000056.1:0-10484 GCA_964599005.1 uncultured Thermotogae bacterium
CTCATCAGGAGAGTGTTATTGATATTGATCACCCAGGGGACCGTGCTTACATTTAAGCGGAAACCTTTTGCAAAACTTACGACTCACGATTATAGTCTATTAATCAAGAACTAAAACTCAACTGGGGTGATATCCATGGCTGATCTCTCGGAAAAGCGGATTGCATTTCTTGTCGAAGAAGGTTACGAAGACCTTGAATGCTGGTATCCCAAGATAAGGCTGGAGGAAGAAGGCGCGGAAACTGTTGTTGCTTCAAGGTCGGCAGGGGTAAAGAAAAGCAAACACGGTTACCCGATTGAAGCGAAATATTCGGCGATGGAACTGGACGTGGACTCTCTGGACGGAGTCGTAATACCGGGAGGGACCGGTTCGCCGGATAAGCTGAGGCGGGACGAAGCCGTTACGGATTTTGTCGCGGAAGTAGACAGGCAGAGCAAAATGGTTGCCATGATATGTCACGCCGGCTGGGTTCCGATATCCGCGGGAATACTGGAAGGTAGAACCGCTACCAGTTACGAGGCCATTGAAGACGACATGGTAAATGCCGGAGTTAATTACAAAGACAGTTCAGTCGTCGTAGATGATAACCTGGTTAGTTCGCGTCATCCCGGCGACCTGCCCGACTTCCTGAAGGCAATAATCGACAAACTTGCCTGACGATTATGGATCATTTTTTTTACGGTGATAAACTTACATGTTAGATATTGAAAAAATCAGAGAGAACCCCGAAGGGATAGAAAAACGGTTGCGGACAAGGGATCCGAACGTAGAGATAGGAAAGATCCTGGAACTGGACGAGAAGAGACGAAGTTTGATCAAGGAAGTCGAAGAACTCAGGCACGAGAGAAACGAGGAATCGGAGAAGATCGGTAAATTAAAGGCGGAAGGGAAGGACGATGAAGCGGAAGCGATTATAGATCGAATGGGGGCGGTTGCCGATGAAATCGACGAGCTGGAGGAGGACCTGGAAGCCGTAGAATCCAGCCTGGAAGAGAAAATGGCCCGTTTGCCCAACCTGCCGCATGAATCGGTTCCCGTTAGTGACGTCGAGGAGGACAAGGAAGTAATTGCAGAGTACGGTGAAAAACCCTCATTTGACTTTGAGCCAAGGAATCACCTGGAGCTGGGGAAAGAACTGAACCTTTTCAAGTTCGACAGAGCCGCCAAGATTTCCGGTGCCAGGTTTCCGTTCTATTACGGGGATGGGGCACTGCTGGAGATGGCTCTGATCCAGTTCATGTACTTTTTCCAGGTGCAGCAAAACGATTATACCCCCGTTTTTCCGCCTTATCTTGCGAAAGGTTCCAGTTACTTCACCTCAGGACAGTTGCCGAAGTTCGAAGATGACCTGTACAGGATAGACGACAGGGCGGACGAAAAAGCTGAGCGGAAAGATAAGGACGAAACTCTATACCTGAATCCAACTGCCGAGAGTATTCTGGTTAATTATTATAAAGACGACATACTCGAAGCCGGACAACTACCGGAAAAGTTAGTTGCATTTACGACCTGCTTCCGGCGAGAAGCGGGCAGTTACGGAGAGGAGGAAAGGGGGCTTATCCGGACGCATCAGTTCAACAAAGTCGAACTATTCCGGTTCGTCGAGCCCGAAAACTCCTACCGTCATTTCGAAGAACTAACCCGGGATGCGGAAGCCATCCTGCAGGAGCTGGGTCTGCACTACCGCAAGGTAGCCCTTCCCACCTGTGATCTGGCGCAGCAGGCCAGCAAGACTATAGACCTTGAGGTCTGGATACCGACCCAGGAGAAGTACTACGAGGTATCATCGATAAGTAACTGTGAAGACTTCCAGGCGAGAAGGGGTAGCATCCGATACAGGCCGGAGTCCGGTAATGACGGAACCAATGAATCAAAGCCCGAGTTTTTGCATACTCTTAACGGTTCAGGTCTGGCGACCTCCCGTTTGCTGGTTTCGTTGCTGGAAAACAATCAGAAGCCGGACGGTTCAATCGAAATACCCGAGGCTCTTGCAAAATACGCGGGTAAGGGAGTAATACAGTGAGTTCTAAGAGGATAGAAGTCAGGACGGTTGACCTGACGAAGAAGTTCGAATTAAACAGGGATGAAACTATCACTGCCGTTAGGAAGATGAATCTCGAGGCCGCTTCGGGAGAAGTGCTGGGGATACTTGGACCCAACGGTGCGGGAAAGACGACGGCATTGAGGATGGTTTCCACGATACTGAAGCCGACCTCCGGAACTGCTATCGTCGGCGGTGAGGACGTAAAAGAGAACCCTCTAAAGGTCCGTCAGTCGATCGGCTACCTGGCAACTGAAATGGGACTTTACGGCAGATTAACCCCCAGAGAAACACTGAGGTTCTTTGCCCGAATAAACGGCCTGGACGAAGATTTAATCGAACCAAGGATGGAAGAGGTATTCGATATTCTTGATATGAACGAGTTCGGGGGAAGGAAGGTAAATAACCTCTCGACTGGCATGAAGCAGAAACTTTCGCTGGCACGAAGTATAATTCACGACCCGCAGATTCTGATATTTGACGAGCCGACCCAGGGACTGGACCTGATGACGTCGAAGACAGTCACGGATTATATTGAGCAATTCAAACGGGAAGGCAAGACGATAATTCTTTCAACTCACATAATGAGCGTTGCCGAGAAATTATGTGACAAGATTGCGATTCTATTTGAGGGCGAAATCAAGGCTTTTGGAGAGATCCGTAAGTTGGTTGAACGATATAACGTGGAGGACCTGGAAACTTTGTTTTTCGACGTCGCTGGAGGGGAGGACAATTGAGAAACGTCTGGTTGGTCTTTAAAAAAGAAATTCTTTCCGGATTACGAGATAAACGAACTGCTATTCTCGTCCTGGTTTTCCCGTTGATATTTTATCCTACAATGCTTGGGTTTATATTTCATTTTTCCAGCCAGAACGTCTCCAGCGCCGAAGGAACGGTTCCCAGAGTAGCCTATCAGAATAAAGAAGCTTCTCCCGTACTGGCCAGTTTTTTCGTGAAGGAGAACGAGCTTGCCACAACTTTTTACCGGGAGGAAGGCTCTGCCCGGGAGGATTTTGAAAACGGTAACAGCGACCTCTTGCTCGAGGTTAAAAAAAAGCAGCCTTCCGGAATCAGTGTCGAGGTTTCCTACAGGAAATTCGACCAGAATTCCGAAATAGCTCTCAGCAGAGCAAAAGGTGTATTTGAATCCTATCTCGAGGAGTCGATGAAGCAGAAACTGAGTGGCATGGGGATAAGTTACGAAGAAATTTCCCCTCCGATGGAAATTAGCGTCAACGGGGTAGGCGATGCGGAGTCCGCTATTGGAAGAGAGATGCTCGAGATGATGTTGCCATATTTCGTAATTTTATCGATTATAACGGCGGCTATGGGACTTGGCGCCGAAATTACCGCCGGGGAAAAAGAAAAGAAGACCATTTCCACCCTGCTGGTTTCGCGACTTTCCCGGGAGGAAATAGTATTTGGAAAGTTTCTGACCGTGTTTTCCGTGGCAGCCGTGGCCGCGATTTTTAGCGTTGTCGGGTTGATTTACGGTCTTGGTTTATTTGGAGTTTCGCTTCCACTTGAGAGCCTTACTCTCCCCATCTTTTTCTGGATTCTCGTTACTGTCCTTCCGCTCGTGGCAGTTCTGTCATCACTGGTGATAGGGATCGGGTCTTTCGCTCGAACACAAAAAGAGGCAAACGTTTATCAGACGCCAGTGCTCATGTTGGTAGTTTTGACGGGAATACTCTCGATGACCGGGGGGATGGATCTCGGTAAATTTGCTTTCTTTATTCCCATTTTGAACTCGCTGGAAACGTTTAGAGAATTGATTGCCGGAACAATCGACCTATTTCACATAGGAGCAACTTTCATTACGACCGTTCCGCTGGCGTTTCTACTCGTTTATTTTGCAATCTGGCTGTTCAAAAGGGAAGATATCCTTTTCCGAGTGTAATTGCCGTAGTATCCCCTTGTAAAGATTGACTAAACCGGAATATAAAGATATCATATATTTGTCGGGAACGCAGTTGATATTTCGGAGGCCTAAGTTTATGAGGTTGTTATGATCAAATGTTATGAATACTAAAATAACCAGAGTACTTGTATTCTCGATTTTAGTGACCGTTTTGCTCTCCTCAATCCAGTTTCTTCCCGGGGTACGCTTTTCTCGTTCATCCGAGCTGACTGAAGTCTCGGGAAAATTTATTGAAGCGGTGGAGGCGCTGGATCAAGATCAGTACGGAAGGGCCTCCCGTTTACTTGAAAAATACACCGGCGATCCCCCTCTCGAGGATTATTCTAAGTATTTACTTGCTCGGGCTGATCTCGGGGGAGGGAAGGGCGAGAAGGCGCTTTCCGTGCTCGAGAGAATTTCACCGGGAAACGGCGTTCTCCCTTTTGAGAAGTTCTATCTTAAATCAAAAGTTCTTCTGGAAATGGGACGTCCTGGGCTTGCCGGGGAATCGGCTGAACGGGCATTAGGGAAAGCGGTAACGGAGGAAGAGAAAAGGAAAATACTTGAACTGCAGTTAACAATTGCCGTCAACTCGAATAATTATTCGGACGCGCTGAAACGAGGAATAGATCTCGTGGAAGTTACAAATCTTCGTTTCGTCGGAGAGAAACGGGATCATTTGCTTGACCGGCTCCGGAAAATCATTCAGGAGGTTAGTTTTGATAATTCGGGATCTCTGGAGCACCTGAATCGCTATATTGATCTGTTGATAAATTACGGGGAGTACCGGAGAGCCAGAAGTATTCTGCTCCGAAACATGGGAAACTGGACCGGTTCCCTGAAATACAGAGCATACTTCAATCTTGCCTGGATTGACGGGTTTAAGGTTGATCACCCCGAGGAGGCTCGCTGGACTTTTCAGCGGTTGCTGGGTATGAACCTCCCCGGCTGGTTCGAAGCCAAAGCAAAGTACTATCACACTCTATTTCAGGCAGGAGAAACTGACAACTACGACCTGGTTGAGAAACTTCTGGAAGTGGGGAGGGAATTTCCGGGAAGTTATTACGGCAAGCTAGCGGTCAATCGCGCTTTTGCCGAGAGAACTAAAGGAGTGAGTACCCTTACCCTGGATCACGAGCTGGAACGGTTTAAGAATTCCATGACCCGCTCCGCGGTCAAAGACGCAACCTGGCGGCTATTTTACAGAAGCTTTTCCGAAGGTAAATACAAGCTCGCCAAAGATTACCTGGTTTCCCTGGAATCTTTCTACGATAAATTGCCGCCGGAACTCGTTTTTTGGCGGTATAAAACCAACGCCAGCTCGAATGGTTCGACGGATTATCTGAAATTAGTGGCCGAACAGAACGAGAACCCCGTAAATTACTACAGTCTCCTCGCGAGTAGAAAGGGCTGGTCCAGGGGGAGTTTTAATTTACGTGATACCTGGAAGGCTCGGGAGTTAGATCTTGAAGAGTACGAAATAAAGGCGACTGAAAAGGAGCTGCCGGCGTCCGTGGAGAAAAGCCTTGTTTATTCCATCGTATTTAAGAACCATGGTCTTTATGAAACCGCGGTAGATAGACTAAAACGTCTGGAGCCGGAGTTGAGCCGGAAAGACTACCTGTTTCTGAAAAGCCAGTGGGAAAGGCTTGCCGGGGAGTACAAAGCTTCTCTGAAGTCCTCTACGGAGCTTATGCGCTGGTATTATTCCAATAACCAACCCCCGCCTCTGACGGTAGTAAACGGGGCTTTTCCGACTTATTACGGTGGGGAGGTTAGCCGAGCTGCTGCCCGGTTTGGCGTGCCGAGAGAGCTGATTTTTTCCATAATAAGGCAGGAGAGTGCGTTTGCGAAAGATGCTTACGGCAGGGCGGGAGAGCATGGCTTGATGCAGATTATGCCCGGAACCGCTCAGGGAATTGCGGACGATCTGGAGATGAATGATTTTCAGCCCGAAGATACCTTTGACCCTGGAACCAATATTAAGATGGGCAGCTACTACATATCCAAACAATTAGGTCGCCAGAATGATGATATCCGACTTGCTCTTGCCGCCTATAACGGCGGTCCCGGTAATGTGAGAAGGTGGAAAAGCAGCTTTGGTTCGAATGACGTTGATCTATTTGTAGAGAAAATACCGATCGGCTACACGAAGGATTACGTGAAGTCCGTGTACCGGAACTATCTCGTTTACCGGGCTTTGCTCGGAAATTGACCGGAGATAACAACCCTTAGAACGAACAGGGAGAAGGGCTGGCCGAGAGTTAAATTAGAAAAAGAAAACTGCCACGAGGTAAATTAGCAAACCAAGTCCCAGAAAACCTCCGACAATCATCAGTAGCAGTTTGAAGGCAAACCACTTTGCGTAACTGCGCTCATCCTCGGAAAGGTCGGGGTCCTTCGGGTTCTCTAGCTCTATCTTGTTGGCCTTTTTCCTCTGTTTGACGGATTTGCTGATTTTTCCCTGTTGCCTGTAAACTACGGCCAGGTTATGCTGGGCGTTAACGTGCTCTTCGTTTTGCTCTATTGCCCTCTCGTAAGCGTATTCGGCCCGATCCAGGTCACCCGAATCAAAGTAGATATTACCCAGCCGATAGTAGACCTCGTCCTCGTCTACTCCGAGTTCCAGGGCGTCGAGAAGCTTGTTTATACCCTGGTCGTACTCTTCCTTTTCTCTGAGTTCCTGAGCTCTCTCAAGGGCATCCGAGACTCGCTGTTCTTTTTCCTTGTACGAGAGCTGGGATTTTTTGCCTAACTCGTTTTCAATTCGTTCTTGACTTTCTTTATGTCCTGCCATGTCTGATATTTTGGACTTCCTTTTTCCTTTGATGGGTTTCGGAGAAGGTAGCTGGGATGGAACATTGGAAAAACCTGTATAGTGCCCCGCCACTGATAGAACTTTCCCCGGGTAGAGGTAATGCCGTCATCCGTTTCAAGCAATGTCCTCGTCGCGGCGTTACCCAGTGTAACTATTATGGATGGATTAATTTCAGCTATCTGCGCTTCCAGGTAGGGGAAACAGGTTTCCACTTCATCCGCTTTTGGTGTTCTGTTTTCCGGTGGGCGACACTTGACAACGTTTGTAATATATACCTGAGTCCTATCTAAGGAGACGGAACCAAGTATCTCCGTCAACTTGTTTCCCGCTCGGCCGACGAAAGGCCTTCCCTGTTGGTCTTCCTGCCTCCCTGGACCTTCTCCAATGAACAATAAGTTGGCTGCAGGATCCCCTTCCCCGGGAACGGCTTTATTCCTGTTCTCGGACAATCTGCACTTGGTACAGTTTTTGACACGTTCCGAAATTTCTTCTAGTTCCAATCGGAACAATCCCTCGTTAGGTTTATTTCCCACCGTTTCCACCCAATGATAATAAATTAAATTAATATATTGGAGCGGGCAACGGGATTCGAACCCGCGACTTACAGCATGGGAAGCTGTCGCTCTACCACTGAGCTATGCCCGCGGTGGGATGATTATAACGTCAAAAAAGGATATTAACAACAAGGGAGCGGCTGTCTGAACTACATGGGCCTTAAAGTACCGGCAAATACCTGCCAGGCCAGGACGCTTTTCGCAAAAAGGCTCAGCAGGATGTAAACTCTTTCCCCAAATAGATAATTCTTCCACGGACCGATCTGTTTGTACTGGAGGACCATATTTATCGCAAATACGTTGAAAAAGACAAATATCGAGGCAAAAATTCCGTAAACGAAATTGGGAACGGAGGTGCCGGCGGTGGATTCTGTCCCAAACAGGTATAGCGCTATCACAACCCAAGGAATAAACCCCATAATACTTCCCCAGATAAACGGGCGCCAATCGGTGTTTTTCCCCGGATTGGTGTATAGTTCCTGGGCCATCCCAAAGAGTATCATCGAGGCGTTGGCGAAAAAGATCAGAATCAGGCTGGAAAGGTCGTAGACTCCAACAAGCATCGAGATTACGACGATCATCAAGGAAGCGGACAGGGTGTATTCGTACCATCGGGCCCTGTTTTGCCCTTTCTCGAGATCGCTTTTATAAATATTAAATCCTATGGTAGAGACGAAGAAATGGGCGAGGGCAGAAATGAATAGAAAGCCGGCCACGAGTGGACCAAGCCTTATATTCCCGATGACCTGAAGATTCTGATTAAGTGATGTTGAGGCCCGGTCAAACTGTAGGTACAGGGTCGATATCGGGAGCGAAAAATCGCTACTGAGTATAAACATCAGAATTCCCTGGACCAGGTGCAATATTCCCATGCCAAAATTGTAAAACCTTAACCTCCTGAAGTTGGTTGAGCTTTCCATCGCGCCTCCATTATCGGTACTTTTTGTTGCAGCTGCATTTTTTTCCATTTTTGCCACCCCGAAATTTAAAATTAACTATTGCTATTAAAAAATGATATCTAATCGAAAAAGAATATCAAGTAAAAAATGAACGTTCAGTTGGGTTTAAACGTTCCCAGTTGCCCCCGACCGTGTGCAATCCCCGAGAGGCTGACATAGTAGAGCGGTTTAAGTCTTCACGTCAGTGATTTTGCAATTTAAAATGTAGTTAACAATTCAAATATAATCGGGTTTCCATTAACAGGAATATATATCTCAGAAAATTTATGGTAGGACTTGAAATAAAGTGACTAATATATATAATCTAGAATTGAAATATATAAAAAAAGAAAGAAAGAGGTGATTAAGGGTTATTTTATAGGTGCAGCAAGGTTTAATCCTATTAAAGCAGAGACGATTGAAAAATATAATTAGAAGAACTTGTCAATATTATCCAACTTCTATATAATCAAGGAGTGATTTTTCTTGAACATGAAGAAAATAGCAGGACTTTCACTGGTATTTCTTTTGGCCTTTTCGGTCTTCTCGTTTACTCTTTTTGCCCAGCAGGATGTTATAAGGGTTGATGGTTCTTCTACGGTGTATCCGATTGCCAACCTGGCTGCTGCTTACTGGAATTCCAATCCACCAATATCGGATAGCGAGTACTGGCCGGCGGGAGAATACGGTATAGACACGAAGAAGAACCTGGCTGATTACTGGGCAGGGCTTTACGACCTCGACACATTTGGGGTTCAGGTCGGGCTTTCCCATTCGGGTGTCGGCCTTCGGAAAGTTGCGGAAGGTAACGTTGATATTGGGAATTCTTCAGCCGCCGCGAGATTTGAGTACCCGGATAAGTCGGAAGAAGAGTTGAGCGGCTATACCTCTCACAGAGTAGGCTACGACAGACAGGCGTTTTCCGTTTCCAGCGAGGTTTACGAAGCGGGTTGTACAGTTCTGACAAAAGAAGAGATCGTCGGGATATTTAAGGGGGAAATTACAAACTGGGAGGGCGTGCAGTCCTGCAATTACGACAAGGAGATACAGGCGGTTGGTCGTGCCGTAGGTTCCGGAACGGAGACCATGTTCAGGGTAAACGTATTTGGGACTGCCAAAGTAACCAACCTAAAGGGGATAGATATCAGACAGGGCCAGAACCAGATGGTCAAACAGTCGTTAGTCAGCTCCGATAACGCGATAGGCTACCCCGGGATTGATTTCATCAGCAACGACAATCCCTCGATCGAGGTCATCTGGGATGACGGAGAAAAGTACGGTGTGAAGGATCAGGGCTGGCCGCTGGGCAGACCGCTTTACATGTACACCTGGGAAGGTACGGGCAAACAAGAGGCTGCCTTTCTCAGGATGATCATTTCCGACTTTGGTCAGGCTGTTTTCGTCGATCAGGGCACCGATTACTTCATGCTTTCGGAATCCGATCAGGCAGAAGAACTGGAGAAGCTACCGGAAGTTGAATAATTTAACGCGTCATCAATCGAACTTTACGAATTATATTTAAGAGTCTAACGAAACCCCCGGGGTTTACTTCCCGGGGGTTTTGATTTTTTAGGTGATTACGGGCAGGATGAAATGGTAGAAGAACTAAAAACAAAGTTTAGTCCGAGGATACTTCTGGGTTTAATAGTTCTCATAAGCTTCACGGTTCTGTTTACGTTTTTCGTCCTTTTTCGGACTTTTAATATATATCTTTTCTCGATCGTAGTGGTTGGTACCGTGGTGGGATGGATTCTTTACGAGGATTCCACGGCAAAAGCCCTGTTGTTTGCCGCTTCCACTTCTGCTGGAACCATGCTGATACTTATTGCCGTCTTCCTTTTTATCAGGGGTTTCCCGGCTTTTCAGGAGAACCCGGTATTCTTTATTGTCGGTTCGGAATGGGATGTTTACAGGGAGATTTATTCGCTCGGTCCGATGATATGGGGGTCGATTGTCGTGACTTTCGGCGCTACTTTACTGGCAGCTCCCATGGGTATAAGTGCGGCAATATTTATCGGAAAATTTGCCCCTGAATGGCTCAGAAGTATTTTAAAACCGGCTATTGAACTTTTGGCCGGCATTCCCAGCGTTGTTTACGGTTTTATCGGTTTCGTCCTTTTAAACAGGGCTATAATGAATTACTTCGACATTTCCAATATGGGACAGTACTTTGCCCCTTCTATAATTCTGGGTTTTATTGCATTGCACACTATTCCCTCGGTGGCTGAAGACG
>CAZRDU010000057.1:0-8180 GCA_964599005.1 uncultured Thermotogae bacterium
AATAGATGTTTTTACCTAAAACCCAACCCCCAAACCAAGCACCTAGCACCAAAGACCCAATACCCAGATATGTATATCACATCTTCAAAAGACAGATGTCAGCCGGAATTATGGCAGACCTCCACGATTTGAGCCGGAGCTGACTTTATAATTGACGTGCTTGATACTGTTTGTGAGCGATTTTTATAACAACTCAAGATCGTTATTTTACTATATCTGTATTGCAGAATTTCATTAAATACGTTATAACGGCAATAGTGCGGGAGGTTTAGGTGAAAGAACTTCATATTAGCGACGACCTTGACTTCAGCCTGGAAGAAATAATCGGGAAATGCATCGGCATTCTGGGTATTCGCGGTTCCGGCAAGTCCAATACCGCCGGTGTAATATTCGAGGAACTATTAAAACATAGCTACCCCTTGACCGTGGTGGATATTGACGGGGAGTATTTCGGACTGAAAGAAGAATACGAACTGCTCGTAATCGGCCAGGGCAAGAACGTCGACATCACGATCGAACCGGAGGACGCGCCCCAGGTCGCGGAGATAAGTTTGAAACAGAGCATTCCCGTCGTACTCGACCTCAGCGGTTACTTAAAAGAAGAACAGCGGGATATGCTCAAACATTACTTCACCGCGCTCTGGAACTGGGCAGGCAAACTCCGCAAGCCCTATATGATAGGGATAGAGGAATCTCACGAATTTATCCCCCAGGGAAAGAAAAGCGAATTGAAGGAGATCATAACCCGTTTATCCCTGAGAGGCAGAAAGCGGGGTCTCGGGGCGGTCATAATTTCCCAGCGCAGCGCAAAAGTGGAAAAAGACGTTCTAACTCAGGCCGGAATGCTTTTCCTGCACAGAGTTGTCCACGAAGCCGACATGAAGGTTTACAACGACCTTTTGCCCTGGAAAAAGGGCAAGGTCCGGGAAAAGGTCAACCAGCTCGATACGGGAGATTGTATTTTTCTCGATGAAAAATCGACGAAGGAAATTTACGTCCGCGAGCGGTCAACTTTCCACGCCGGCTTTACACCTTCGCTTGACACGGTCGATACCCCGCAGTTGAAGCAGGTCGGAGAAAGCATTATTGACGCGATTGAGGACGCCAAGAAGCAGGGAAAGAGAAAGAAGAGCAAGGTCGATAAACTGGAGGAGCAGGTCGAAGAACTTCAGAACGAGCTAGCGGAAAAGACCGACAAGATAAAGGAGTTAAAGCGAACGGCGGAGACTCTGGGATACATCGAAGTCGACCTGGACCCACCGGACCTGCCCAAGGTACATAAGGTTTCAAAAGCGGTAATCGAGTCTCTTGACGTTGCAGACGTCCTTAAAGAAGGAGAAGAAGGAGAAGCAATGCAGGCGGTCACGGAAACTCTGGCCAAATCTCAGGAAAGCGGGACACGTGACGAGGAAAAGAAGAATATTGACAAAGTGGACAGAAATATACCTGACTTTGCCCGGATGAAAGAAGAGGCCAACCAGCCACAACCCGGAGGCATGGGAGACGAAGCAAAGGGTAAATCAAAGACCTTCGGACTGCCGTACGAAAGCGAAGAGGAAGTTCCTGAGACACCGCAAACCCGAGAGAGCGAAAGCTCGCTGAACTTCGACGACCTGCCGGAAGCGATCAGAGAGGAAACCGAATACGTCGTCAATAAGACAAAGCGGCTGAGTCAACTCGATCGGAAGTTGCTGGGCTTTCTCGTCAGCCATCGCCCCTACTCCTACAGCATGGAACAATTAAGCGCCTGGTTAAAAAAACCGACCGGATTGCTCCTGTCAAAGAGGCCAACCGACCTGATCGATCAGGGATTGATCGTCCGGGATAACAAGTCAACCGGACTCCATTACAGAGCCAACCTGAAGAGGTTCGTCGAACGTAAATTCTCCATTTACGAACCTGATCTCGGCCCAAGAGAAAAGCACTTGATTATATCCAGGCTAAAAGAGGAATTCACGAAGGTTCTTCAAACTTCGGAACCGAAAGAAGAATCCAAACAGGACAAAATTAAATTGGGTGATCAACCGAAAAACAAATTTGTGGACAAGAATCTATACGAGAAGAACTTTTCTCTGCGATAGACAATCGAAATCGCCAACCCGGCGGTTTTGCCGTCGGATTATTCGGAGAAAACCCGATTAAAAACTTGAGAAGTAGTCTAAAAGCCCGTAGAATTGGGAATCGTAATGGTTTTTTATAAAGTCAGAGGTGGAAATAGGAATTTCCACCGGGTAATCAAGTTTATCAACAATAAAAGGAGGTCCTTAGATGAACAAAGGTGAATTAGTAGACAGTATCTACCGTAACTCTAACTGTACCAAACAGGAATGTCGGGACATGGTGAACCATTTAGTTGACGTTATCACGGACGAGGTGGCAAAAGGAGAAGAAGTAAGGCTGGTCAATTTTGGCACTTTTAAACCAAATCCGAGGAAGTCGACCGTAAAGCGTCATCCGCAGACCGGAGAGAAAATAGACGTTCCGAGCAAGGTCACTCCAAAGTTCTCACCCGGCAAAGGTTTTACCGAGAAAGTTCAGGAGAACCTGGAGGCGACGGATGACGGCGAGGAGTACAAGCAGAAGTAAACTCAACCAACCCATCTTTTTATCTTAAAGGTTCAGGAAAACCGGAGAATACGAGATGTCACAGCTGGACGACCTACTGGAACAAATAGAAAATCTAGAGCAGGAATCCCGGAAAAAGTTAGAAGAAATCGAGTCGCTTCAGGAGTGTGAAGAGCTTCGAGTCAAATACCTTGGCAGGAACGGGGAAATTCAGGAGTTGTTCGGTCAACTGGGGCAACTACCCGATGAAGCCAGGGCGAAAGCGGGCAAAGGCATCAATCAGCTGAAATCTTCCCTCGAAAAGGAAATCGAAGAAAAACAGGATAAATTCGAGCAGCTTCAGAAGGAAAAACAGCTGGAAGAAGAGAGCATAGATGTTACGATGCCCGGACGGCGACGGGGAATTGGCAAAAGGCACGTTATAACTCAGGTACAGGACGATCTGACTGATATATTTAAGCGAATGGGTTTCTCGCTGGCCCTGGGACCGGAAGTCGAGTCGGATTATTATAACTTCGAAGCCCTAAATATACCTGAATTACATCCCGCCCGGGACGAGTGGGACTCGCTTTACGTGGACGAGGAAAACTTACTCAGGACCCATACCTCTCCGGTACAGATCAGGGAAATGGAAAAAGGGGAACCGCCCGTAAAGATCATCTGTCCCGGTAAATGCTACCGGAGGGACACTCCTGACGCGACTCACTATCCGGTATTCCATCAGGTCGAACTTCTATGGGTGGATGAAGAACTGACCTTCGCCAACCTGAAGTATTTGATTAGATCTTTCGTGGAAGAGTTCTTCGGCCCGGAATTCTCAATGCGGTTCCGGGCGGATTACTTCCCGTTCACGGAGCCGAGCGCCGAGGTCGATATCATGCCGCCGAACGGGGAAGACTGGCTGGAGATAATGGGTTCCGGAATGGTTGACCCGAGCGTGCTAAAAGCGGTGGACTACGACCCCGAAAATTATCAGGGGTTTGCCCTCGGCCTCGGGGTGGAAAGAATGGCGATGTTGAAGTACGGTATAGACGATATAAGGCACTTCTACAGGAACGATCTCAGGTTTCTGGACCAGTTCTAGTTCATTCTACGGTGACGCTCTTGGCCAGGTTGCGCGGCTGGTCCACGTCTGTTCCCCGGAGCACCCCAATGTGATATGCAAGCAACTGCAGCGGGACGGTAAATATAAGCGGGGTCAGGATCTTGTCGGTTCGGGGTAAAGGAATCAATTCGTCCGCTATATCTTCCGTATCATCAGTAATCTCGTCCGTCAGCACAATTACCTTACCTTTTCTTGCCCTGACTTCTTCTATATTGGAATACACTTTGTCGTAAACGGAATTCTTGGTAATCAGGGCAACCACGGGCATCTTTTCGTCAATCAGGGCGATCGGTCCGTGTTTCAGCTCCCCTGCGGGATAACCTTCGGCGTGGATATAAGAAATCTCCTTCAGCTTGAGCGCTCCTTCCAGAGCCACCGGGTACAGTACGTCACGACCGAGAAAGAGAAAATCCTCCTTCTCGTAGAAGACTTCTGCCAGTTCCTCGATTCTCTCTTCCCCTTTCAGCTGCTCCTCCAGCAGTGCCGGGGCTTTGTTTAGCCTCTCCGCGATTTCTTCCGCCTCGCTGTCGTCAATATCGCCACGGATACGAGCTACTTCCAGACCCAGAAGCGTTAAAGCTGCCAGCTGAGACGTAAATGCCTTGGTCGAAGCGACACCGATCTCCGGTCCGGCGTGGGTATAAAGCACGGCATCCGACCTTCTCGTTATTGTGGACCCCAGTACGTTTATTACGGAAGCTACTGTCGCACCCTTCTCTCCGGCTTTTTCTAATCCTGCCAGTGTATCAGCAGTTTCCCCAGACTGGGATATCCCGATTACCAGCGAGTTTTCATCAAGCGGAGGATGCCTGTAGCGAAATTCTGACCCAATTTCCACCTCTATCGGGATATCAAGGAAATCCTCCCAGACGTACTTTGCCACCCTGCCGGCATAATACGAAGTTCCACAGGCGACGATAAATATCTTTTCCTTATCCGCTATCTCTGTCTCTTCCAGGCCTCCTTCATCCATTCGCAGCCCCCCGTCCTTGAAGTTCCTGCCCCTGATAGTATCACCGACGGCCTGAGGTTGCTCGTTTATTTCCTTGAGCATGAAGTGTTTGTAGCCCTCCTTTCGTGCGGCAACGGGATCCCAGTCTATCATCTTAGTCTCCGGATTCGCGGGCTTTCCCTCCAGGTCCGTTAATTCGACACCTGTTCCCGATAGGACCACGACCTGATTGTCTTCGAGATAAGTAATTTCCCTGGTATAATCCAGAATTGCCGGAACATCGGAGGCGATAAAATCCTCGTTATCCGTCGATCCGATCACCAGCGGACTTCCTCGTCGGGCTCCAACTATCTTCTCCGGTTGATCGACACTTACAACCGCAATTGCAAAAGTACCCTCCACTTTTTTCAGAGCGGATCTGACTTTTTCCTCGAGCGGTCCTTCACCTTCCTCTACCAGGTGGATGAGTACTTCGGTATCAGTACTGGAGGAAAACCGATGGCCCCGCTCCTCCAGCTCCTTTCTGAGCTGGCGATGGTTTTCTATTATACCGTTATGGACAAGGCCGTAATCGTTCCCGCACCCCTGATGCGGATGAGCATTTACGTCATTTGGTTCGCCGTGTGTTGCCCATCTTGTATGACCTATTCCCACTTTTCCGGATTTCGGAGCTTTTACCAGCGCGTCTTCCAGCCGGGTGATCTTTCCCGCCATTTTTTCTATACCCATTCCCCCATTCCCTATTATTGCAACGCCTGCGGAATCGTATCCCCGGTACTCAAGCTTCTTTAACCCGTTTAAAAGTACGGGCTGAGCCTCCCTTTCACCTCGATACCCGATTATTCCACACATAAAACCCTCCTTTTTTCAGTTATCCCGAAATTACTTCTGCGTTATCCGGCAACTCCGTAAGGCTTTCCCGTTTCAAGCCGACATTCGTCTTAGCCTCTTCGACAATAGTTCGAACTGATTCCTCTTCCGAATCCTCGAAATGGGTGATTAGCTCAACCGGGAGCAAACTATCCGGAGAAAACTTTATAACCTGACGCGAGAACTGATAGCCCTCCACCTGAGGGATCACTTCGAGAACGTAGTTCCCCTCCGAGGGCCCGAGGAAATAAGTCGAACCAAGAAAAAAATGATAGAGAGTTTCATTCCCCTCTGTCTCGTTATCGAAGCTGGAGCAGGAGGTCTTCGAATCCAGAGAGTTCCGGCCACCGGAACCATAGTAAAAACCCATCGGCCCACCGATCAGGTTAACTTCCAGATCGTCGGAACGGATCAATTTAAGCAGGTAGTCAGGAGTAAGATTTGCAGCTCTAACAGGTATATTGGATCTGGTCAGCTCTTTCTTGATCACTATTTCTCTTCCGGGCATATACTGGTAAAGGTAATCTTTCTCGAGAAGAAAAAACTGGCCCTTCATCTCGGACGGTGAAAGGTACTGAACTTTTAGAGTTCGGGGCTCGGAGATTGCCTCCACGAGAACTTCTATCGGAGGATTAAGCCCGGACAGTGTCAATCTGGCCGTGAAATCCTCTATTCCCTGATATTCTTCTTCCAGAGCCCTGATGAACTGGTCCGTAGTTCGAATCACTTCAACTTCGGAAGCATCCAGTACCGGCCCGGAATTCAAGAGGATTAAGACGAGCAAAAAAAAGCAAAAAGTTCTGGCAAAAGCGGATTTCATTCTAACTTTATCAGCATCCCCCTATCCGTATCAGTTTTATCTATGATACTTTAGATTATAGCACCAGCCTTACGAACGAACAAACGATTGCGGGGCGTTCTCTTGCCGGACGAAAAAATAGCGTTGAGCGCGATGGTCGGGTTACGTTAGAATTATTTGATGTTTCAGTTTCGACAGTGCTGTGACGGTTCTCAATCGAGAGAAATTATTAAGCTAACAGGATAAAAAACAGGAGGGAATATGTTAGACCCAAAATCACAATACAAAACTCTGGAGGATCTTTCGCTCGAGGGCAAAAACGTTCTGGTCAGGGTGGATTTTAACGTCCCACTGGAAGACGGAAAGGTAGCAAACGACAACAGAATTAGAAGTGCGCTGCCGACGATAAACTTTCTGACCGATGCCGGAGCGAAAGTAATACTTATGAGCCATCTCGGCCGTCCAGGGGGCGAGGTACAGGAAGACCTTCGGCTGGATCCAGTCGGAGAACGGTTAAATGAACTCGTTGATCCCGAGGTCAAAAAACTGGATGACTGTATCGGGCCCGAGGTAAAAGAGGAACTGAGTAAACTCGAGGGCGGGGACATTGCCCTGCTGGAAAATACCAGGTTTTACCCCGGAGAAAAGGAAAACGACGAAGAGTTTTACGAAAAGTTAGCCGATCTTGCCGACCTATTTGTCAGCGACGCATTCGGCATGGTTCACCGCAAACATAGTTCGAACTACGGAGTAGCTACGGAACTACCTGCCGCTGCCGGCAAGCTAATATTAAAAGAAGTGGATGGTTTGACTCCGGCGGTAAAGAGCCCCGAACATCCTTTTGTCGCGATCATCGGTGGCAAAAAAGCGTCCAGCAAGATAGGTGCCCTGTGGGACATGGTGGAACGCGTTGACAAGTTCCTGATCGGCGGTGCCCTTGCCTTTACCTTCCTTCACGCCCAGGGACACATAGTCGGGGATTCCCTTATAGAAGAATCAATGGTCGATGAAGTAAGGGACTTCCTGGAAAAAGTGAAAAACGATAGAGGTACAGAAGTTCTTCTGCCCGACGACGCCAAAGTCTCTAAAGAATTTAGCGAGGAAGGAGAAGTCAAAACGGTGGACGCCACGAAAATACCCCCGGACTGGATGGGGATCGATATCGGCCCGGCAACGATAGAAAAGTACAGCAAAGAAATCGAAAATGCGAATACTCTGGTCTGGGCCGGTCCGCTTGGCGGGTTTGAACTCCAGCCCTTCCAGGCCGGAACCAGGGAAGTTGCCGAATCCGTCGCAAACGGTTCCGGATACCGAATTATCGGCGGAGGCGAGACCGGAGCAGCGATCACTCAGTTTGGGCTGGCAGAGGAAATGGATCACGTATCAACCGGAGGAGGTGCCTGCCTCGGGTTCCTTCGCGGGAAAGAATTACCCGCACTGGAAATTTTGAAAGTCAATTCTTAACTGAACTAAAAAGGAGGGGAGGAGACTCTCCTCCTTTGTTATTTTCTTCAGAACGGTCCCTTTTTAGCCATCTTTTTTAGGTTCTGGGTTCTCGGCCCAGGTTGCTTGGTAAAAGCAACAAAACAGATACGGGGTTTCTTCGTTGGGCTCCGACGAAACTTTCTCTTCCCGGAAGGGGAAGTAGGGCTTTTACGTCATTCCATTTCCCCTGGAAGGTCAGCCGAAGGCTGAAACGGGAAATGGTCACTTCCGACTGGGTGTTCCAAATTATACTTCATCGTAACGAGGAAGAACTTCTGCTCTTTATAAAGAGATCCAAATGACCTCGGCTCACCCCCTTTGATAGGAGAATAATACCAATCTTCCTCCCCCTTGACGGGGAAGGATTGAGGTGGGGGTGACGATTAAAAAGGACGCCTCAGAAC
>CAZRDU010000057.1:8190-10237 GCA_964599005.1 uncultured Thermotogae bacterium
TATTCCTTTTTCTCTTTCCCTGCAACATTCAACCAAACGCTGAAACGGGTAAATTAATACCTGTTTTAGTTTTGCTTCATCCCTAATAATGAGTAATAAGAATTTCCGTAACTTCTCAGGATGAGATAAAATGAGGCAAATCAATCCTTGCCTCAACGAGGGAGTGCTAACGTTCGTAGGGGAAGCTTAACAAGGAAGACCCAAAGATGTTTTGCTTTTCACCAGTACCTAAAACCAAATACCCAGGACCTAATCACCCAAAACACAGTCTCTCAGAATTGACAGGGTGAAGAAGATATACAGGTAGAGATAAATAGCCCCCCTTAAACCTTCTTAATCAAAATGGACGCGTTCTGCCCGCCAAACCCGAAAGAATTTGAAAGTGCGTACTCAATATCCCGTTCGCGTCCCTCGTTCGGAACATAATCCAGATCACAATCTTCATCCGGGTTCTCGTAGTTTATCGTCGGAGGTATGTAGCCTTCACCCAGGGCGAGACTAGTAATGATCGCTTCGACGGAACCGGCCGCACCAACTAGATGGCCGAACTGAGATTTATTTGACGAGACGGGAATCTCATACGCCCTCTCCCCAAATAATGATTTTATCGCGTTCGTCTCCATCTTATCGTTCAGTCCGGTGCTAGTCCCGTGAGCATTTATGTAATCGACCTTATCCGGGTCAATTTCGGCGATAGCGAGAGCGCGGGCCATGGCTTCTCTTGCCCCGGCTCCATCTTCTCTGGGTGCGGTAACATGATGAGCATCGGCGGTTTTGCCGATCCCCATTATTTGAGCATAGGGCTCCACTGACCTTTCCTTCATTCTTTCTTCCGTTTCCAGTACCAGGAAGCCGGCGCCCTCACCCATGATAAACCCGTCTCGTTCGGCGTCAAAAGGTCGCGATGCCTTTTTCGGTTCGTCATTTCTGGTGGAAAGAGCTTTTATCTTATCGAACCCGGCATAGGCTATTCGCAATAATGGAGCCTCCACCCCGCCGGCAACCATCAGTTCAGCGCCTCCCGTCCGAAGTTCGTCAAAAGCCTGAGCAATCGCGTGCGCACCGCTGGCACAGGCGGAAACGGCTCCATAATTGGGTCCGCCAAAGCCGAATTCGATCGATATCTGCGCCGCCGCGGCGTTAGGCATTAACTGAGGGATCAAGAACGGGCTTGCTCTTCCGGGTCCACGCTCCAGGATCTTTTTATGGTTCCTTATAAGAGGGTTCAAGTTACCGATACCGGTCCCGGCTACGACGCCAACGTTAGCCTCGTAGTCCGAACTCTTATCGGGGTCTTCCCACCCGGCATCCTCAAGGGCTTCTCCTGCAGCTACGATCGCGAACTGACTTGGCCTGCCGAGCCTTCGGGCCCTTTTTCTATTGAACCAATCACCGGGATCGAAATCACTTACGGGCGACCCGATCTTTGATTTCAGGTCGGAAACATCTACCCTGTCACCTATCCTCTGGACGGAAGAGTCACCGTTTTTTATCGCTTCCCAGGTACTGCCAACCCCAATTCCAAAGGGTGTTACGACCCCCATTCCGGTGACGTAGACGGCTGGGTTATTGTTCATTTTCTATCAGACGCAAGCTAAGTTCCGCCCTGTCCAGTTCCGACCTTGTTTTTTGATACTCCCCGCTCTCCTGGTCTTCGTCCAGTTCTTCCAGACTTGCCTTTAGGTCATCGACGTTCTGCCTCAACTCGTTTTCATCTATTTGCTCGTAATCTATCGCTTCTCTGGTCAACGCCCTGACAGTGTCGTCTCTCTCCTTGAACAAAAACCCGCCGTGGACCACGAACCTTCTCACACCCTCCTGGTTTTCCAGTTTCAGGGTAGAGGGTTCCAATTCCATAACCGCGGGAATGTGGCGGGGTAATACACTGAACGACCCTTTCCCAGACCTGCCGCCGACAAGTTCTACTTCACCGGCAAAGACTTCACGATCCGGAGTTAGTAACTTGAATTCCACTCTTCATTCACCTCAATATCTTCCGATTGCTCTGACATCAGGCAAATCAAAAACCGTTAACGGGGAAAAGTTT
>CAZRDU010000058.1:0-10160 GCA_964599005.1 uncultured Thermotogae bacterium
CCATTGCTTTGGTTCAGTCAATTTATTACCCTCCTGTGGATTAGTTGGTAAAACAATGCTCTGGGTGGTTTCTTTAAATTTTTACCACCCTTGTTACCAAACTCGCCGAGAAAGCCCCGTAGCTTGCTGCGGGGATGAATCGGCTGGTTTCGTCCAGCAGTCAATTCGCCCTGCTCATTAAAGTTCAATACAGGTACAAAGCCAGTTCCGAATTGACTGCTGGATCATCTTTTGTAAAAGGCCTAAGTTCGTAGTTAAATTTATTTTTCTACAAGCCCCGTCCCCTGGGGCGGAGCTCTTGACACTTAATTTAAAAAACCAACGTTTAAGACCAAAGCCGATGAAGAAATTCATCTATCTAAGTTCCAGTAACATTTTTACGGTATCCGAGTCCCTATCTACTTCGCGGAACCCCATCTTTCGGGATAGTTGCAGCATCGGCTTGTTGTTTTTCAGAATTGTTGCGTAAATACTTTTCAGGTTCTTGTCCTCGGCTACACCGATTATCGAATCAGTTAATTTCTCGCCGAGCCCCAATCTCTGCCAGGGGTCTCCAACTACTACAGCGTATTCTCCGGTATCCTGGCTGGGTCCGATAATAAGGCGACCGACACCAATCATTCTCCTTGTATTGTTTTCTTCGAGGATCCCGATTATTGCCATTTCTCGCCTGTAGTCAATATTTGTATAACGAGTCATTTCTTTATGAGATATTTCCGTTCTTGGGCCAAAGAAGCGCTGGCGCCAGGTCTTTTCGGAGAAGGAATCGAAGAGTTCGAATTCAAGCGGTTCGTCCTCCGGCTTGATTGGCCGCAGGGTGATATTTCTGCCGTCCTCTAATCGCCAATCCTCGACGTATTTTCTCGGATATGGTTCTATGGCGAGATGTTCGTGGGTTTTTTCCACTTTTCTATCCTTGTAATCCTCGTCGAGAATCATTCTCGCATCTAAAGCTTTAAACGACCCATCTATTACTGCCAGAGGGTTTATATCGATTTCTTTTATTTCGGGGAAATCTATGATCAATTGAGAGAACCTGATCAACTGTTTTTCCAGTTCCCGTATATCTGCCCCTTCTTTCCCGCGGTACCCTTTCAGAAGCTGGTAGACTTTGGTATCTTCCATCAGCCGATGAGCAAGGACCTGATTGAGCGGTGGGAAGCCGGCAGCAGTGTCCTTGTATAATTCTACTCCCGTACCTCCCCGGCCAAACAGTATGGAGGAACCGAAGAGAGGATCCTTTTTGGATCCGAGTATCAATTCGTAATCTATGTTTGATACCATTTTTTGCACGGTTACTCCACGAATGTCGGCTGACGGTCGGTGGTTCTTCGCGCTCGATACGATATTTCTGTAGGCTTCTTTTACTTCTTCCTTGTTCTGGAGGTTTAGTTCCACGCCGCCAACGTCGGTCTTGTGAGTGATATCATGGGAATAAATCTTCAGAACCACGGGATAACCTACTTCGTAAGCTAAATTTGCGGCCTGGTCGGCCGATTCAGCAACTTTGGTTGAAGACGTAGGTATACCGTATGTGTCGAGAAATTTCTTTGCTTCGACTTCCGTTAGAGTTGACCGATCCGATCTCAAAACCTTCCTTACCATGGCCTTGAGGTGGTGATGAGGGGGCTGGTTGTTGACCGGAAGTTCTTCCGGTGTTTCGTAGAGCAATTCCAGGTTTCGAGCATATGTATGCATGTACATGTAGGCACTTATTGCCTGTTCCGGAGTTGGCCTGGTAGGAACATTTTTGTTGCGAAGGATTTCCCGGCCCTTATTGACTTCTCCTGCCCCCATGAACGAGGTTACGATTGGCTTTTCCGTCTCCTGAGAAACGCTCGCTACCGCTTTTGCAGCATCCTGAGCGGAGGCTTCTCCCTGTGGGGCATAAATAACTATTACCCCGTCGACGTTTTCGTCTTCAAGACAAATACTTATTGACTTCTTGTACCGTTCGGAATCCGCGTCTCCGAGAACATCCACCGGGTTCTTCTTGCTTGCGTGTTCGGGAAGAAGCTCGGTCAGCTTTTCAGTCGTGGTTCTGGATAAATCCGCGAGTTCCCCGCCAGAATCCAGTATAGCGTCGGTCGTCATTATTCCTGGTCCCCCTGCATTGGTTACTACTGCCATTCTGGAACCATCAGGGAGGTTCTGTTTGCTGAGAGTTTCCGAACTGCTAAAGAGATCGTCGACATCGGAGACCCTGGTTATCCCAACCCGTTTAAAAGCAGCGTCGTATATCTGATCTTCACCCGCGAGAGAACCGGTATGGGAAGCAACGGCTTCCGCGCTTTTCGAGTGTTTCCCCGCTTTAATTACGAGTATAGGTTTGGTTCTGGCAAATCCCCGGGCGGCGCTCATAAATTTCTCCGCGTTCTTTACCGCTTCCATGTACATGATAATGCTATTCGTTTTCGGATCCTGGCCGAAGTAGTCAATTAAGTCCCCGTAATCTATATCGAGCATATTGCCGACGGAAACGAAAGAGCTAAAACCGACTTTTGCCTTGGTTGACCAGTCCAGGATTGCCGAGCCCATCGCCCCGCTCTGCGAGAGAAAAGCAACCTTGCCAGCTGCCGGATCCTTGCGGAGGAAAGTTAAATTCAGGTTCGCGCCCGGTCTTATGGTACCTAAGCAGTTAGGACCTAGAATTCTCATCCCGTGTTTTTCGCGCTTTGCTTCGAGCTTTTCTTCGAGCTTTTCTCCTTCCTTCCCCGTTTCACTGAACCCGGCAGAAATTACGATTGCCGCGTCAATTCCTGCTTTGCCGGATTCGTCGACGATATCCGGGACGGTCTTTGCCGGAGTAGCTATTACGGCCAGGTCGACCTCGTTTTCGATTTCTTTCACGCTCGAGAATGCTTCGATATCCATTACCGTGTCTCTGTTTATGTTTACGGGATAGATCTCACCCTCGAATCCTTCGACTATATTCTTCATTAAAGTAGCACCGACGGAGCCTTCTTTTTCACTTGCCCCGACTACTGCCAGGGACTCCGGCTTGAATATGTTATCCAGTTTTTCAGCTGGCATTTATACCCCTCCTAAACTTATTACGAATTGGAATACTAATCCGGTCATACCTAAAAAAACTAGTTTTTTAATAAGAGATGACAAATTTATCATGGATAGAGATTATTAAAACCAATAACCTCCTTTTATTTTACTCAAACTACATCATGTTTCGCAAATAGATTATTTTGAACGACTTTTGAAAAACTAAATAAATCAAGGAATTATATAATGTTAAGACATATTATAAAGGCATCATCGTTTATTTGAAATGGTCATTTTTTTCAACAGAAATTAGGAGACCCTGGATACTTTTCCCACCTCCTCGGGCTTTGGTTGATTTAACGTGTAAAGTTAGTCATGCTTCCATAAAATTCCTTTATGTTTACCAGGTTTCCCATGGAACTTAAAAAGATTACCAGTTTCGGGGGTAAAAATGGATTTTGATCTCTACCTGATAGGTTTACCTGTAGTTGCCAGTTTGATCGGTTATTCCACTAACTGGATAGCGATAAGGATGCTTTTTCATCCCCTCGAGGAAAAAAAATTATTCGGTTACCGTATTCCCTTTACTCCGGGTTTGATCCCAAAGAGAAAATCCAAGATAGCGGAAAACATCGGACAGGCAGTGGGTGAGCACCTGTTAACACCTGAGGCCCTGAAGGCGAGGCTGGAAGCTCCAGGAGTAAAGAATAAACTTGAAGAGGCTCTGGAGGAGTGGATAGTTTCTTTTCTTGAAAAAGACTATGGGTCCCTGCGCCAGGTCCTGCCCGGTCGTGCTGAGTCCAATTTTGACGAATTATCCAGCGGGTTAATCAAAAAGGTGAAAGCCTGGTTTGAGGGTTTTATCGCCGGAGATGAACTGGAATCCCTGTTACGAGAACTAGTCGATACGGGCCTCGAAGAACTATCGGAGAAAAAGGTCGGTGAGCTGGCCGAAAGATGGTCTTACGAAGAAATATACCTGAAACTTGAAGAAATTCTCTCCGGAGTCGCAGAGAGCGAGGAGATAAGGGCAAGGGTTGAGGAATACTGGCTCGGACAGCTGGAGGGTTTAAGGGAAACGGAAGGAAAGATCCGAGATTATCTCGGGGACGAGCTGACCGAGTTAGTTCTTAATCAGGTGGAGAAAAACTTACCTGCACTGTTGAGGAAAGGGGCTGAGTTTCTGAATCGGCCAGAATTCCGGGCCCGGTTAAAGAAACTACTCGTCGAACTGCTGGATGAGAAGCTGGAAGGGGAATTCAGGGAAGATTCCGTCTGGGATCAGATCAAACTGGGCTTCCTGGAGACCGTCGTACTCTCCCGAGAAGAGATGAAGGGCAAAGTTGAGGAGATGATAGATGAAGGGGTCCCGAAGCTGATAGAGTTGCTGGAAGAAGAGGAATTTAGACAGGAGTTGACTTCTTCGGCGGTGGAGTCGCTGAAAAAGTTGATGGAGAAGGAAGTTTCGGAACTCGGCTGGTCCGAAACGACAACGAAAAGGGCGGCGAAAACGCTTACCAAACTTTCGATTGGAGTAATCGAAAACGAGTACGTTCAATCTTTCGTGCTGGAAAGCTTTATAACCATGCTGAAAAGCTCCGAGGAGCGGAAGCTGGGCGACATAGTAGAGCTGGATCGCGAAGAAGAGAAAGAAGCGCTTGCTCGAGCAATTACCGGTTATGCAATGGAATCCCTTAGATCCCAGCGAGTAAGAAAAAAGCTCGATCGACTTCTCGAAGAGAAATTTCACGAGCTGAGCGAGAGGGAGATAGGTAGACCCTCTCGCTGGCTGGAACCCGAAATTATTAAGCCGTTTGCCGGCGTTATGGTAGAAGAGTTAACGGGAGTAGTTGCTCGTCAGGGGGCGGATATTCTCAGCGCTCTGAACGTGAAAGAGCTGGTAAAAGGCGAAGTAGAGGGGTTTTCTACCGTCCGAGTCGAGAGATTGGTGCTTGACGTAACCGGGGACCAATTCAGGGCAATTACATGGTTCGGGGCCGTAATCGGGTTTCTGGTCGGCGTGCTTCAGGTCCTTGTGGTTATTCTGGGGGGCTAATCATGAATCCGATTGCTTTACGCCTGGGCTCAGTGTCGATCCGCTGGTACGGTATTGCCTACGCCGTGGCGTTACTTGTTGCTCTAGTTGTAATGAAGATCGAGGTAACCAGAAAGGGTCTGGATCTCGATTTGAACGATCTGATCGATTTTATCCTAATTTCCTTTCCGCTCGGACTGATCGGTGCCAGGCTCTTTTACGCCATGTTTTATCTCGACTTCTTCTCTCGCAACCCACTTGCTCTTGTAGGTTTAGGTGGCAGTCAGGGTTTCGGATTAGCCGGTCTGGCACTTCACGGCGGATTAATCGGTGGGTTCTTCGGATTGTTAATTTTCGTAAGATGGAAAGAAGTAAATTTCTGGGAATTTACCGATTGTCTTTCACCTGCCTTAATACTGGGCCAGGCTATTGGGAGGGTGGGTAATCTGCTAAACGGCGACGCTTACGGGTACCCGACAAACCTCCCCTGGGGGCTGGAGTTTCCGCCCAATACCCCGGCGGGGATGGAATTTCCCGGTCAAAAGTTGCACCCGACCATGATTTACGAAATGATACTGGATATTTTGATATTTGCTTTCCTCTGGAAGTTGAGAAAGGGAAAGCACAAGCGCGGGTTTATTACTTCCGTTTACCTGATAACTTATTCCATTGGCAGATCCGTTGTCAGCTTCTATCGGGCGGGAAGCCTGTGGTTTGGTCCGATTAGAGCCCCCCACCTTATAAGTATCTTCATCGTGGCTGGGTTTGGATATTATCTGATCGATAAGAAACTGTACCGTTTGGGCTAAGGGAGAAAAACGGGTGGCGTGTAATTATTTTTCTTCCCCGCAGGCACGAAGAAAGCTGGTAAATAGCGGGTGAGGATCTTCCAGTCGGGACTTAAACTCCGGATGGAATTGAACTCCAATATACCAGGGATGATCTTCCAGCTCGATTACCTCTACAAGCTGACCGTCAAGCGAAGTAGCCGCCAGTTCCATCCCCGCTTCTTGAAAAGATTCTCTGTATTCGTTGTTGAATTCATAGCGGTGTCTGTGTCTCTCCTGGATAAGCTCTTTCTCGTAGATATCCGCTGTTTTCGTGCTCTGTTTTACGGTGGATTCGTAACTTCCCAGCCGCATCGTCCCACCCTTCTTTTCGATTTCTATCTGCTCGGGCATCAAATCTATTACGAGGTCGGAGGCTTTGGGGTCGAATTCAGTACTGTTAGCTTCGCCCATCCCAATCACGTTTCTCGCGAATTCGATCGTGGCAACCTGCATTCCGAGGCAGATCCCGAATAAGGGCACGTCGTTCTCCCGGGCGATTTTTGCCGTGGCGATTTTACCCTCAACGCCTCGCTTGCCAAATCCCGGCGGAATTACTACCCCATCGACGTCCTGCATGTAATCCTCGAGCTCTTCTCGCTCGAGGTCCTCGGATGAGAACCAGCGAAACTCGGGTTTTATCCCCGTTTCCGCCGCTCCGTGCTGAAATGCCTCTATAATGCTGATATAAGCATCCTCCAGTTCCGTGTATTTACCAAACATCCCGATCGTTACTTTTTTATCCGGGTTCTTGATCCGGCTAACTCGACTGGACCAGCTAGAAATGTCTCGTTCTTTTTTTTGTAAGTTCAGCTTTTCCAGGACCCGGACGTCCAGTTCTTCTTCGGCCATCGCCTGGGGAACCTCGTAAATGACGTCCTTGTTTCGGCCCTCGATCACGTTCTCCGTCGGAACGTCACAGAAGAGGCCGATTTTTTTTCGCACGGGCCTGGGTAACGGGCGATCACAGCGGGCCACTATTATGTCCGGCGTGATCCCTATTCCCCTCAGTTCCTTTACGCTATGCTGTGTGGGTTTTGTTTTGAGCTCTTTTGAGGTTTTGAGGTAAGGAACAAGGGTAAGGTGAATAAAAGCTATATTTTCCCGGGGTATCTCGTCCTTCATCTGACGCAGGGCTTCCAGGAAAGGCAGGCTTTCTATATCCCCGACCGTCCCACCGATTTCCGTGATTATCAAATCCGAATCCGACTCTTCCAGGGGTTCGTTGATGTCTTTTTTTATCTCGTCGGTGATATGGGGAATTATTTGGACCGTTTTTCCGAGGTACTTCCCTTCTCGCTCTTTTTCCATCACGGACGAGTAGACTTTCCCTGTGGTGACGTTGTTTGCCGCGGTCAGGCTCTCGTTGATAAACCTTTCGTAATGACCGAGATCGAGGTCGGTCTCGGCTCCGTCATCCGTGACGAAGACCTCCCCGTGCTGATAGGGATTCATCGTTCCTGCATCCACGTTGAGATACGGGTCGACCTTCTGCAGTGTCGGTTTATACCCCCGAGATTTCATAAGGAGCCCAAGTGAAGCTGCTATTATTCCCTTTCCCAGACCGGATAAGACCCCACCGGTGACAAAAATATATTTCTTGTCCGAGTTATCTGATTTGTTTTCCATAATTACCCTTCGATTTCTTTTAATAGTCTTTTGTGCAGCTCAAATGAGTTCTTTCCGTAAAGCACGAGACGGACCAGTTCCGGTTGGGAGTGATTGTCGAGGAATCCGATAATTGTTTTTAGTGCTATCGAGCCTGCTTCTTCTTCCGGGTAGCCAAATGCCCCCGTACTAATTGCAGGGAAGGAAATGCTTTTTATCCCCCTGTCCAGTGCTAGTTGAAGGCTGTTTTGATAGGACGATTTCAGCAGTTCGGGGTCTTCCGGTGATCCACTGTAGACCGGGCCGACAGTATGTATGACGTAACTCGCGGGAAGGTCATAAGCGTCTGTGATTTTTGCCTCTCCAGTTTTACAGCCCCCCAGTTGCTTGCTTTCTTCCCAGAGTTCTGGTCCAGCAGCTCTATGTATTGCCCCGGCAACTCCACCTCCGGGGGCCAGCTTTTTATTTGCGGCGTTTACGACCGCTTCAGTTTCCTGCTTCGTAATATCTCCCTGGAAGATCTCTAAAGTGGAGCCATCAAAACTCCTGGATGTACTCTCGTCTGGCTTTTCCCCCATAGTTTTCCTCTTCTAATCAGTACTGTTCGCGGCTGTGTTCTTTTAGTTCCTTTTCCATTCTTCTTTGCTGGTCCCTTTCTTTGATTTTACGCCTTTTGTCGTATTCTTTTTTTCCTTCCCCCAGGCCAAGTTTAACTTTGGCGTAACCGCCTTTGAAATAAATTTCAACCGGAATTAAAGAGTAACCTTTTTGCTGTGTTTTCCCAATTAGCCTCTTGATCTCGGGTTTACGCAGGAGTAATTTTCTCTTTCTTCGGGGTTCGTGATTTTCCCTGTTGCCCTGGTCGTACCTTGCAATATGAACGTTGTGGAGGAAGACCTCTTCGTCCGTGACCTTGGCGTATCCGTCTTTCAAACTACATCTTCCTTCTCTCAGGCTTTTTACTTCGGTTCCCTGAAGGACTATTCCGGCTTCGTAGAATTCCTCGAAATCAAAATTCCTAAATGCCTGTTTGTTTCTGGCCACCGTTTTCCCCATTTTACCTCACCTAACCCCTCAGGCAAAGAGAATATTTTGCTGGATCCGTAAAAAATTAATAAAAAACTAACAAAATAACTGAAGGTTAAAACCGAACTTCACTTATATCGGAAATTAATTGTAAATTATTGTAACCCGGCGTTTAACAGGAAATATCCAAAAAAATAATCGTGGTTAAATACTATACCCGTAATAAAACCGGAGAGGAAGGTATCTCGAGGCTAAATTATTCCTCTTCTTCGACTTCCATTATTTGTTCGCCGTTGTAGTAGCCGCAGCTGGAGCAAACGCGGTGCGGAAGTTTTAATTCGTGACAATGCGGGCACTCTGTAGCGGTGGTATCGACCAACGGTTTATTTCCCGCATGTCTTTTTCTCTTCTTTGATCGCGATGTTCTAAATTTCGGTACAGCCATAATTCCTCCTCGATCTATTCATAAATCTTTCATGATTTTAATGTAGGGCCCACGTCTTTTCAACTTTCGACAAGGAAAGTGATCGGTCCATCGTTGGTCAAATTGACCCTCATGTGACTGCCGAAACTCCCCGATTTCACGGGCTCCTCGTGGCTCATTTTTAGTTCTGAGATAAAATCGCGATAAAGCTCTTTTGACTCTTCATAGGATCCAGCTTCCGAAAAACTCGGCCGCCGCCCGGAATTAATTCGCCCGTAAAGGGTAAACTGAGAAATCACCAGAATTTCGCCGCCCACATCCCGGACAGACAGATTCATCTTGTCTTTCTCGTCAGGAAATATCCTTAGCCCCAGGACTTTAGCCGCCATTTCCTCTACCTGGGCTTTTCCGTCTCCGTCCTTCACCCCGAGAAAAATCAGCATACCCCTTCCTATGCTGCCGGTAACCTCCGAATCGACCTTTACTTCAGCTTCTTCTACGACCTGAATGAGAGATTTCATATATCCTCCTGAATTAACTTTCCCCGTACTTCAGGGACTTTGCAATCATATTTGCCAGACGAACTGGTTCCGGTAGAATAGAGTGAGTTGATGTGATCGATATTGCCCGCTCTGCTTCCCCTTCCGATAGACCCGAAATTTGATAGTAAATTTTCTTCCCCTTTTGGGCCGTAGTCCGGAATTCTCCTGCCTTTTTAGCAGCTTTCCATCGACGCTCCGAATCCGTTACTTTGTTCATAGCTTTTCTGAAAGCATCCAGATCAGGTTTCTTTCTCGATAGCGCCAGAACAGGTATTCCGGTTTCGTTCCTCAATTTCTCGATATCTATCACGTTAAACCCCGCAACAGTTATACCGTCAAGGAGGATAAGGCCGAGATCCTCCCTGTGCTTGCTTCTATTTATGGCGTCGATCAATCTTTCGGTTCCTTTTAGTCCGTCCACGTTTACCGAGGTCTTAATTATTCCCTCTACGAAATTACCGCCCCGCATCACTACTCCCACAAGTGGAACAGGTTCTTCTCCTTCGAATTCGAAGGGGCCGTCGTCCCAGCCTATGACCTTCGATTGTTGTTTCAATGAACCCATCTTTCGACTCCTAAAAGTTTCGTCGTGTCAGTACTATCTTAATTGCTTCTCCCCCTGTTAAAAAGGTTATCCTGACCCTTGTAAAGATTTGCAGGTTAAATCCGGCAAGCTGCCAGAGGGTAATGATCTCAGGAGA
>CAZRDU010000059.1:0-9653 GCA_964599005.1 uncultured Thermotogae bacterium
ATTTCCCTAGAATTCCACCATAAGTAAAATAACTGACAAATAAAAAGACAAAATTTTCCCGAAACACCTTTCTCAAGAAGACAATAACGATTACCTAAATTTAGCGCTTTTATCAGGTTAGCTGAAAGTTTAGAGTTGCTTATAATACTTATTTTACAAACAGGAGTTGGTCCAGCACCCAGTTTAATATCAATGGTCAAACTGGGAATTACATCTTCAGGAAAATCTATGTCCGTAAAGGTGTTAAACTTTCGAAGTATATATTAAACTGGGTGCTGGTTGAAAGTTTTGGAAAAGCGACTTGATTTACCACTTTAGATAACACCCAATGGATGAATATAAAAAAGTTTCTCAAATAGTAGGGATATTCAATTGCAAACTGAGTTAGGGGTTGGGTTGAAGGGGAGAGAACCGTACGACTTAGATGATATTTGGCCAATTTAGTCCTAGTGATAAACGGATCAACAAAAATTAACTAAACTATATATGACTGAAGGGAATAATCCAGGTACCGGGAAGGGAAGTGCTCGGGTAAGGGAGATATTTTCCAGTATTGCCGGAGAATACGATAGGGTCAATACTGTCATTTCCTTTGGTCAGATCAGCAGGTGGCGAAGAAAGTTCGTTAAGGAGATGAATATACCCGAAGGGGGATCCGTCCTGGATCTTGGGTGCGGAACAGGGGAATTGACGCGCTTGATCGCGGGTGAAGTCGGTGATGGGAGAGTTCATGGAGTCGATCTGACGCCGGAGATGATTGAGATCGCGGAAGCGCGGTTGCCAAAAAAATACCGGGACGTGGTCGATTTTGCAGTAGGAAAGGGAGAGGAACTGGAACTTGATCCTAATAGCTTTGATATAGCAACTTCTGCATTTACTCTGCGAAACGTTGAAGACCTACCCGGAGTTATCTCTGAATTAAAAAGAGTGGTTAAGCCCGGTGGAGAAATATACTCTTTGGAACTCTCTAAACCGCGGATACCTGTTTTTCGTGAGATTTATTTTTTTTATTTCAACAGAATACTTCCTGCTCTGGGAAAGCTGTTTCAGGGAAACAGGGGGCCGTATAAATACCTCACCGAATCCTTGAAAAAATTCCCGAATCAAGATAAGTTAAAAAAAATCTTCCAGGAAGTGGGTCTGACAGGAGTTAGCTATAACGAGTTGTTTGGCGGGATAGCAGCTATACATAGAGGAAAGAAACGGGAGACATGAATTTATGCCGCTTAAAAGGGATATATTGAATCCGATAAATGGCGATCTAAAAGAGCTCGAAGAGGAGTTAAAGGAACTAGTTGATTCAAACCTGGAGCCGCTGACCGGCAGTTCATCGTATTTGCTTAATTCCGGGGGGAAGCGTCTGAGGCCGGCACTGGTTTTACTTTCCGGTAAACTGTTCCAGTACGATTTTGAGAAAGTGAAGCCCCTGGCAATAGCCGTGGAGTTCGTTCACATGGCCTCTCTTGTCCATGATGACGTGATTGACAGTTCAAAATTCAGGAGGGGGGCGGAAGCCGTCAATTACAAATGGGGCAATAAAGTAGCGGTACTAAGCGGTGATCTCCTTTACACTTTTGCCGCAAACTCCCTGACGGAGCTGGAAGACAGTAAATATCTCAAACATTTACTGGAAGCGGCACTTGAAATGACCCGGGGCCAGGCAAGCCAGACCGTCAGCCGGAATGATTACGAGCTATCCGTAAAAGATTATCTAAAGAGGATCAGGCAAAAAACTGCCTTTTTGATGGGAAAGAGCTGTCTTCTCGGCGCAAAGGCTTCTGGTGCTGAAAAACGTGATCAGGATAGGCTGGAAAAATACGGATTGAACCTGGGGCTGTCCTTCCAGATCACGGATGATTTAAAGGATTTAATCGGAACCAGGGAAGAATTGGGGAAAGAGCCCGGAAACGATATCAGGGAAGGAACGCTCACTCTACCGATAATGATAGCTCTGGAGAATTCCCCGCGATCCGGGTTTGTAGAGGATTTGCTCGAAAAGGAGGATCCCGACAAAAGAGAAATTCGCGAGGGAATTGATATAATACGAGATTCGGGAGCAATCGCCGAAAGCATCGAGCTTTCCCGAAAGTTCGCAAAAAAGGCCAATTCGGCACTTCCGACTTCTGTTGAAGACTCAGATGCAAGGAAGTCGCTCTCATTTATTGCCCGTTATTTCAGCGGCGAGGAGGTGCTTGGTGAATCCTATTTAGGTCAGGGTTTGCCGGTATAAGCTTTACGATTAAGGTCAATAATTGTCGTGATTCTCTATCGATTGGCAGAAGTGGGTAATGTAAGCCTGGTTCTCATCCGATATACCGCAAAGATCAAAATACCATGCGGTTATTATAAAGAGGCCTGCTGTGAGAGATTTCTAATTACGGGCTAATATATTTCTCATATATTTGCAAAATTCGGTGCGGAGTTATAATATTCAAATTAATAGTTGCTCTTAGGGTTTAGTTTATTCTCTCGGAAATATTCTCAATTTTCGGCGTTGTTGAAAATTAATTTAGTCAGGTGAGTTTGGTACAGTTAAAAAAATAAAAAAAGACGGTGAATAACGTGAAAACATTTGGCTTAGATCTTCAAAAATACGAAACGGAAAAAGAACCGTCCCGTCTGATTAGACGAAATCCGAGTGACGTTATAATACCGCTTAAAGGAGGGTTCGGTTCTGCTTTGTCTCCGGCCGTGGCGGTCGGTGACAAGGTGGAAGCAGGCGAAATAATTGCGCGGAACGATAATTCCATCTCCACTCCAATACATGCCAGTGTATCGGGGGAAGTTACGGGGATAGAGGAAATAAACTGCTTTCACGAGGAAACGGGAGAAAAATTAGGGGCCAGTGTCAGGTCCGTCAGAATTAACTCCCGGCGTGATCCGGATGCAGGGGGAGGTGGGGTAGAATGGAAAAAAGAAAAACCGAAAAACCTCAGAGAGTTGCTTTACCTCGGGGGACTTACTTCCTTCGGACAAACTGGAATACCGACGGAATTCAATAGTTCTTTTTCCGATCCTGGCGACGTGGAGGATATCCTGGTAAATGGGGTCGTGACGGAACCATTTGTTCACCACCTGATCGATTACGAGAGTGAGCTTCCGTCTTTCAAGACGGGCCTTCAAATTCTGGCAAGAGCTTTCTCTAACTCTCAAATCCACTTTATCCTGGATGAAGAGACTCTGGGGAAACTGGGTGATTTGACCTCCAGTCAGAGGATAAAAGTTCATTCCGTTCCCAATGAAGCACAGATGAGCAGGTCAAAGTTATTGGCTCGGGAAGTTCTCGGGGTCGATGGCCTGGATGAAGGTGGATACCTTCTGGAACATGGCGTTCTGGCCCTCTCCGAGGTGGTGCCTCTGATGACATATAGAACGGTAGTTGAGGGAGTTCCTTTTATTCGTAACAGGTTTAGTCTGGGAGGACCTCTTGCCGAGAACTTAATTGTCGAAGTTCCGATTGGAACTACCGTGAGTCAGGGAGTTGGAAGCGACGCGGAGGGAAGCGACAGGAGTCTAACTATCCAGGGGGGACCGTTAACGGGGCGGAAGATGGAAGATTTGAAGAGGCCCGTTGGAAAAGAATTAAGTGCAATTACCCAGCTGGAAAAACCGGAGGAAAGTGAGTTTCTCTCCTGGTTGCAGACAGGATTGACTAAGAATTCTTACACCAATGCTTTCTTTTCTGCTCTGGTACCGGGAAAAGAAAAAAGGGCCGACGCCGGGCTTCACGGGGAGAAAAGACCCTGTGTTTACTGCGGTTACTGCAGTGACGTCTGCCCCGTGGATATTCTACCATATCAAATATATCAAACGCACAGCCACGAAATGGTGGACGAAGTTAATAGATTGCAACCACAGCGTTGCGTTGATTGTGGTCTCTGTTCCTACGTTTGCCCGTCAAAACTTCCTCTGAGTTCGACCCTCAGGGAGGCGAAGCAAGAACAGCCGGGAGAGGAAAATAATTACGTGGAGTACGAGGAAACCGAAGCAGGTTTAGCCCCCGTAGTTATCGAATCGGATCAAGGAAGAGGTGAAGAAGTTGAATAAATTAGACGAGCTAATGTCGGACGTCGCGGATTATACGAAAGATCACCCTTATCTCCAGCACATAACGGAAGTAGTAGAAACTGTTCGTGCGATAGTATTCCACCATGGTGAAGCCGCGTCCGAGAGCCCTTTCCTGCGTGATTACATAGAGATAAAACGTTACATGTTCGCCGTGGTTCTTGCCGTTCTACCGGCTAGTTTTGCCGCAATATATTTTTACGGATGGCGAGCTCTTGCAATGATAGCCATCTCGTACGTTGCTGGAGGGATAGCCGAAGTGACTTTCACTTTGGTGCGCAAAGAGGAAATTACGGAAGGTTTTCTGGTAACGGGGATCCTTTTTCCGCTGATTCTCCCTCCGAGCACCCCGTACTGGATGGTGGCAGTCGGAATAATAGTCGGGGTAATTCTCGGTAAAGAAGTCTTTGGAGGTACGGGCTACAATATATTTAACCCCGCGCTCGTCGGCCGGGTGTTTTTGACTATTTCGTTTCCAGTAGCTATGTCTTCACGCTGGATGCCTCCGCTAACAGGAGGATGGGCTGGATTTACCCAGTATAGTGTTGACACGATTACGACGGCTACGCCACTGGGTGTCTTTGCCAATAGCGGTACTTTAGCACCTCTGCGCGAGCTATTTCTCGGAACGATTCCGGGTTGCCTGGGAGAGTCTTCCGCTCTGCTGGTAATAGCGGGCGGGGTTTTCTTGATGCTGGCGAAAATAGTGGATTGGCGTATTCCCGTTGCCTATCTCGGGTCCGTATTCCTCTTTTCAACCCTGGGAATGTTTCTCTGGCCCAATCAGGTTGCGCCGCCGTTATTCCAGCTGCTTGCCGGGGGACTATTGTTCGGAGCGATGTTTATGGCAACTGATCCGGTATCTTCACCGACTACAAAAGAAGGAAGGTGGGTGTACGGAGTATTCCTCGGAGTCATGACCGTATCCATAAGGGCTTTTTCCGGCTATCCGGAGGGTGTACAGTTCTCGATTCTGTTGATGAACATGTTTGCCCCACTGATGGACGAGATGGTTATGACTTACAGATACGGACCGGTTCAGAAACCTTACAAATAAGGTTACGGTGATAAAATGAAGGAAGAAATATGGATGGTGGCTATACTGGTCCTGGTTGCGACTATAAGTGCTGGATTGCTTGGGTTCGTAAACGTAACAACCAGGCCGATTATAAAAAAGAACGAAGTAAGGAAGTTAAGAGAGTCGGTTCTGGAATCATTAAAGGTGGACTATACCGAAGACAACCTGGAAGATAAATTTGAATCCGAAATTAAGACGGAAAAATTGGACGGAAAGGAGATATTCTTTAGATACGACGATAGCGGCGAGCTCAGCTCTGTGGCTTTCAAAGTAACCGGTTCCGGTTTTCAGGGGCCGATAAGTGGATTGGTCTCGTTAAAACCCGATTTAAAGACGATAATTGGGCTTGAATTTCTGAGTCAGCAAGAAACACCGGGGCTCGGTGCCAGAATAACCGAGGAGTGGTTTCTCAAACAGTTTAAGGGGAAAGAGGTCGAGCCCAGGTTGCTGATAGTAAAGAGTGGTGCCGAGGAAGCAAACAACAAGGTCGACGCGATTACCGGTGCCACGAGAACGAGCAAGGCCGTACAGGGCTTGATCAACGATGATGTTAAGCACGTGAGAAATGATATATTGACGGACAAAGTTATGGAGGGCTATCTCAATGAATAAAACCAAGGATCTTTTTATGGCCGGGTTATGGGAGGATAATCCGGTATTCCGTCAAATGCTGGGACTCTGTATTACCCTCGCAATAACCAATAAAGTAGCTAATGGAGTCACGATGGGGGTAGCAGTTTTCTTCGTCCTCACGGCCAGTTCTTTCGTCGTATCCTTGATCGGGGATACGGTGCCCAGGAGGGTCAGGATACCGGTCTTCATGCTCGTTATCGCAACCTTTGTCACTCTCGTCTACATGTTCCTTCAGGCTTTCTTTATGCCTTTGAGTCAGGCACTGGGCGCTTACGTGGGGCTGATAATCACCAATTGTATCATACTTGGGAGGCTGGAATCTTTCTCCAGCGAGAATTCTCCCTGGGACTCCCTGGTTGATGCCGCCGGTGTCGCTACCGGCTTTGCTTTCGCCCTAATTGCAATGTCAGTAGTCAGGGAACTGCTTGGCTTTGGTACTCTGTTTGGTATTCAGGTTATGGGGTCCAGCTGGACGCCCTGGGTAAGTATGATTCTTGCACCCGGCGGTTTTCTGGTGCTTGGTTTGTTGATCTGGGTCCAAAGAGCTATATCACCCGTGGAGGAGGAGTAGAATGCAGTATATTTCCATACTTATAGCGGCAATATTTGCCCATAACATCGCCCTTAGATACTTCCTGGGTTGGTGTCCTCTAGTATCTCAGTCCAAAAAGCTTTCATCGGCCTGGGGCATGGGAGTTGCCGTTACCCTGGTAATGACGATTACGAGTGCGGTAAACTGGCCGGTTTATCATTTCCTGCTGGTACCTTATGGACTCGAGTATCTTCAATATATTGCGTTTATAATCGTCATCGCGTCGACGGTGCAGGTTCTTGAAATGGTGATCGAGAGGTTCTTTCCGTCACTTTACACAACTATGGGCGTATTTTTGCCCCTGATAACGGTTAACTGCGCCATTCTCGGTGTGTCTTTATTCATGATCCTGAGAGATTACACCCTGCTAACCGGAATTGTTTATGCTCTGGGTAGCGGTATAGGCTGGTCGGTGGCGATTGTTTCACTTGCATCCATCCGGGAGAAGTTGAGATTCTCAGACGTTCCCAAGCCGCTTCAGGGACCGGGAATTACCATGTTAATTGCCGGGATTATGGCATTTGCGTTTCTCGGTTTCTCCGGTATGGTCGGAATTAAATAATTGGGGGAATTACAATGGGTTATTTGAGTCCAATAATCGTTCTCGATCTGGTTGCCGGATCGCTGGCGATAGTTCTGGTAGTTGCCAATAAGCTATTTGCCGAATACGAGGACGTGACGGTCGACGTCAATGATGGCGAAGAGGAGTTTGTTGTAGAAGGCGGGGTAACGCTGCTTCAGGCGTTCACTCAGAACGAGATTTACATACCTTCCGCATGTGGCGGACAGGGAAGCTGTGGTTTTTGCACCGCGAAGGTCAAAGAAGGCGGCGGACCGGTTCTGCCCACGGAAGAGCCGATGCTTACCCGGGACCAGTTAATTGATGATGTCAGGTTGAGTTGCCAGGTAAAAGTTCGAGAGGATATGGAGGTTCAGATAGAGGAAAAGTACCTGGAAGTCGAAAAGTATTCCGCTGTGGTCGAATCTACCAGGGACGTAACTCCATCCATCAAGGAAATAGTTTTCGATTTGAAGGAACCGGAAACAATTGACTTCAAGGCGGGGCAATACGTCCAGGTTCAGGTGCCCGTCGACGGCGATACGGTGGACCGGGCTTATTCTATAGCTTCCGAAGAAAGCGTTCACGACAAAGTTATGCTCACCGTTCAGCTGATTGAGGGCGGTCTTGGCTCTACCTATCTTCATGAACTGGAAGAGGGAGAAGAGGTCGAATTTACCGGTCCATTCGGTGACTTTTACATTCAGGATACGGACGCCACGATCATCGGCGTAGCTGGTGGTGTGGGGCTTGCTCCTTTGCGTTCGATTGTCTTTTCCCTCCTGGAAAAGGGAGTTGACAGGGAGATATGGCTGTTCTACGGGTCCAGAACTATGGAGGACCTCTATTACCATGAAGACTTAGAGGAACTGGCGGACGAGCACGATAACTTCAATTACGTGCCGGCACTGGACTCCTCGCAACCGGAATGGGACGGGGAAGTAGGCTTGATTACCGAAGTTATGAAGGATTATCTGGAGAAGGGCGAGGATATGGAAGGTTATCTCTGTGGTCCTCCTCCGATGATGGACGCAACGATAGACCTTCTTACTGACTACGGAATCGACGAGGAAGACATACTTTACGATGACTTCTCTTAAAGTACGGCTAAACTATAGATGAATAAATTAAAGGCCCTGTTGATAGGTAGCCGACCGTGGTCATTTCCGATGACTCTGGTATCGGTTCTAGTTGGGACTTTACTTGCACTGGAAACAGGGGGATTGAACTTTTTAAATCTGGGGTTGGTCGTTCTGGGTACAGTTCTCTTCCACGGAACGACCAACCTGATAAACGATTATTATGACTATAGGTCGGGGGTGGATAAGGCCGGCTCTCCCACTGCGAAGTACCGGAAGCAGCCCCTTGTTGAAGGCTGGTTTGAAGGAAAAGAACTACTCGTTTACTGCGTAATAGGATACGTTGTGGTGGCGGCTCTAGGTTTTTATCTGGCTTTTAGGGCTGGCCCGCTTGTACTAGTTTTTGGGATGCTGGGGTTAGTGGCCAGCTACCTCTATACGGGCGGTGGAGTCCAGTACAAATATCTTGGCTGGGGAGAGTTTTCGGTTTTGATCGTCTGGGGACCGTTGATGGTTACCGGTGCGTATTACGTCCAGGCAGGGGCCCTGTCGCTCGAGCCAGTTTTGGTTTCACTTCCTCTGGGCCTTCTGGTTGCACTTGTATTACTGGCAAATAACCTCAGAGACAGGGAGTACGATGAGGGAGCAGGAGTTAGTACGATTGCGATTTTACTGGACGAGAAGGATGCCCTGATTATCTATTTTATACTTATTATGGTAACTTATTCGACACTTGGTTACCTGATCGTGGCAGGAGTTTTGAGTCCCTGGGGCCTGTTAGGTTTTCTATCTTTCCCCCTGGCGTATCAATTAATGAAGAGTTTCTTTGTTGAAATCCCGGATGACGCGGATGCCCAAACAGCAAAGCTGGATATCTTATTTGGTGGTCTGCTGACAATTTCTCTGATCTTTGAAAACGTGATCTAATTTACAATGGAAAGAATATCACCGGGAGCTAAATACACGAAGTATCTCGTTTTGCTGGCCTTCGGATTCTGGTTTGTCTCTTTTTACCTGAATCCCTATAACTTCTGGCTGGAGATGAGCGGTTCCGTTTTAATTCTGGCGTCGTCGTCCCTCTACTTATGGGACAACTACGGGCAGTTACAGGGCTGGGACCCAAAAAGTATAATGAAAGGGGTAACTTCTGCTTTACTGCTTTACGGGATTTTCTGGGTTGGAAATTTGCTAGTTACCGAAGTGATCCCGTTTTCTCGAGGGGAAATTGCTGCTGTTTACAATAACTCAAAAGCCGCCCCCTTACCGGTTATCGGAGCTTTGCTGGTTGGGGTGATCGGACCGGGGGAGGAAATATTCTGGCGAGGCACTATTCAGAAGAGACTTGGAGAAAGATATAGTGGCCTGGTCGGGGTATTGCTGGGCGGGTTAGTTTATTCGCTGGTTCACATCTGGGCGCTGAACTTGACTTTATTGCTTGCCGCGCTGGTCTGTGGACTGGTCTGGGGGTGGATGTACTACCTGGAGAAGAATCTTGTACCGGTGATTATTTCTCATTCTCTGTGGAGTCTATTAATTTTTGTAATATTTCCCGTTTGATGCTATAAAGGAGGAAAACATAACCATGAATTCGGAAGACGAACAAAACAACTTGACCAGAAGAAGCTTTCTCAAGTGGACAGCCGGCGG
>CAZRDU010000060.1:0-9262 GCA_964599005.1 uncultured Thermotogae bacterium
AATCGTTATAATTTTAAATTGTTGGGGGTATTCAGTTCTAGTTTCCTTGAAACAGAAGCCGGTTATATTCAAGAACTCCGGTCAAGAACCCCATAGCAAGCTGTGGGGCTTCCTCGGCAAGTTTTGGTAAAATTGAATACGTAACATTGTTATGTTATACTATCCTGATATTATGACTGAAGGGAAAATTTCGAAGAAGAAATTACTCCGCAAAACGGGGATTTCTTACGGGCAATTTTATCGGTGGAAGAGAAAAGGATTGATCCCCGACAATTGGTTATCGCACGAGTCCACTCGTACCGGCCAGGAGAGTTTCCTGCCAGAGAAAAAAATTATACCGAGAATAGAAAAGATCAGGGAACTCAAAGAGGATTATACTTTAAAAGAGATTGCCGAACTGCTCTCACCCGAATTGGTGGAGAAGAAATATGATACCTCGGGTCTGCTCGAGCTTAGCTGGGTTGATAATCGGACCGTGAGAGCCTACGAAGAGGTAGTTGGGGGGAGAGATTTTTACTCCTTTGAAGACCTTCTAAATCTGACTGTATTTGCCCGGCTAAGGGAGTTCGGTATTGGGCTGAAGGGAGTTTATCTTGCACTAAAGACCCTCGAAAGAAGGGAAATCGACCCGAACGAACTGGAGGAAAAGGTTATTCTGGCAAAGAAGAAGGATAAGTTTCTAAATAACGGCAAAGTGGGGGAAGACAGGACTCCATACTTCTGTTTATTAACAACGGGAGACGTTAGATTCGATCGGACGATCATTGTTGAAACTGCCCTTGATCTCCACGAGCTAGTAAAGGAAATTAAACTCGAGCTAAGAGATCGTGATGGTCAAGATCAAGGTGATGCTTATGCGGATTAAATTTGACGGGGGCTGGAAAATGTGGCTAATTCTGGGTGGAATCTCACTATTGTTTTTATTCCTTATCGGTACAGTAGTTAGCTCAATATTTGGTTTATTTATTTGGATTCTCAAAGGGCTGGCTTCCATAGTGACAGCTCTTCTGAGATTTTCCTTTCAATCCGTGTTTAGCTTTGTCGGGGTGGGGCTGCTGGCATATCTTGGTTACAGGTTATACCGCCACCTCGAAGGCCCGGACGAAAGAAGAGACACGGAAACCATAGATTATACCGAGGAAGACTTCGAGAGGTGAACTGGATGACTCAAAATAATAATAGTAGTGATGAAGTGCGAATTTCTGGTTCAGGTCGTATCTCCGGCGGAGAATATCAACGGGTAGCTATCTCCGGCTCAGGAACAGTTACCGGAGACGTTATTGCCGACCGGATATCAGTGGCTGGCTCCGCAAAATTTGAAGGAAGCGTAAAGTGTCAAAAGATAACAGTTACGGGTTCGGCCAGCGTTGCCAGTTCCCTAAAAGCAGAAGAGGTAGTTAGCAGGGGAAGCTTAAAAGTAGAGAAATCGATTAACTCGGAAACTTTCAAATCTTACGGGTCTTTAAATCTGGCAGGAGGTTTACATTCCGACGAGATTTATTTCGCCGGTTCTTCTACGATCGGGGGAGACGTAGAAGGAGAAAGCCTCACTTCGCGAGGTAGTTTTGATATAAAGGGGTTGCTTAATGCAGACGAAATCGAAATATGGCTGGGAAGCGACAACTTCTCGAGAGAGATCGGGGGAGAACAGATCAAAATAACAAAAAAGGGTCTTTCTCTTGAACCGGATGAGGATAGATTAAAACGGGGGATCGAAAACCTGGAAAAGGGGCTCGACAATTTGGGGGAAAAGTTAGGTTTCGAACTCCAACTGGACGAAGAAAGGATCTCTTCCGGGGTTACAAACTTCGGACAGAGGGTCAGTTCCTACGTCAATGATATCGGAAACGGCTCGCTTGAGTCACGGATGATTGAGGGAGATACGGTCGAGCTGGAGGGAGTGAAGGCCAACATCGTCCGGGGTGATTGTGTAGTTATCGGAAAAGGTTGTATAATTGATAAAGTAGAGTATTCGGATACAATTGAGGTCGATGAAGAAGGAGAAGTCGAAAAAAAGGTTAAACTATAACGAGCCGCCCCGGGAAACGGGGCTTGTAGAAAGTAAATACTATAAAGGAAAATAATTATGGGTATGTTGTTTGGCTCAATATTCCATTTTGTCGTAGCAGTTATAGGGATAGCATTTGGGGCTGTTGGTTTATTGCTGGGGATAGTATTAAGCCTGGTAGAGTTTTTGCTTGCGGGTCCTTTTCTAATCTTGCTGGTAATTCTGGGCCTGGTATTCTGGAATCCGTTATTATGGCTTGTTCTGCTGGTGGGGATTTTTTATCTCTATAGATTTACCAGGAAGCAGCGGTATATAAACATCAGCCGCAAGTAGCAGGTCAGAAAAGGGTTATCGTAGAATTCGCCGATAAATCCAACCCAATTACAGAACATAACATAAAAAGGGTATTAGCCTGGCGACCGATTGATATTTAATCATTTCCACATTACAGAAGAGGTGCTCGATGGAAAAGTCCGAAAAGTTACGAGAATACGGGTTTGATCTTGACGCTTACGAGAAAGCAAAAAGTTACGAGCGGGATGGCCTGATAATAGACGTAGTTAGCTCTCTCCTTTCTCTCGGTGTGCTCTTTCTCTTTATATTTTTCGGTGCCAAGCCACTCTACGAATTTTTGAATGGCCTTATAGGTAACACCTGGGGCGTTAGGCTCGTTTACATATTAGTTTTCTCGCTTGGGTTTTTTCTTTTCGATTTTCCTTCCGATTGGCTCGGTTTCAAAATCGAGCACAAGTACGACTTATCCAATCAAGGTACCGGGGACTGGTTGATGGATAAATTCAAGGGATTGCTTCTTAGCACGGTTTTATCCCTTGCGGGCTTTTCCCTGCTTTTCTGGGCAATAGAAGTAACTAACCTCTGGTGGCTATGGACCTGGATCGGATTTACAGCTCTATCTATATTTCTCGGTTTTATTTCTCCCACAGTACTGATGCCTCTTTTCTACGATTTCACCCCCCTTGATAACGAAGAATTAAAACAGCAGCTTGAAGATCTGGCCGAGAAAGCAAATATAGATGTTCTGGGGGCGTTCAACATGGAGGCCAGCGCGAAAACGAAGAAGGCAATAGGAGCTTTGACCGGGATCGGTTCCAGCAGGAGAATAATACTATCAGATACTATGCTTGAGAGATACACGGCCGAGGAGATAAAAGCCGTTATCGCTCACGAAATGGGTCACCACAAACACCACGATATCTGGGGAATCATGCTGGTTCAATCCCTGTTCAGCCTGGTGGGGTTGTTTCTTATTTCCAGTTTTTTCGACCCGATTCTTTCTTTTTTCGGACTGGCGGGCAACGTCTCGGCCCTGCCCCTCGTGCTTGTGCTGATGGAACTAATTTTGTTTTTCCTTTCTCCTCTGAAAAACTGGTTGTCCAGATACAGAGAGAAGGCAGCCGATAACTTCAGCCTCGAGCTAATCGAGGAACCGGAGGCTCTCGGAGATGCCCTCGTTAAACTTTCCCAGCAAAATCTCGGCAACCCTGCTCCGCCGAAACTCGTCGAGTTACTTTTTTACGATCACCCGTCCGGTTTGAACCGGGTGGAAAACGCTTTTGAATACCGGAGTTGAACGATTGACCGTTATCCTGCTTTATTTCAACCGGCCTGAGGTGGACAAAGTTGAAAGTATCCAGAAACAATAAATACATCGAATTTTCAGGCGATTTTACCGTACTTAGCTCTGCACCACTTAACGGCGGTTTGACGGAGGCGAATCGGGTAATTAATCATACCACCGTTCCCGAAGAAAAGGGTCCAATTCGAGATTATTTCCGCGAAAATTTACCTTCTCCTGCAGGAGATCTGGAAGGAGTAGTTGGACTCCTTACGGCAGTGGACGTAACTACCGGGTTCGTCAGCGGTACAGACCTTTCCGAGGCCTCTGTAAAAGTTATGGTTACCGCGGGTGTCGGAGGCCCGATCGATCCACGTTATCATAATACGATAAACATAGTGATTCATACGAATATCAATCTGTCACCGACCGGAATGGCAAATCTATTTATCGTGGCTACAGAAGCCAAGGTCGCCGCGCTCAACGAACTGGAAATAATCAAAAACGGGGAAGAAATTACAGGAACCCCAACTGACGCGATCGCAGTTGCAAAGTCGAGGAATGCAACCGATCGAGAACCATCTGTGGATTTTTCCGGCACGGCAACCGAACTCGGTCGAGAGGTTTACAAGCTCGTAAAAAAAGGCGTATGTGATTCTCTGGCTGAAAACAACGGTTATTACCCCGAAAGAAGTATTCTTAAGAGGCTAGCAGAGCGGGGAATTGGTCGCGAAGAATTAATTGAGTCGGCTTTTTCCCTTCTGGCCGGAGAAACCGGTTCAAGAACAGAGCTAGAAGACGATTTTATTGAAATATTAGAAAGGTATTCCCGGGACCCAAACGTTCATTTTCTCATAGCCTCCAGTTTTTATCTGGAAAAGGAGAAGAGGCGATTTAACCTCGCAGGGGACCCCGGACGGCTCGTTGCAGATGAATTAATTGGAATCAACATAGCGGAGTACATAGGAGGTAAAAATGCCCTGTTCAATTTCTTCCGCTATGATCGAGAGAAGCCGGGAGTACTTGGAGATCTACCACCTTTCCTGGACGATTCCGTCGGAGGTTTGATCGCGGGAGTTATGACTAAGCTCTTCGAGAGCAAATAAAAGTCCCGGGGCTGGTTAGTTGTCCAGATTATTACTCGGATATTGTCTCCTCGATCGACGATAGCTCCTCGGCCACCTCTCCCTGCTGAGTCCTTTCGTTTATGATTTTCTTTTTCCAGCCGCCTCTTCGAAACCACGAGAAAGCTATGAATATTCCGGCCACATTGGAAATAATAAATGACCACCAGATTCCCGTCCTTCCGATGTTAATTGAAAAGAAATGGGCGATTGGGAATCGAATCATTCCCAGCGTGATTATTACCATTACCGCTGAAACCATAGTTTGTCCGGCACCACGGAACCCCCCGTAAAACACCCTGGCCGCCCCGACGAAACCAAATGTCAACGCTATATATTTCAGGAATTCGGATCCTACGTCGATTACTTCCTGCTCGGGGGTAAAGAAGGAGACGATTTCCGGGGCGAAAAAGAACACCGCAACCCCAAGCAGGGACATTATTACAAACATCATCGCGGAAGAAAGATAATTCGCCCGCTCGGCCCTATCGAACTTTTCCGCACCGATATTTTGTCCGGTCATTGTTTCAACGCTCCGGGAAACGGCCAGCGCCGGTAAAAATACAGTCGAAAATACCCTTATCCCTATGCCGTATCCCGCTACAACGCTTGTTGAAAAACCACCAACTACCGAGAGGAGTGCATTTACTGAAAGAGCTCTACCCGTACCTTCAACTGAAGCGGGGATTCCAATAGAAACTATCTTCCTGAAGAAATCGAAATCCGGTTTCATGTCGGCAAGGTGAACTTTTAGACCTTTTCGCCCGGTAAATAATATCCACAATCCGACAAGAAGCCCGAGACCCCTGCAGGCAACAGTCGCTATAGCGGCCCCCTGTATACCGAGTTTTGGGAACCACAACCAGCCAAATATAACAAAAGGATCTAGAATTATATTTAGCACGACCGACAGAAGCATGACAAGCATCGGCGTCAGGGTCTCGCCAAATCCGCGCATCAGGGCAATAAATACGGAAAACCCGAATAGTGCAAAAAGTCCCAGTGTCACTATCTTAAGATACTGAGTCGCGAGCGGTATTACTTCTGCCGAAGCACCCAGTAAGCGCAGGACAGGTTCGACAAGAAAAAAACCGCCAACCCCCAACAAGACAGCAACGGCTATACTAAAAATTAGGGTTTGTGAGGCAGCATATTCCACGTCACTCCTTTCACCAGCACCCTCGTACTGGGCCACTAGAACACTACCGGCTACCGCCACTCCCATTCCAAGGGCAATAAAGAGAAATACTATCGGATAAGAAAAAGTAATGGCGGCCAGTGCTTCCTTGCTCAATTTGCCAACCCAGAACATGTCCGCAAGGCTATACGCTGTTCTGAGCAAGTTCGTAATTATGACTGGCAGGGAAAGGAAAAATAACGGTTTTAGCAGGCTGCCTGAAGTGAGGTTAATGTTTTCTTTGCTTCTAAATAATTTGTTAATTCTCAATGATGTAGATCACAGGATTAGAATTTTAGTCAATTATCGGTAAGATAGAGCAAAGAGTAAAGGGCAAGGTGGTGTAATCAACCCCTACGAAAGTAAGAAATTCCCGTATCAAACCTGTCATTTTCTTGAAACTCTGCCCTGTCATGGAATATCTTACAAAATTACGAGAATTTTCGTTTTTATGCTTCTTAAAACCTGACAGTCAGGAGACCCGCTCCAGGGAACAGAACTTTCGCGGGGATTTTGCCAGGAGAGATCTCTTTATTTTGGGTATTACAATCTCAGTAGCCCGGTCAACCGAACCCGGGCTACTGGTTATTGATCAGTCGATCTTCTGGAAAGACCGGAGAAGAGTTCTGCAAAATTGAATGAACTATTATCGTGCAGCCTATAACTTTCTATTCCCCGGATGAAAGATATGGGTCCAGCCTCCGGGCCAGGTTCATCAGCGGCATCGATTGGAGCCAGATTTTCCCCGGACCTTTCAAAGTCGCAAGAAATAAACCTTCTCCGCCGAAGAACATGTTTTTGACTCCTTTAACCCTCGTTATATCCATATCAACGGAGGTTTCGAAAAGCCCTATGTGGCCGGGGTCGATCTTCAGGGTTTCCCCGCTTTCCAGTTCTCTCTCTACGATTTCTCCGGAAAGTTCGAAAAAAGCGTCTCCCGGGCCCGTTATCTTCTGCATGATAAAACCCTCACCGCCAAACAGACCCGCTCCCAGCTTTTTTCTAAAATGAACTTCCATATCCACGGAGGATTCCGCACACATGAAAGCGTCCCGCTGAGCGATGATAGTTTCTCCTGCACCCATGTCCTGATGGACGATTTTACCCGGAAATTCCGAAGCAAAAGCAATCGACTCTCCGTTTTGACGCGCTGAATAAGTCGTCATGAAGAGGGATTCTCCGGAAAACATCCGCCCGATACCCTTCATCATGCCGCCGTGAGAATCGGTCTGCATCTCCACGTTTTCCGACATCCAGGACATTCCACCGCTTTCCGTATACATCGATTCTCCGGAGTCCAAATTCACTTCCAGCAACTGTAAGTTGTCGCCTTTTATTTCAAAATCCATTTCATTACCCCCTTGCCGGTCCGGCAAATATTGAGATTATTTTGAATCTAACCTATACAGAATAATTAACTACTGTTAGAGTATAACCGGAGCAAGTTACTGGTGCACGGAACAGGATAAGATAAATCCCTTACATCTATTTTCTGTTGCTTTAGCCAAAGGGGGTTTACTAATTTTTCGAGACCGTTATAATATGCATGTATGTACATACAAGTATAAGGAGGGAAAATGAAGCTCGAAAACTTAGCGGATTTGTTAAAGGTTATTTCTCATCCTCCAAGACTCAGGCTGTTAGTTCTTCTGAACGAACTGGATCGGGAACTCTGCGTCTGCGAACTGGTGGACGCTCTGAGTCTACCTCAATACCAGGTTTCACGTCAGTTGAGCGAGCTTAGAGAAGAAGATCTGGTAAAAGGTTCGAAGGAAGGGACCTGGGTCTATTATTCTTTGAGCGAAAATCTGAGACCCAGTATCAAACGACTTATCGAGGATATAGCCGATACCGTGGAGCGAGAGGAAATCAAAGGTGATATAAGGCAAATAGAAGAAAGGTTGGAACGGAGAGAAGACGGAAAGTGTGTTGTCGGATACGAAGAGAACGACGAGTAGATTATACAATTTAAAACAGGAGCGTGTCATGACAGAAGAAAAGTGCGTTGCATTTATATGTGTCCAAAACGCGGGCAGGAGTCAGATGGCTACTGCTTTTGCGAAGCGAAAAGTAGAAGAAGAGGGCTTACAGGTAGATGTCATCTCAGGCGGAACGGATCCCGCTGATTCCGTTCATTCCGTCGTCCTGAAGGCAATGGATGAAAGAGGCTTTGACCTTTCTGATAACCAACCACAAATGGTAGAGCCGGGGGAACTGGATGGTTGTGATTACGTGATTACGATGGGATGTTCCGCTCAGGGTGTCTGTCCAGCCACATGGGAAGGAACGGATTTAGAGTGGAACCTCGACGACCCCGGGGAAACCGACCTGGAACGGGTTCGAGAGATAAGGGACGAGATAGAATCCAGGGTAGATTCTTTACTGGAAGATTTAAAGGAAGGTTAGGCTGGATATGTTAAGCAGCGGAACAAAAGAGAAAAAAGGAGCGGTACTATGAGCAACAAAAACAATTTGAAGATAATCAGCGCGGAAGAGAAGAGCGAAGGCAGCGGTGCCCGGGTTCTTAGACCCTTTCCGGGTAACCAGCTCGATCACGTTGATCCGTTTGTTTTGATGGACGAGTTTTTCGTAAAACCGGAGGCGGGATTTCCAGAGCATCCGCATCGCGGATTCGAAGCCGTTACCTACATGCTGGAAGGCGGATTTGTCCACGAGGATTCCGGGGGTAATAAAGCCACAGTCCGAGAAGGGGGTCTTCAAAGGATAACAATGGGAAAGGGGATCAGGCACTCAGAAGCTCCAGCCAGTGACGGAATGAACCACGGTATTCAGCTCTGGATAAACCTGCCGAAGCGGCTCAAGGAAATGGAACCGGGTTACGAAGTCATACCTGGGAAAAAGCTAAAAACCTCGACTGAGAACGGGATTACGGAAACAATACTTATCGGTAAGGAAAGTGGGCCTGAGGTACAAACCCAGGTGCGATATAGGGATGTTAAATTGGAAGACTCCAGCTTTACCTGGAGGATAGAGGATGGCTACGCGGGTTTCGTTTATATCTTGAGTGGAAACGGGGTGATAAAGACCGGTCGTGAGGACTTTGATATTGACAGCGGCCAGGCCGCCGTGGTAATGCATAACCCGGAGAAGAGAGAGTATCGAATAGAAACTGACGGTAGAATGAAATTCGTTTCCGCGCTCGGCACCCCTCACGGGGAAGAGATAAATATGCATGGCCCTTACGTAGACTAATTCCCCATAAATAACCCCGGAAAGTCAAGAACCCAGCAGCAAGCTACGGGGTTTGTAAAAAACCATTTAACCACATACTTCAGTCTTTTACAAAACGAGACCCAGCACCCAGCAGTCAATTCGGAACTGGTTTTGTACCTGTATTGAACTTTAATGAGCAGGGC
>CAZRDU010000061.1:0-6326 GCA_964599005.1 uncultured Thermotogae bacterium
GTCCTTAGGATTGTATTTTGTGCGCGTCCCTTTTAGAGTACTTCCTTTCGACAACACAAATTGGTGCTTGGTGGGCGAAGCAGGACTCGAACCTGCGGCCTCCTGAATGTGAGTCAGGTGCTCTCCCACTGAGCTATTCGCCCTTTCAAGCCATCGTATGATAGGATCTTAGAATAGTAAGTCTCAATCAACGAGCACAATAACAGAACTATGAACCAAAACAATTAAGTGCTCGTTTCCAGTGCCATTTATACCGAAACATAGATACGATATCAAGCGAGATAATTTGACGACTTCCACAGATTCTCAACTCTAAAATACCAAACTCAATCCCTGCCAAAACACTTATTGTGTAGAAAGGATTACCCCTGGTATGATCGCGTCCTTTTTTACGGACTTCCTACTGAGTGGAGATGAAGAATTCAGACCTTGTAAATCGTATAAAGGTTAGATAGCTCCAGACACCCAGAACAATTGATTTACTAAACCTAACCCTGGCTAGTTTACCGCCTAAAAGTCTTCCAGCCTCATTCTCTTCATGTATTCCTCGAAGCCCAGCGACTGCCAGGCCTTTATCGCTTCTTCGTTTTGTGAGTGAACTGAAAGCCTTACTGACGTAACGCTTTCCTCCCTAAACCATTTTTTAAACCGCTCAATTGCTCTGCGCGAAAACCCTTCCCCTCGACACTCCGGTTCGACGTACGCGGCAGCAATATGACCTTCCCGGTCCGGAGCGACAAACTGCTTTGCATCTCCAATCTCACCGACGAAGTAACCGCCAAGACTTTTCCCTTTACCCTTATCCACCACTAATAGCAGGGCGTCTTCCCTGTCCATAATTTCATTTAACCACTCTCTCGTTTCTTCCTCCTCCATATCGGAAGCCGGAAGGAAATAATCATCTATGCCAGAATGATGGTCGGATAACTCGTCGTCCAATCTTATTATTTCCGTTAGATCACCTTCTCTGGCTTTTCTTATTCTTCTGCTCATTTTTACCTCCGTTAATGAAATATTTCCCCTTTAGGACCATAAACCAGGTTAGAGTATAAGCGGAATCCCCTATGGCTGACCAGAGCTTTCGAGCGTAAAAAAACCATGGTAATAAAAGGAATGGCGTTCCCGGTGTAAGAAAAAAAATGAAATGCCGTAACAAAAAAACAAAAGGGGGTGTAGTTCGATGCCGTTATCTCTCGACCGTTACAAACAACTGATTGGAAGCTTCCCGGAGGCAACATTTATCCAGGGGGACAAATAAGGAACTTGCTGTAATCCAGACCAGAAAGTGGATTTAGAAGCTGCACTCAAAGAAGCGGACCAGAAAATGTACGAGGATAAGGCCCAGTAGAATTTTTGGACCAACTCTCCTCATGGTCGAGAGTTCTTGACAAACTCAAAACCTTCCACTGTGATCTCGGCGGGCTCTCTCTTCTCCGGCGGGTCTCCCTTAAAAAGCCAGAGGTTCATGCGGGGATATAGCTTTCCATCGGGAACCTGATAACCGGTAAAAATCCATTCCGTGATGACCGAGTCCTGATCTTTTGGCTCTCGGTTATGTCCCTCGATCAACGTAAAAATAACTCTATCCTCATTCCAGTCGATCTTGAACGTCCTTTTTTCGTGCATCGTGTTTAACTTTAGCTTGTCCAGATGTCCCGCTATATGCGCCGGTTGAACTACGAACTGTAAGTAGGGTTCATCGTTCTCATCCCAGCCGGAGATCTCTATGTCAACTTCCTCCCCGGGTCCTCCGTAAAGGAAAAGACCCAGAACCACTTTCCCCGGCAACTCGGTCTTTTGAGGGTCGAGATAAAATATATATTCACCGTATCCAAGGAAACGTTTAAGGTATACTTCCGCAGAATACCAGTTTCCGGCTCTTTCAGTTATTTTTAAGTGGAGATTGTCCTCTTTATCGAGCCATACGTTATCCTCACTGTCAGACCAGTAATTTGGACCGGGCCCCCGCTTGTGTTCAGTGTAATTTTTAACCGCCCAGTGGTAACCGGAGAACTTTATAGTTCTTCCCTTTGCCGGGACGCCAGATAGGACGACGAACCCAAAGAGAATTAAAATGATAATAACCAATTGAATCAACCTATTATTAAATCTCATACCAATCATTTTTTAACCTCACTTGATCAACCAGAATAAATGACATGAAAATATCTTACTCGTCTTGCTGAGTTTTTGGCATCATTTTTAGTTTGTCAATAACTTTTCACCCGTGTAGACACATGAATGCCCCACTATGCCTATTCACTTAAGCCAAAGTTAAATAAGTCTTCCTCGACAATTTAAACTATTGAACCCCCTGACAGACGGGAATTATATAGGCCTCGGCGTTACAATGATCGATTAAATAAATTTATGATATCTATACTCAGATCGAAAGAACCACCCCTCACTCTAACAAAGATTGATCTTACAGATCAGCCTCTCCCGGTTTTCCTGATTGTCTCCACGGTGATCGCTTTTTCTAACCTTTTCCTCGCATAAATTATCGGCACAGGCAAATTTCCGCCTCTCTTCCTGTTCGGTTTTAGCCCGATAGAAACTTGGAGGTATCATTCTAATCACCCTTTCGGTACGAGGTTTTTAATCAGAGTGTTTTACTCTACTTTTATTATAACGGTTTTGATCTCAAACGCAACTTCCGGATTAAACGGGATACCCCTAATTACGATAGCCGGGACTCCGTAATTTAATTATTATCGGTTTTTAGATAAGAGGATAATCCCCAATCATCCCAAACCTAACCGGCTACCGCTTGATTTTTCTATTTTATACCTCAAGCTTGTTGTCGGTATCGATACCACCAACACAGGAGGTCACATGAAAAAACAAGAATTAAAAGAACGGGGAAACGAACTACTTGAAATCGACAAATTCGAAAAAGCACTGGAGTTATTCAAAGAAGCAATTGAAATTGACCCCGAAGACGGAGAAGCATGGAAAGACAAAGGACTCGCGCTCGGTAAACTGGATAGGCCCGAAGAGGCACTGGAAGCATTTGATAAAGCAATCGACGCCAGTCCTTCGAGTATAGCCTTACGCTATGAAAAAACTAACTTCCTTGTCGACCGAAAAAGAATAAACCAGGCCCTTCGGACTTTTAAAAAGGCAACGGAACTGTCTATTACGGGCGCCGAGACCGGATCCGGAAACGAGGGGCCGATGTCTCTTGCAATTAAAACGCGGAAAAACGTGGAAGAGCTGGAACCGGAGGACGGTGAAGGCTGGGTCTTAAAGGGTGATATTTTCTCGCTTACCGACCAACCCGAGAAGGCGCTCATGGCGTACGAAAAAGCAACCGAGCTGCAGCCGGAAAACCCCGGTGTTCTAAAGAAAAAGGGCGAGGAACTCCTATACCTGGAACGATACCAGGAGGGATTGGAAGCTTTTAACGAAGTTACGGAATTGGATCCAGACCTAACCGAAGGATGGCTGGGAAAGGGCAAAGCCCTCGCATTGCTGGATGAGCTGGAAGAGGGATACGAAGCATTCGATAAAGCGACAGAGTTGGCCCCGGACGACCCGGAAGGCTGGTATTTAAAAGGCCTTACACTGCTCGAATCGGAAAAGTTCGAAGAATCAATTCAATCTTTCGACAGAGCAACGGAATTGAGTCCGGATCATTTTGAAGCCTGGAACCACAAAGCCGCCGCGCACGGAATGATTGGGCAAAACGAAAAAGCTGCGGAAGCGTACGGAAAGGCATCCGAGATAAATCCGGACAATTACACCGTAAATTATAACGAAGGAGTCTTCCTTTCCGCACTTGAACGTTACGAGGAAGCTCTGGAGAAATTCCAGAAGGCAATCCAGCTAGCACCGGAGAAAGCCGAGGCCCGGCGCCAGAAGGCCGCCGTACTGGAAGAGCTCGGCGAGGACGAAAGTGCAGCTAAAGCCCACGAAAAGGCCGAAGAGCGTGAACGAGAGTAGCCCTCCATTAAAACAGTTTTTTCGCGATGATGAAAAGAGCCGCCCGCCTATGGTTGATAGGGCGGCTCGTTGTTGATTTCAAAAAGTACTGCTACCTTAACTTAGTAGCGACCTTCCCTAACTTTTTAACTGAAAATTGCTCTGCTGGTCCTTCCTCATTTTGTTGACGAGTTCTTTGAACTCGGGGTACCCCTCGACAGGTAGCAGGGGTTTTTTCTTTACGAACTTTCTCGTCACGTTTAGCTTCCCGCTTTCCGATATCTCGTAGGAAGAGCTGTAAGATGCCCACCTGGTATCAATTTCTACACCATCCGGCTTGACTACTTCTTTTTCTTCGGGGAAGGTAATAGTTAATTTATCAACGACGGTAGAAGGCACCATCTGTAGCGGGTACTTTCTTTCCTCAGCCGGCAGACTAACGTACTGGTCGTAATTCCTGCTTAGAGGAAGTCGCAGAGAAGGGGGGGTCTGAAACAGGAGAGAGTCTCCGAGCTGATCGGCGTAGCCTTTCTTTTGATACGAAATGTCAAGCTTCAGTCTCTTATTTACGTCCTCCAGGTCCGAATGGCTGAAGTTCCGGAGCACAGCTCCTGATTCTAGCTGACTCAGAAGACCCCGGTACATTTGCTTCTGTCTATCATTTGAGTAAGATTCCATCCAGGATTTAAGAGAGTAACTATAATACCCAGTATGCGATATTTCTACGCTCGTGTTTAGATCCCCTTCTTTGTTGAGCTCAACTTTTTGGTCGACCTTTACTTCGGACTCAGCCGGTTTAAACGGTACCGGCCCAACTACCTTCTTGACTTCCCCATTTCGAGGTACTATCGCCAGCGCTTTCTTGCCTCTGTCATTGTCCGGCAGGTACTCATAGGGACAGGTATCACAGGTCGGATCCAGCAACTGGAGCCCGGACTCTCTCTCCACGGCAACTATCGCGTGATTCATCCCTTTACCCGGAGGTGGTGCCTGAAAATCCGTCTTCGCGTTCAATCCGGAAAGAATTAGTACGGGATGGGCTTTAATGCCAGCGACCCTCAACATGCTAATCAATAGCGTGGCTTTATCCTTACAGTCGCCGTACTTGTTTGTAAAGGTTTCGCTTGCCTTGTGGGGTTGATATTTTCCTCTGCCCAGCTCTATTGCAACGTATCGTATTTTCGTCGCCACGTAATTATAAAGAGCTTCGATTTTTTCCTCTTTCGCCTTCAAGCCTTTGGTCAGCTCTTTCGCCTTCTTCTTTATCGCTTTGTTTGGTTTCGCCCTTCCTTGAGCGAGGTCCCAGAACTCGCTGGCATAGTATTCCCAGCTTTCAATCGAAGTGACTAGAACCCTGTCCGAGATCCGGGAGATTGGCGGCATGGCCGGTTCCTTAGTTATTTTTTCGAGGTCCTTTCTCTTCCAGATAAAAGTCTTCCTGCCGTTTGACTCTTCTACCACCGGAGAGGCTTCGGCGCCAAAGGATGTCCACTCCACTTCCATGTCACCGGGGAACGAAACTTCGAAGTAGGACTCCATGACCGGCTGTTTTGATCGAAAGAGCCAGCTCGAAGCAAAATCGCCCTTCAAAAAGAACCTTTCCGGGCTTAAGGTGTAGGAATAATCTATTATCGCACCGTTGGTCAATCCGGGCATGCTAATTACCCTGTTTTTTAGATCCGAATACATCGGATACTGCTGTAATCGGGCCGGCGTCACATCCCTTATGTCGTCCTTTTTCGGTTTAACTACCTTCCCTTCGGGCGTAATGGTCCTGATCCAGTTCAACTTCGGCTTGCCGGACGGAGCCAGGTACGGTATTTTTACCTCACCAAATTTCTGCCGGCCTTCTTTATTGAAGACCTTTATTCTCTTAGTGATCGTAACGGTCTTTTTAGCGTTCTTCGTGATTTCCGCCACTCCTTTGTCCAGTAGAACTACCGCGTCGGAATCCGGATAGGCATCCCGAGCCGGGGCTTTATCAAGAATATCTTTTACCGGCTCTGGTGCAGCAATAACCGTTAGGCTCAATGTTAAAACAAGAACCAAGCTCAGTAAAAAACCTTTCTCGGTCGTGCTCGAAAGTGTTTTTCCCATTTTTACCTCCTGAATATTTTCCAATGATGAAAGAAGACTTCAATTAATTTAAAACTTTTATATATTAACCTAAATATTTTCTTTTAGCCCGATAAAGGGCGAAAAATTGGGCTACTCATCTTCTTATATTAAATAACACAATCTTCTTTTAATTAATTTTAGTACGACTTCTATCTTTTTAAAGGGAATAATCATCAAAAAAGGGATAGCGAGAACTGACACAAATATAGAGCCAAACTGGAGAATAGAATCAGGACATGATATTATCGCCGTGTAGGATAAAATATTCCTGAAGTTTCGCTGTT
>CAZRDU010000061.1:6426-9112 GCA_964599005.1 uncultured Thermotogae bacterium
ATTAGACTTTTATCATTCAAATTTATCAGGAGGTTAACCCTATGAACGAAACAATCGAACAAGCACTGAACGATCAGATCAACGAAGAGTTGAATTCTTACTACATCTATCTGTCGATGGAAGCTTACTTTGAATCAGAGTCACTCGATGGCTTTGCCACCTGGATGGAGCTTCAGGCTCAGGAAGAAGTTGAACATGCAATGCGTATCTTTCGCTTTTTAAACGACCGTGGTGGCAGAGTTAAGTTGCAGTCAATTGAAGAGCCAAAACAGGACTGGAGTTCGCCGCTGGAAGCATTCGAGGATGCTTACGAGCACGAACAATACATAACGAAGAAGATAAATGAGTTAGCCGACCTCGCGGATGAGCATGACGACAAAGCAACACTTAATATGCTGGACTGGTTTATCGAGGAACAGGTAGAAGAAGAAGCTTCCACGGAAGCGATAGTTGAAAAGCTGGAACTGGTGGGAGAAAGTGGTTCCGGTCTGCTTGCACTCGACAAAGCCCTGGCAGGCCGTCAGGTTACTGATGAATCTAATTCCTCCGAATAAGGAGTCATAATACGACGAGCGGGGAACTAACTCCCGCTCGTCGTGATTTTAAGTTTAAATAACTTCTTTTACTTCACCCAGGTACTTATCGTAAAGCTCAAGCGCACTTTTTATAGGATCAGGTTGGCTCATATCGACCCCCGCCTTTCGAAGAACCTCCAGCGGATAATCGCTCGAACCACTTCTTAGCATCTCCAGATACCTATTAGCGGCCGACTTTCCTTCATCCATTATGCCTCGTGCCAGAGCCAGTGAAGCGCTTATCCCGGTGCTGTATTGAAATACGTAATAAGCCCGGTAAAAATGAGGAATCCTCATCCACTCTCTTTTGATCCGTTCATCGACGTCCCCCGGTTCGTAATAGCGCTCCTTCAGATCCCCGAATAACTCGCTCAGACTGTCATAAGTCAGCCCTTCGCCGGCTTCTGACCTTTCGTGAACTTCGTGTTCGAAATGAGCAAAAAGGGTCTGGCGGAAGATGACCGAGCGAAAAGACTCCAGGAAGTGATCCAGCAGGTGGAGCCTGAAATTCTCATCGGAAATTTCATCGAGCAAGTATTCCGTCAAAAGGGCTTCGTGAAGGGTGCTGGCAACTTCCGCGACGAAGATCGAGTAATCGCCGTAAATATACGGCTGGTTTTCCGAAGTAAGTTTCGAATGCATGGAGTGGCCGAGTTCGTGCGCCATTGTGTAAAGTGAAGATATATCTCCCTGAAAATTCATCAAGACAAACGGCTGAGTATCGTAAGCTCCGCCACTATAGGCTCCAGCCCGCTTTCCCGGGGTCTCGTAAACGTCAATCCAGCGGGACTCAAATCCTTCTTTCACCTGTCCCCTGTAATCCTCTCCAAGGGGTTTCAGTGCTTCCAAAATATACCCTTTCGCGGTATCGTAAGAAATTTCGGGGCTTTCCGAATCAGCCATCGGCGTGTATATATCCCACATCTTCAGCTCATCGTACCCTAGAGCTCTTTCTTTCAGAGTTAAATGCCTGTGAAGTAAATCAAGATTGTCTTCAATGACCTCAACGAGGTTCTCGTAAACCTCAACCGGTACCTTGTTATCGTCGAGTGACATCTCCCGGGCGGAATCGTAATTCTTTATCTTCGCCAGTTTGTTGTCCTTCTTTACGCTATTGCTGTAAGAGGTAGCAACGGTATTACTTACGTCCTCAAAACGGTCGAAAAACTTTTTGTATACTTCCTCTCTGAAGCCTCTCTCCTCTCTCCGCAGGAGATTTACAAAATTGCTAAGGGTGATCTCGACCTCCTCACCTCCTGGAGTCTCAACGGTTGGAAACTCCAGGTCCGCGTTAGTGAGATAGTTATAGATCTCGCCGGGGGCATCAAGAACTTCTCCCAGGTTCGCCAGTAGACTTTCTACCTCCGCGTCCCTGGTGTGGGGCTTTAGCCTGAGCACATCGTCAAAATAATGTCGGTACTTTTCCAGTTCCGGATTATCCGCAATGAGATTTTCCATTTCTTCCTGAGAAGCAGCCTGAATCTCAGGTTCGATAAAACTACATACGGATTTAGCCTCGGAATGTAGCCCTTTTGCCCGGGAAGTCATGGCCTGGTACTTCTGATTTTTCGTGTCTTCGTCACTCCTCATCCGGGCATAAGAGAAAAGTTTATCCACTTTACGATACAGCTTTTCTCGTAATTTCAGCACTTTCAGCAGTGTATCCCCGCTCTCCAGCACGCTGCCTCCGAAGTCCTCGAAATCCTCTAAAAGCTCTTTTGCTTCCGCGAATTCTTCTTCCCAGGCTTCATCCGAACGATAAATACTCTCCAGATCCCATTTAAATTTCTCTCCCAGTTCTTCTCTACTTTTCACTCCTTCCATGCAAATAGACCTCCCTTTATCTGGATAATCAATGGCACTATAGTTTCAAGACCTTTCGGTCCGTTTCCGACCGATCATTATAGTCAACGGTTTAACGATCGACAGGACTTATTGATTTTCGCTTAAAGTCGCGGGTAACATTAACCTGCATGATCAATATTTAACTTGAATTAGTCTAACGGTTTTCCCCGAAAACCGCAAAAACTCCAGGAGATCGCGTTTTGACCATCCATTGCAGTAAATCCAGAATATAACTATAATTGTTGAGGATTTACCTTTAATTATAA
>CAZRDU010000062.1:0-8724 GCA_964599005.1 uncultured Thermotogae bacterium
CCCTGAAGGTGCAGGACCGTACCTGATACCTCTCCAACTGGCTCTACTTCATTTTTAAGATACTTTACTACTTCTTCAGCTAATGCGGCTGTAGCGTTTTTATTACCATAGGAAATCGACATGGAAACAGCTGGAGTATCAACGTCGGAATTCGCTGTCATTACGGGTATACCGGCTTCTTTTGCATCCTCTATCGCTCCCGCTGGTGCAGTGCTCGAAACCGGTCCGACTATTATACCGTTCATATCCAGGTCGATAAAATGCTGAATATCTTTTACCTGTTTTTCCGCCTTCATAAGGGCGTTCGATGTCGAAAACATCATATTATGATCGCCTGCATACCATCTTCCCGACTGGATATATGCGTGTTCCCAGGAACCGTACATTCCCCAGATAGAGTTACCGATCTTAAGCGTTTCGTTTTCTTGTGCTTTAGCCGGAGTTGAAAAACTAAATACCAGACCCAGAACGATTAACAGAGCTACCGAAAAAATTAAGCCTGTTTTTGTCTTAATCAATTCAAACACCCCTTTTGGGAGATTTTGGTTAAACTTACTCAAACTTGCTCGCAAATTCCTTCAACTGAGTTAGAATAACCACCTCCAGTTCAATCCTCGTATTTAAGCGCTTGCAAAAAACCAACCTTAATTAACTCCAGGTTTATATACAAGAAGGCGAATTTAACTAAGAGATTCAAACTTTTCTTTTATCGCCATCAGATGTTCCGTCAGACAATCCTCCGCAAGTTCTGGATTGTTTTCCTTGATGGCATTAGAAATATCCCTGTGGTGTCTTTGAGAAATTTTCAACACGCCATCGATCCTGTTCACCTTTTCCTGTTGATCTCGCATAAGATTTCTAATTGTCCGCAACATCCGTTTCATCAGGGTATTTTTGGATATACGACCCAGCAAGAGGTGAAATTCCATATCCAACCGACTAAATTCCTCGATATCGCCATCCCTCACTACGTTGTCCATCTTTTCCACCAGGGCTGATAGTTCTTTGACCGCGGAGGCATCGGCGTTTTTCGCAGCTAATTTCACGGTGCCTCGCTCTATATAAAGTCTGGTTTCGAGCAGTTCCTCGACTCCCACGTCCGCCGTCAGCATCTTTGATGCCACTATTTCCTGGATCGGTTTCAAATAAGGGCTGTTACTCACGTAGCTACCCTTCCCGTGTTTTATGTCAATTAACCCCAGAACTTCGAGTTTCTGGAGGGCTTCACGAGTTGAGGCTCTACTAATCTCGAACTCTCTGGAAAGGGCTTTTTCCGAAGGCAATTTTTCACCAGGCTCGAAACGATCTGACTTTATCTTTTCCATGATATCTTCAACTACAATATCGCTGACTGCTTTTTTGGTAAAGGTATCATTCATAATTTACCCAGCCCTGGTTGTATGGTTATTAGACATCTGACATCTTTATAGCAATTATACCATAAATTTTCAAATACCACTAATTACACTTTTCTTATCATTCGGGTTCGACTACACCAATAGTAAGGAGGATATTCCCATATGTCCTTTCTTCTCCCGTGGCAATCACCAGTGATACCGACTCTTCTTTTGCGGCATCGTAAAATTCAAACCTGCCTTTCTTTTCCAGTTCGGTTTCCCCGAGCAAACTGCGAAAATCTTCAAAGATTGTTGGCTCTTCCCCGGAGGCCGGCTCCATAACCGTTGCCGATTCAATCACGATGGATTGGCTGACTGCGGCAAGTACCTGGGGTACTGTAACAATACCCGGAGAAAGGTTCAGGTAAACTTTCCTGGCGGACTCGTTCGATCCAGTGGCAAAGGGATAGTTACCATCCGCGATCAATACCCTGGACCCGTGACCGGAAGTTCCCAGTGCTTCGAGAACTTCCGGGTGTAAAAGTTCAGTCTTCAACATCTCTATCACCTAAACAATAATTAACCGTCAACCTTTTCCCAGATGGGCTCTCGCCTTTTTTCTCCTTCAGAACCGAGTAAAACAGGGGTAATACCCGATATTTCACAGAGGTAGATCAATTTTTGCACGTGATCCCCCTCGACACCAAGTACGTGGTTGGAAGGAAAGAGATCGTTGAATTCGTCAAAACTCCCGTCAATTCTTGCATGTACGTGAGGCCATGTCGGGTCGGTTTGTTCGTTTAGTTCCTTTCTTTCCTCTTCGGGTAGATCCAGGCTTTCTCCAGACATAATCACCATATAAGGCTCTTCGTCCCAGAGACCGAGCCGGGCAAAAGTCATTTCACCCGGAGCCGCGTTAAACTCTACGGATGCTCCTCCGGCCTTGAAATAGAATTCCAGAGCCGGGTGAAATGTAATCTTCTCGAAGTTTTCCTCCGGGTCGGTGGACATCTTCGAATAGTAACTGGAGTGGTTACCCGAGTTACACCAGTCCCAGATATCCTTCTCGGGGTGGTATAACCGGACATCCATAAATAGCGTGGGCAGTCCGCCGCTGACGTATTTCAGCATCTGCATCGTCATCGCAGAATAGGCATCCGCCTCAGTCGCACAGACTGTAGGCTCCTTTTCACCCCGCCAGTCGTAAGGGTCGTTCATCATCATTTCAGCGACGTCACCGAGACAGATGTTTTCAGTTAAGTCCCTTTGTCCTTTCAGACCACAGAAATCAAATCCCTTATCCTGGTTTACTTCTTCCATGGCAAGGTATAACCTTATCTGGTCTTTGAGGTTTTCCGGGGTCAACATGTTTCCGTCATAGCGGAGCCTGTCACCCAGAAGTTCCTCGAACCATTCTAAACCCCTGTCAACTTCATTCGAATCGACCTCTTTCATTCTCTCGCTGAGCCAGAGCTGATCCACCTGTCTTCCGGTAGTTCCAAAGTATTTCAGGGTGGGAGTTAAGTGAAAGTATCCTGTTTCCATCCCCATAGAGTGGCCACCGTAGATTCCCAGCACTTCGTTCTGCATGGTCGTGAGGGCTTCGGAAGCTCTTAACCAGTCCACAACTTTTTGCTGGGTTTCCTCGTCCTCCATCTCGCCGATTACTCTGTGGGTCCTTTTTCCGGCCTGTCTGAGCGCTCCGTCGGTCGCGAGCAACCCAACATTCCCCGGGTATTCGCCGTTATTATTCGACAGGCTCAATACGGGAATATCTTTTCCAAGGGAATTTAAAAAAGGCCAGACGAGAAAGGGAAAGTTCCAGACGTTGTAACACATCACTACCTGCTTCACGTTTTGCCGGGATAGCTCTTCCCCCACCTTCTGCGCACTTCTCGTACCCGTGATAATTTCCGAAGCGGTAACGATCTCCGGGGTGGTGCCATCCCGGTTTTCCATTCTGGACTCGATTACCTCGGCCCAATCATCCAGCACTTCTCTATTTTTTTCGTTGTTTTCTTGATAAACGTGTTCCCGCTCATCGTTCAACATTACCAGACCAACTGGTGTAGATCTCATAGATATCCTCCTTTTATTCAACTTAGTCTTGGTTTCGGTGGTCTACAGTCAAACAATTGACCTTCGTCAATTTATAAATTTTCGACCGCAAGTCTAGCCGGGAGAATCCAGGCCAAACGAGCGAACGTATCTGTGAATCGATTTCCTTACTTCTTCGATCAGATATTTCTCGATATCCCCAACCCCGGAGTACTCCAGAACGTTTTCGTGTAGCTTGTCACGTGCTTCCTCGACTTCTGGTTCGTTCAGAACGTACCTGCCCACACAGAGAGCAATATCCTCCCTGTTTTTTTCCGCAAAATCCGCCAAATCATTTTCATCAAGCTCACCAGGGGCAAATTTTTTCCAGGGCGCTTTCTCGACGGCAGCGGACTCCAGTGTTTCGAAAAAATTTGAACGTCTTTTTCCCGAATTTTTCTCTTCCAGAACTTGAGCCTCCTTCTTTTCAAGCTTTCTTAGACCTTGTACTAAAGAAGCCGCAAATTCCGGCCCGACGTTGGCAGCCCCAATCCCGATCTCGGGAAAATCTTCGAGCACCGAATCGCTAAGCCAATCGGTATAATGGACCTTTAAATAGGTCTCGTAATCAGAGGTAATCTCGACCAAATCCCTCGCCTGGTCACTATCGAAATCATTTGTCATATCAATTCGCATCGTCGTACCTACCTGACCGACTACGAAGAGAACCTTATCTATTACACTCCGGCGATCCAGCTTATTCTTTAAAAGTTCAATAAATCTTTCAAAATTATCCGGTTCCGTCATTCCGCCGACGATTTCCTCCGTACCAACCTCGTAATACGCTTCCTGAAGGTTTTCTTCGTCGATGCGCCCTTCTATACTCAGGATTAAATCGGCCGTGCGGGAAGCTATCTCCTCCAGATCCAGGCGTCCGTCTATCCGGGGGTCCTCCGTCGCATCAACGTGAATTACGTCGAAGCCCGCCCTCACGTCTCGATAAAACAATTCCCTGGCATACTCCATGGCTTTAGAAAGGGAGACGGTTTCTCTTCCCCTGTCCCGGAAACTCTGATAAGGCCCTCCGTGGTCTCGAGCAAGCAGGTATTCCCCATCGTATTCGTACTGACATGACACTTCTCTGACGAACTCGACCAGTTCTTCCTGGGACCATCCCGTGTACCCCCTGTCTGCATCCACCTGCCTCGGCGTGGCAATAAACATGGGAACAAAGGCCGATTTTTTGGCTTCAACTATAGCCGCTTTGACTATTTCTTCCGTCATCGGACAGACGCCGAGAAGAGTTGACTCTCTCTGATTTTGCGTAAGATACTCCTTGATATCCATTTTATTCAATCATTCCTTCGACCAGCTTTCTATCCGGCAGTCCTTCCATCGGCCCTTTTTCCGTAACGGCCATTCCTCCTACCGCATTGGCGAATAAGCTCAAATACTCAAGGTCCATCTCTTCCAACCAGCCAACGGCAATCGCCGCTGAGAAGGCGTCACCGGCACCAGTTGGATCCACTTCCTCAACGTCAAACGCATCCGCCTGGACGGTTTGATTCTGGCTATAGATTTTGCAGCCAGCTTCGCCGTCCTTAACTGCTACCACTTCCGCCCCTTTTTTCAGAACGGACTCCACGGCTTCTTTTTCCGTCGAGGCCCCGGTAATTCCCTTTAGCTCATCCGCACCGGGAATGAAAAGATCACATGAATCCAGCACGGGTGAGCATATCTCCCTCGTCTTTTCCACGCCCAGCAGCTCGGTCCTCAAGTTCGGATCGAATGAGATATCGAGCCCCTTTTCTTCCGCCATCTCGACCCCCTCGTAGCAGGCCTCCCGCATCTGCTTGCCCATGGCGAGAGAAGATCCGTTTATATGCAATAAGTCCGCTTCTTCGAAGTAGCTTTCATCTATATCCCCTTTTGATATAACCCCCGCAGCAGAATTACCCATGTGGTAAAGGAACTTCCGGGAACCATCGGCAAAGTAGCTTACGAAAGCCACCCCTGTGGATAACTCACCGTCGACCTTAACTCCGGAAAGGCCAACTCCGTCCTTTTTCAGTCTATTGCTGAGACAATCACCAAATTCATCATCGCCGATTCCACCGATTATTCCGGAACTAATACCCAGCTTGGCCACCGCATCGACAAAAATTGCTGGAGCCCCACTGGGAAACGGACCGACAAATTCACCGGGCTGATCAAGTGGACTGTCCACGTCCTTCCTCATTACCTCAACCAGCATTTCCCCAACGGTAATTATTTTCATTTAGCCCTCCTAATTAACTGGTTTAAAGGTCGGGAGCAACGCTGAAAATTCCCTTGACGGGTCCATCCGTGAAGTTCTGGTACTGGTGCTCGATTCCTTCCGGTATCAGAGCAACGTGCCCTTCCGGTACATCTATTGCATCGAGAAGGTCCGGAAAGAAGACCGTTATTTTGCCCTGGGTCACGTAAAGAGTCTCGTCACCACCATGACTCTCGGCTTCGGAAGTTCTAGGTCCCTCGCCGCCGGAAGGAAGCTGAAGTTCAGCCATGTGAAGCAAGTCATTGCTTACGATGAACCTGACTATCATTGGATGCTCTTCGCCGTGTATTACCGGCAGGCGCTGGTCCTCTTCTATCTTGATATGAGCTTTCCTTTCCCTGGCTTCTTTTCCATCTATCGGCCATTCTCCCAGTCGGTCTATACTCCTCGTTCCTTCCTGATTGAATTCGACGTCCTCTATATCAGATGACTTTTCCAGGTCCTTTCCGGCTTTATACAGCTTCATCTCCCCTTCCATCTCGGGCGCGGGACCGCTTTCGTCCCACATTCGTGGCGCAATGGCGCAAAGTATATTTGCCTCTTCGTCTCCAAAATTGTAGGACTGGTGGAAGCTGCCTTTCGGGATCAAGATGGCGTCTCCTGCTTCTGCCTCAATAACAGTTCCGAGTTCCGGCTGGATCTCCGTCAAAGTCCCGCTCAATACGTAGTACATCTCGTCTCCGGCATGAGAATCCGGCGGACCAAAAAAAGCGCCCGGGGAGAGAACGAATTCTGTCTGAGTAACCAAATCAGTGCTGGCCCAGACCCAGACGACATTGCTCGTATGGGGCCTGTCGGGCGGGTAAATTTCCGTAATCCTGTCCTCTGGTTTTACAACGACCGGCTCTTTGTTTTCAGGTTTGAACGGGAACTCGTAATAGCCCTCGTAAGACTTTTCCTCTTTCAAATAATCTCCGTAATCCATTATCGTTTCACCTCGTATATTATCTTGATGAGCGATAAACAAGAAGGTAGTATTCTTGTTTGCCCGCTTTCTTTGTCATAAATCCAAAAGTCGGGAGTTCAGACGCAGCTCGATATACTAACTGGGCATCAGCAATCTCTTTCGAAAACTTGTCCTGAACTGGTTAATCAGGATAGCCACAAAAACGAGAACGCCCTTGAGAAAACCCTGCATCTGGGGCGAGATCATCATCATTGTTAAACCGGCCTCGATAATCCCAATTAAGATGATTCCTCCCACAGCGTTAGTTGCAGTTCCCCGTCCCCCAGCGAGGGAAATACCCCCGATAATTGCCCCCGCAAACGCCATGAACATTTTGCCGTCCGCCAGGGTTGAAGTTACTGCTCCCGCGTAACCAGTGTATAGTAAACCGGCGATTCCGGAGAGGGCACCTGAAAGTACGAACACCCAGAAAACCACGTTACCCGCGTTTACGCCCACCATGACGGTAGCGTCCGGATTACCGCCGACGGCGTATATATAATTACCGTAAGTAGCCTTCTTCAAGAACAGGAACAACAGAATGGCAGCTATTAAGAAAATAAAGATGGCCGCGTAAATCCCGCCAATCTTTCCCGAACCCGGAAACATATAAATCCCCGGCAGGTTGAGGATCGATGTCTGCCTTATTACATAGGTCAACCAATCAAACATCAGATACGTGGATAGAGTGACGAGAAAAGGATTTAAACCACGTTTTCCGATGAAATAACCGTTAAAGGCCCCGAGAATTCCGCCAATGATTATCGTCAGAAAGATGGCGACCAAACCGGGGATATTAAATTTAACGATTAAAACACCGGTAAGCATGGCAGTCAAACCCGCATTCTGAGCAACGGATAGATCAAAGTTTCCGCTAATCAAAGCAATACTTTCCGCAAGGACCAGCATCCCGACCATGGAAGAAACGTAGAAGATGAAATGGAGGTTGTTAAGGTTAAAGAACATACCTCCCAGAGTTACAGAAAAAACAATAAAAAAGGCACCTGCCAGCAGCCAGACAAAGTTCTGTATAAACCAAAGAGCTATATCTTTCCCGGAAATATTCATTCTTCCCCCCTGCGATATAACTTGCTTAATTCGTCCTGAGAGCAATCCTCTTTTCTAATATCCATTTCTTTCTCACCGCGAGAAAGGAAAACGAACCTATCCGCTACAGGATAGACCCGATGAAGGTCGTGAGTAATATAAATTATGCCGGTCCCCTGATCACGGGCCTTTTTTATGTACTCTTCGACCTTCTCTTTACCCGAAACGGAAAGTGCCCGCATGGGTTCATCAAGAATTAATACATCCGCATCAAAAAACATGGCTCTGGCAATCGCCACACCCTGACGTTCTCCACCCGAGCAAAATTCCGCTTCCTGATCCGGGGAAGCGATATCCAGGTTCAGGTCATCCATCAACTCCTCGGTTTCTTCAAGCATTTTATCGTCGTTCATTATCTTCCCAAACCCAAATGAGTGGACTTCTTCCCTTCCCAGGAAGATATTTCTAGCCACGCTGAGTGGGTCGACTATCGCCTGTTCCTGGAATACCGTTTCAATTCCCAGTTGCTGTGACTGTCTCACGGATTCAATTTCTACCTCTTCCCCCCGGTAATAGATCTTTCCTCTGTCACGTTCGATTAACCCGGCCAGTATCTTTATCAGAGTAGATTTACCCGCACCGTTGTCCCCAATTAGTCCTACGGTCGTACCCCTGCTGATCGAAAAATCCACCCCTCTTAGGGCGTGAACCTCTCCAAACCACTTGTGAATACCTTTCATCCGAACCAGCTCATCCGAACCAGCTTCTCCTGATACTTCCCCGCCACTTTCTTCTGGAGCCTTTAGTTCTTCTTCCATCTAGGACCTCCTATTAAAGAAGAGCTGGCGGCTTGTCACCGCCAGCTCTTTGATGTCGCAATAAAGTTTACCAGCCAGGCAAGTCCGCATTTGCCCAGAGCGAGCCGAGATCTGCGTTGGACTTGTTTACCAAAATTCCGTTGGTCTGGAACCAGAGGTGACCTTGCCTGGTAGTTATCTTAGCGGGTGCCCACATCGGGGTCTTCCACCAGGTCATACCGG
>CAZRDU010000063.1:0-5283 GCA_964599005.1 uncultured Thermotogae bacterium
CAGTCAATTCGGAACTAGTTTTGGACCTGTACCAAGCTTTAATTAGCAGGGCGAATTGACTGCTGTGTCCTTCATATCAAGTTAAATTAACCAGCCGATTTCCCCCCAGGGCAAGCCCTGGGGCTTGCTCGGCAAGTTTTGGTGATAATATGAGTAGTGGTGGAGAAAATATTGAACTTTTCATAGTTGACGATCATAGAGTGGTCCGTTCCGGAATAAAAGCGCTTGTCGAAACTGAGCCTTCTCTGGAGGTAATCGGGGAAGCATCCGATGGGAGAGAGGCGGTGGCAAAGGTGAGCCAGAGAAGTCCGGACGTGATTTTGATGGATCTGGTCATGCCGGAGATGGACGGAGTGGAAGCGACGAAGAAAATTATTCAAGATAACCCGGAAGGGAAAATACTGATACTCACCAGTTTTTCCGAAGAGGAGAGAATAATCCAGGCGATAAAAGCGGGCGCTACCGGTTATTTGATCAAGGACGCGTCCCCCGATGAACTGGTTGGGGCGATCCGTGACGTTTACCGGGGCGAATCAACCCTCGACCCGAAAGTTGCGGGAACCGTGCTTCGCTCCATGCAAAACGAAGAAGAATCCTCCGATGATTTGACCGAGAGGGAAACGGAAGTACTGGAACTGGTTGCAGAGGGGCTACCAAACGACGATATAGCCGATAAACTGTATATTAGCGAAAGAACGGTGCGGTCTCACGTAAGTAACATTCTGGGTAAGCTGGACCTCGCCAACCGAACACAGGCCGCCCTGTACGCGGTACGGAAAGGTATAGCAGAGATCTAATCAAATAGAATCCGTTCCCGGGATTAATTTTCTTCTTTTTCCGGTTCTGAGCTTTTCTCCCTGTACTTCTTGGCCTGATAGATAAATGGCTCCAGGCGTGTTTTTATGTTCGTGGAGCGCTGAGCGTCAAAGGTCAGATTGAGCCAGGGTATATTGTCGTGATCTTTTTTGACGAGATCCGAGACTGAAATTATCATCGCGCCGGGCATGCAGCTGAAAGGAGTCACCGTAATGATGCCATCTGCACCTTGCCTCGCGTAATCGATAGCTTTTCCGATTTCGAGTACCGGTTCCCCGCGATAATCCTCCGGAATATAAGGGTGGCTGTTATCCGCTAGTTCCCCCACGGAAGGCTCCTCCAGGTCGAGTTCGTCAAGGTAATCGGCGAACTCACTTCTTACCCTGTTTTCCCCGTAATGCTGGACGAGGTCCTTTGCCCAGCCCTTGAGATATTTCAGAAATTTCCGGTCGCGAAAGCCGTCCTGTTTCTTCTTTCTGTTTGTATAATAGAACCATTCCGCCATCGGCCCGACTCTCGCTTCTCCTCCCAGGTCTTCAATCAGGCGGACGAGGTTGGAATTACAGAGATCGTTTGCCCTGACGTATATTTCCCCAACTATCCCGACTAACGGTCGATTTCTTGGACCGGTTTCGATCGAATCGAACTTTTTCCCGACTCCCTTCAGAGCCGTTATTAGCCCGCCCGTTCCGTCTTCCGACATTCCGTCTTTTATATCCTCCAGGCTTTCCTCGTAAACGGCATCGGTTTTTCCCGGTTCTTTCTCGTACGGTCGATTCCGCCAGAGCAATTTCTGCAGGTAATCAACCGCTACTATCCCCTGCCAGGCCAGGTTACGAAAATCCAGTCCCAGGTTTTCCGAAGTATAGGAGTTGTAAGCTTCGAGTGAGATTATCTCCACCGACTGACCCATATGTTCCAGAATCAGTTTCTGAGCCGTATGATACTGCCCGAAGCGACAGGGGCCAGAAGACGTTGGCATAAAAAAGGCGGAATTTTCCGGTTCAAAATTCGGTTCTTCTTTAATTAGCTTGATTAATTGTCCCGTGGTTACGATGAAAGGCAGACACTCTCCCCCCTCGGAGTAACGGCGCCCGTAATCGAGACAGTCGGAGCCGGGTTTTGAGAGCATTGTCGTGTTAAGTCCCTGATTGCGGAAAGCTCCGACCAGGGCGTGGCCGTGATCGGACATGTAAGGAACGTAGATCCGTTTTTCCTTTTCCAGGCTTCTTTCTACATCGGAATGTACGTTAATCAGGTCCTGTTCACTCAAGTTAGTCACCGGCTCTTTTAGTTTAAACTGTAGATTCCGGGAATTAAATTATGATACGCTGCCCGTTTTCTCTCTGTCAACTTTGGTCGGTTCATCCCCCTCCGGATCGTCGACTCGTTCTTTTATTCGGTAGTTCCGACGTTGCTTTAACGAGTCCAGGAAAGCCTCACATCGGGTTATCAATCCGGCGTCGGCGCTGTGCTCGTCAAGTTCCAGGTGGAGAAAGGGTTCATCTTCCAGTATTTCCCTGGCGTATCGAATTATAAACGAGTCGGGTCCGCAGCGGAAGTGGGACAGATAAAGTCCGTAGAGATGAGCTTGGTTCTTGATGAATGTGGCCGCACTCAAAATTCTCTTACCCCAGTCCCACTGCATATCTGGATGAAGCTTGTCCGGGTTGATCTCCTCCAGCGGCAGGCAATCTATCGGGATCGGGACGACGCCCAGTTCCCGTAATTTCTCCGGAATTTTCATATTTAGTCCGGAATCACAACCGTTGTAAGATCTACTCATAATTACGAGCCCTATTTGCGAAGGACCGAGTTCTCCCAGAACTTCTTTCCCCTTTTCCACGCAGTTGTTTTTTGCTCTATCTTCTGCGCCGCCGGCTTTTTCGTAAGCTTCCTCGATTTTCGATTGAGATTTTCCCAGGGTGCTTCCCAGATCCTTTAACTCCCCGATTAACCGTTCTTCGGAATAGAAATGGAAAGCCTGAGTGATTAACTTCACCGGGTAGTCAGAACTTCCAAAGTCGAACTGACCGTTGGAAATGTAGGGTAATCCCTGAACGAGGGGGCAGTTGTAATTCGTTCTGGTTTCCGTATTGCCGTGGTCGTTACTGACCATGGCGGGGAGAAACAGATAGTCCAGCCCTTCGCCCTCTCTGGCGCAGGAGAAAAGGTTGCTGATATGTCCATAGGATATCTTCGAAGGGAGGCAGGTCTCTGAAGTCGCGTTTTGAGAGGATTCCCTTATCAAAGATTTATCCGTTTTTTTCGATAGGACGACATCGTAGCCCAGGCTTCTGAAGAACGTGGACCAGAAGGGAAACTTGCTCCAGAAGAGAAGAACTCTGGGAATCCCGATACGGCCTTCGGTCGTTTCCGTTAGGGACGGGTAAACTCTGGTCGATCGGTTATCAGGTTTGTGAAAATCCTCGCCCCAGAACTGGCTGTCGCGATAATCGTATAAGTCGGGCAACTCCCCGATTGAATCTTTTCCCCTGTTTTGAACCTTATTGTCGCCTTCCCGGGTCGAGTCGTACTTACCGCAGCGACTTCCGTAGTATAGCGGCTCCTCTCCGGTAAGCTGGACCCGTTTTATCTCACAGTGATTTGAACAATCTTCACAGGTAAAGCTGGAAGTCTCGAATTCTCTATCCCCGAACTCGAATCCATAGAAGCTGCTTTCTTCCTTTCCACTGTTTCCTCGATACTCTTTTGCCAGGACGGCAGCACCATAAGCTCCGGTAACTTCGTGGTGGTCCGGCACTATGATCTCCCTGTCCTCGAGCAGCTGGCGGAAGGCCGCTGCAACTGCCTCGTTTCCGGCCACGCCTCCCTGGAAGTAAACTTTTTCCCCGACTTCTTTTTTACCCACGACCCTGTTGAGATAATTTATGGCGATGGAGTAGGCAAGTCCGGCAATCAGTTCGCGCTTATCCGCCCCTCTCTGCTGATGGTGAATCAGATCGGATTCCATGAATACGGTACATCGTTCACCCAGATCGACCGGGGACGGCGAATCCAGCGCAATTTCGCCGAATTCCGATATATCAATATCCAGTCTCCCCGCCTGTTCTTCGAGAAAGGAACCGGTGCCGGCTGCGCAGGCCTGGTTCATTGCAAAGTCGGTTACCGTTCCCCGCTTTAGTCTGATGTATTTTGAGTCCTGGCCTCCGATTTCGAAGATGGTATCGACCTCGGAGTCCATTCGTGTTGCGGCGGTAGCCTGGGCGGTGATTTCGTTTTTCGTCAGATCCGCCCCGATAAGGCTCCCGATCATTTCCCTGCCCGAACCCGTTACTGCTGCGCCTTTAACCTCAACCCCCTCTTCGATCCCATCTTTGAGCTTTCTCAAACCTTTCTGGGTGGCGGCTATTGGTTCTCCCGCTGTTTTCAAATAGACTCTCCCGAGCGGGTCCTCTTCTTCGTTTACCGCTACAAGGTTGGTGCTTATCGAACCGACGTCGATACCGAGGTATATCCCTTCTTTCTCACCCCGGTTAGTCATTTCTTCGTTGTCTTGAAAATCTAGTTCCTTATCATCCCAATCTACAGGAGATTTCTCCTGCTCCATCGGGACAAGAGGAGGGCGACTGCCTATCTCTTCCCTGCTTTCCGCTTTTTTCTCTAATTCTGCTTTCTTCTCTCCCCAGTTTACTTCAGAGCCTTCAGTCCTATCTCCAGCGAGAAGCGCCGACCCGATTGCGCTCATCAGGACTTCGTGTCGGGGAATTATCAATTCGCCTTCCTCCAGTTCGAGTAGATCCTTGAAAGCCCGGACCATTCCCTGATTACGAGAGACTCCACCCTGTAAAAGGACGGGTCCCCGTATCTTTTTTCCCTTGGCAACGTCGCCAAGATAATTTCGCGCTACCGCGTAACAGAGCCCGTTTACTATATCAGCCTGGGAAGTTCCGACCTGCTGGAGGTGAATTATATCGGATTTGGCAAAGACCGAGCAGCGCCCCGCTATCCGCGGTGGATTATCCGATTCCAGTGCGAGTTTCGAGAATTTTTCAATTGACAGTCCGAGTCTCTCCGCCTGCTGATCGAGAAAGGAACCGGTTCCGGCAGAGCACTGGCTATTGAGGGCGAAATCTACTATTTCCTTTTTCTCCCCTGATTCTTCGAGGATCAACAGTTTGGAATCCTGGCCACCCATTTCAATTACAGTTCTGGTCCGGGGGTATCGTCGACTGACCGTCTCTGCCTGGGCGATTAGTTCGTTATAGTGTTCACCGTCGAGAAGATCTGCAAAAAGCGATCCTCCCGAGCCCGAAGTTCCAAGAGCTCTTACATTACCGGGATCGAATTTTTTAAACAGGTCATCAAGTATGTCGATAACGGTACTTATCGGTTCTCCCCGGGATCTGAGATAATAGTTTTCAAGCAATGCGGCACTTTCATCGAGAAGGACCACTTTGACGGTTATCGAACCTATGTCTATTCCTAATAGCATGTAAAACTGAT
>CAZRDU010000063.1:5383-8643 GCA_964599005.1 uncultured Thermotogae bacterium
TTTTCCTCTTTTAAGTTCTACCGGCTCAAGTTTTTTGAATTCATTCCTGCTTAACGGTGTAAATTTACTCCAGAATACTATTTCTTTTCCATTATTAACCTTGATCCTTTCCTATCAGGCAGCTCGTAAAAAGCAAATAATTATACTATTTCGCGTATTGCAAAACACGAGTTATCTTAATTCTAGAGTACCAGTATTATCCGGGCAAACTCTTGAGAGGTTATATCCCTGATCCGGGTAAATTGGAGGGCAGGAAACTTAAAGTGTGTCTGTTACCCTGAGTTGGAGAAGCCATGGGTCTATCATCTTCAGTCCGTTCCTGGTTTTGTTTCTCCTGATTGGAACGTAATGGCTCATAAAATTTTAAGGTTATAATGCTCTTTCGAATTCTTTATCCGCTGGTCCCCCGGAAAATCCGGTGGACGGTTCTGTCCAACCCTAACCGTCCACCGGGCCATAACTCATATTGTCGTAGACAAATTTTTAGGAACTTAATAGAAGATCTTTTCACCTTCTCAACATTGTTACTTTCTCCAGCCTGGGTAAGTTTAATTGAGTAAACCAGCTACCCAGGCGGAGAATTGTAAATTGCTTTCCAGGGTGCAAAAAATTACCAGCAATAACTGGAAAGTCTGGACTTGTAATATTTCAAAAATATTCGGATCGTTTAGCTTGACTCAATTTAAGCTCTTAGCCTTCTGTTACCACAGTGAGGTAAGCAAAATCTTCGGTGAATGCAGTTAGAAGATCCGTTTTTAAGGAGAATTTTTTCTCCGAAATCAATCCTTCTTCAACGAAATCTTTTACTTCAGCATTTGCTCTTCCCCACCAGGCTTCAGTTATTGGCCTGGGAAAGTTTATATCTACCCTGTAAGTATGTCCTTCGAAGAGTGACCGAGTTGTCTCGTCGATTCCGCTTCTGTCTTCCTCGGAAAGTAGACTTATCTCGTAAGCGGTGCCACCATTATAGGGAAATGCAAAAATTGTATTTTCTTCTTCTGGAGCTGTCGTAATGATGATTTTGTATTTGGTTTCTTCCTCCGGCGATTCTGGTTCTAATAATTCAAAGCTGACCTCTCCCTCTTCCAGTTCGGGATCAGAAGTTAATGAAGCCTTCATCATTTCGTAAATTTCCTCCGAAGTAGTTGTAAAAGTGGCACGCATGGAACTATTTTCGGGATCGATGCCAACCCAGATTTCCTGATAAATATCGAAACATCCCGTTAAAAATAGCGTGAGGGCCAAAACTAAAACAGTTAACCCTGTAACTCGGAACGAATTTTTAAGTTTAAACATTAGATACGCCTCCTTATTCCAATCTTTCGATTTGGAAGTTATCGTAAAGTATTTTTACGTGATCTTGCTCAACCGGGGTTTCCGCCAGAACCGCGACTTTGCCTTTGCTGAAGGTATCGTCCACTATGGCGTCCAGCAGGACTCCATTTGTATAGAGGCTAATGTAGGCGCCGTCCGCTTTTACCTGAAGCTGGTTCCAGTTACCTTCATTTATTACCGTCGAATAGGCCATATCTATAAGCTCAATCCAGTCGGGCCCATTAGAAAGGGCTAATCCGTAGAATCCGTCGTCACTTACCCAGAAATGATAGTATTTTTCTTCATCAGTAACTCTGAACATTACACCGTAATAACCTGGCGAGCCTTCAATCTGTTTGATATCCACCTGGAGGGTGAAATTATCATACGCTTCACCGTCGGCCATTTCCTGCCATCTCATCCAATTTTCACGATTAATTTCGATTACTTCTGCTAACTTGTCTCTTTCTAGTTCATTCACGCGTTTTGCCAGATCGCTATACCTGGTAGTGAGGTTATATTTTAGGACGGCCATTTCTTTGGCCACGGGATCAAATTGGACCTCGGCTTTAGTGACCTCCTTGCCTAACCTTTCCAGAGCGTTATTTAATTGTATAACTTTTTCTTGCAGTCCGGAGATATCGTTCACGAGGGAGTTGATTCTGGATTCCAAATGCTCAATTTTTTCTGCGTTGTTCAATAAAAGGTCCTCCGCTGCTTCGCCGGTGTACACTGGCCCCGTTCCCAAAAGTACAAGCAACAATATTCCCATGAAAAACACTTTAACCTGGCTTCTCATAGCTTCCTCCTTTGTCTAAAGAACTTTTGGTTTTTTTAAGCCATAGTAAAACTGATTCCTTTGATGAATTTCATATAAAAGAAAGTTCTATACAATAATTATACTTCGTTCCGAGCCAATTGTCTTGAAGAACCTCTATCCGTTTTGGATTTTTGATTAACTACCTCCTCCCGATGCTTGTCGGGAGACTGACGACATTACCGGGACGAATTACTCCGAGACCGAAAAGTTACCGGTACCGTGCTTCATTCCACTTTATGTGAAAAACGCTCGATTCAGGTCGATGCTAAGTATATCGAGTGGTCCAATTCCATGGTCTTTTTGTCGGGGGTGAGTTGAACATTTATCCGTTTATCTGCCCCGGTTGATAGTGTAAATTACCAATACGTGCCCGGAAACCCGAGGATCAATCGTCAGTTAAGTTTAAGGGTGGAAATAGCGGCATGAAACGGAAGGAGGGCAGTTAAATGACGGATAAGTTTCGAGTAGATGAGCTCTGTCATCACGAAGCTTTGATCCTTGCCTGTTTGAGGAAAAGATCTCCGGACCGGGAGGGTATCCTCGAGGAGTACGAACAACTGGTCCAGTTTATGGGGATTCCGGTTACTTTTTCCGGAAAAGAACGGGCTGGGCTTTTCACCGGAGATTGGAAAGTGATCTAGAATATGACACAATTACGATGCACCGACGGGTTTTTCGGGAACTGAATTCTTCTAACTCTGAGGGACGTTGAGACCAGAGCGGGGATAATTCAAAGCTATAGCGAAGTGTTTGAAGCCGAAAAACATTCAATAAGCACGGCCGTTCAGCCAATATCGGGGTTTGAATTCGAAGGCCAGCTTGATCAACTGCTGACCGAGCTATGCGATGAAAAACTTGTAGATATTACGGAAGAAGAGATAATTCTGACGGCAAAAGGAAAACGTTTATCAACCAGAAGGGTAACGAGAGCAAAATTTGGCATTCCATTTTGAGAGGAGGTAAAATATGAGGTCGAAATTAACTATCATCACAATTTTTGTAGTGCTGGGAATTATAGTTGCGGGGTCAATAGCACCGGTCGCAGCAGAGAAGACCGCCGAAAAGGAGGCCCTGATGAAAGTTTTTACGCATCCGCCGGACCGAAGGAAGGAACTGTTTGCGGAAT
>CAZRDU010000064.1:0-8568 GCA_964599005.1 uncultured Thermotogae bacterium
TCAACGATGGTAAAAAATACCCTTTCTCAAAAGGTATTCTTGCCAAATCTCTTTATCGGACCGGCGTCCCCCTTGAGGAAGCGTACGACATCGTCAAAGAAATTCTCGCGGAGTTTCCTAAAGAAGAAAGCAAAATAACTTCCACCCAGCTGAAAAAACTGGTCTCGGAAAAATTGCTGGAGAGAGGATGGGAGGAAGAAAGTCGTTATTATCGTTTGATGGATGCTCTGAAGGAGCTCGGCAGTCCTGTTTTCATCCTCATTGGCGGCGGTTCCGGCGTAGGTAAAACCACTCTGGCTACCGAGGTGGGCAGACGTCTGGGGATAGAGAGGATCGTCGGCACGGATACGGTTCGGGAAATAATGCGCGGCGTACTTTCGCCGGACCTGGTTCCGACTTTACATCAGTCAACTTACAATGCCATGGATAGTTTAAAAACTCCCTATATTACGGATGAACTTATCTACGCTTTCAGTCAGCAGGTTTCGCTGGTAAACAAGGGCCTTGGTTCTGTAATCAAAAGGGGGATGACCGAGGGGCTGGATTTGATAGTCGACGGCGTTCATATCGTCCCCGGTTATTTGAATTCGGTCCTCGCCAAGACTCCAAAGTACCTCTTCCAGTACGTCATCGACGTACCGGATTCGGATACACACAAAAGGCACTTTTACTCCCGGGAGAAGGATAGTCTGAGGGATCCGGAAAGGTACCTGAGCCACTTTGACAGAATTCGCCGTATCCACGAATTCATTCTGGAAGTAGCAGAAACAAAGAACGTGAGAATACTTGAAAACTCAGACCTTTCGGTAGCGATAGATACCATCATATCGGATGTCGTCGATAGGATTGAAGGAAAGAGGGAGAAGATAAGTCAGGATTTAAAGGGATGATCAATTCTCCTTAAACCACTCTATGAGAAATGGAATTCTCGAGACTAATTAACGATAGTGATAAAAAGAACTCCTATCCTTCGCCAAAGGCTTCCCTGTATGTAGATTGATAGCTTTCGGTGAATGAGCTGACAAATTCGTTTACCGGATTATTCAGAATCTCGTCCGGAGTACCGACCTGAACAAATTTGCCGTTCTTCATGATAGCCACTTTTTCCGCTATAGAGAACCCTTCAGCAAGATCGTGAGTTACGTAAATCGAAGTGGCTTCAAAATCTTCATGGGTATTCAAAATTTCTTTTCTCGCCTCTTTCCTCCGCTGTGGGTCCATATCCCTTAAAGGTTCGTCAAAGAGAATTACCTCGGGCGGGACTGTAATCGCCCTTCCCAGTGCTACCTGCTGTTTCTGCCCTTCCGAGAGTTGGCCGGGTTTTCTGTCGAACAGCTTTTCTCCGATGCCCAGTCGCTCGACTATCTTCATGACCTGTGTTTTTATTTTATCCAGGCCCAAATCCTTGACTTTCAAAGGAAAGTTCAGGTTGGAATAGCCCTTTTCGGAATGGACTTTGAGGTGGGGATAAAGTGCGTGATCCTCGAAGATCATTCTGACTCGTCTTTCCGACGGAGATAAGTCGTTAACCCCCTCTTCGTCGAAAAAGACCTTTCCTTCATCGGGCTCGAGCAAACCGGCAATTAATTTCAGAAAGGTAGTTTTACCACAAGCGGTAGGACCTATGATTACGAAAAAATCACCCGCTTCTACTTCCAGATCCACTTCCCTGATTACTTTCTCTCTCCCGAATGAATAACTTAAACCCGATACAGTAATTTTCTTCATCGCAACTCACCCCCGACAATTCACTCCATTATCCACCATCCGGTAACCGTCTTCAAATCAAGCCAGGCCAAAGTAGTTTGAGTTACCCTGCCACTGACTAATTGACCCTAATTCCGCAATTCAATCGAAGTCAAGAACCCCGGTGCGAACGCTAAGGCTTACCTCGGATAGCGCCTGTGGGGAACCGTAGTTTTTGTTGACTGAATTCGTTTTTATCATATGGGTTAATCAGGTTAACTTCCCGCAGAGCCTGGCTACCCTTTTACCCAGTTTCCTTGAACCCTCTAGCGCCCTTTCATCCGGTTTGCCCAGAGATACCGGGCCATAATGGTCCTTTTTAGAGGTGCCCTGGACTATCATGCCATGGATCAACATCATTTCTATTATGCTAATTATCGTGGTTTCGTTTCCACCGCCTCTATTGGCTGCGGAAGTGAAGGCTCCACCGACTTTTCCCTCGAGCTGACCGTGATACTCTACGGATCTGTCAAACAGCTCCTTGATCGAAGCAGCGGGTAAACCGTAATAGGTCGGTGACCCCACAATTATCCCGTCCCACTCAAGCAAATCTTCTTTTTCAGTTTTATTGACCGGTTGGAGCGATATCTCAAACTCACCCTCTGCTCCTTCAACCCCTTTAGCGACTTCTTCCGCCATCCGTTTGGTATTTCCAGTCTTTGAGTGATAAACGATACCGATTTTAGTCATCGTTACCTCCTTAAAAAGATCGACAGTTCTAACTAAATTATATCGACAACTTTCGAGCAATTAACGGGGGTTGAGCCTGACTGAAAAGATGATAATATAGTACGGTAATTATTTACAAACTTTGAGTGTGATAAAAAATCGAAAAGAGGCAATTTTTTTCGCTGTCATCCGCCCGCTTTTCCAGCGGTCTTGGCGTTGCGATGGTATCTACTTTTATCGGGATCTACTCCAAGATCTATGGCTTGAGTGGTGTCGAGGTCGGACTTGTCGGAATGGCTTATTCGCTAACTCAACTGATCGTGCTCTACCCTATTGGTCGTTATGCCGATCTGGGTCACAGGAAATTATTGCTCCTCAGTGGCCTGTTGCTGGGCATCCCTACCTATCTAATCTTCTGGAGGATTGCCGGATTTTCCGGATTATTTGGAGCGCGTCTCCTTCAGGGCCTTACAATTGCTTTAACTACTTCAGTTGGCCTATCTTTCATCAGCATAAGGAGTAAAGAGGGGAACCGCGGTAGAAACATCGGGAATTACAATTCTTTACGCGCTACCGGCCAGACTATCGGGGCGCTGGCCGGAGGTTTTTTAGTCGGTAAATTTGGTTTCGGTGTACCTTACGCGTTCCTCGCATCTCTGTACGCTCTTAGTTTCGCATTCATCTTCTTTTTTGTCCCCAGGGAATCGAGTAAGAGTCGAGAGAATCGAGCGGGGGGAGGACTCCATCTTGCCGAGCTTTTCTCGGGAAGTCAATTCAGAATTCAAATCGTGTTTGAGCTCTGTTTTGCGTTTGCCAAATCGATAGTCATAGTATTTATCCCGGTGTATGCTTACGCTGTGGTGGGGTTATCGGAAACTCAGCTGGGAGCAGTGGTGGCTGCCAGGTATATCATGTTTGCCCTCGGCCAGGGGCCTGCTGGCAAATTATCGGATCGGGTTGGTAGAACGATACCCGTGATTGGTGGTGGGGTTTTATTCGCTATCGCGGCATTTATTCTTCCACAACAGGCTTCCTTCTGGGGACTTCTTGCCGTGGGTGCTCTTTTTGGACTTGGTGATTCCATACGAGTTCCGGCCAGCTGGGGCATTTTTGCGGACCAGGGAATAAATACGGGCCCAGCTACCTCATTTTCTTTCCGTATGCTCGCCTGGAGACCGGGACTGCTCGCTGGACCGCTTCTGGGTGGTCTTATTAAGGACCTGGTGGGAATTGAAAATACGTTTTACGCTGCCGCTGCTACTGTCTCCGTTGCCCTGATTGGCTACCTGGCTTTTCAGGCTCGGGGAAAGTATAAAGAACGTACCTCCTGAGGATTTGCTCTATAAAATCTCATTTGTAAGAACTGTTCGCTGGCTATCGTGAATGATCAAACTAGCTTTTGCTTCCCCGGTTTTATATCCGGCACCGGTAATTGAGGCTTTTTTTAACATTTGGGTCAGGGACCAGGAAAGGAACAGCGGGTAATCTCCCGGGGAAAGCTCAGCTAAACCATATTGTTGAACGTTCGTTTGTTGTCTCGGCCTATCCGCTGGCTTATTATTGATCTGACTTTCCTGGAATATTAAATAACCAGGACTATTAGTTTTTGCTGATTCAGGTGGTGAGCATGGGGGAGCTGGAGAGAATAGCCGAAAAACTCAAAAACAGCGGGAGTAAATTCTCGCTTAACGCTTCTGAGAGCAATTCTCGGGGCGCTGCTTCTCCCTCTGACAAGCAAAATTACGCGATTGCCGACAAATTAAAAGCCAGTCTGTTGAAAGAGTACCGGGGAAAAGACCTCCTGGAAGAGACGAATTTTGAAGTAATCGATAATAGTTACGGCGAAACCCTTCACCTGAAAGAGTTTACGGAAAAAACTTTTCAAACACCGGATACTGCCCTCAGGGGTATTCTATCCGACCTAAAGCTGGTTTACGGAATTGGTGAGGTCCGGGAAGAAAAATTAAAGAACGACGGTTACGAAACTATTCTTGATCTCATGGATCATCAGAAGTGGGGAGAAGGGGCGCTAAGAGTCAATGAAGCTTTTCAGGGCGATAGTCCAGCTAAAGGCTATAACTTATTGCGACGCTGGAAAGCTCTTTCCCATCCCTCATTCATTCGATTTTCCGGTTTGTTCGACAGAAAGGATTTCGCAATCGTAGATATAGAAACCCTGGGTCTTTCGAACCAGCCGATATTCTTGCTCGGGTTGGCCCAACCAACGGATTCCGGGGTGGAAGTAAATCAATTTTTGGCCAGTAACCCGGGAAGAGAGATGGCAACAATAGTGCAATTTGCGAAAAAACTGGAAAACCTCGAAGTAATTCTCACCTACAACGGTAAGAATTTCGATTTGCCTTATATTGAACGTAGGCTAGCTTATTACGGGCAACGAAAGAAGTTCAGCCACCCACACCTCGATCTCTACCTCTTTACGAAAAAATTCTTTAGTGAGAGGGTCAGGAACTGTCAGCTGGGAACTATCGAGGCTTCGTTACTCGGAATAGAACGGAAAGTAGATATTCCCAGTGCCCTCGTTCCGGAATTTTACAATGCGTACAGGAAAAATAGTAATCCGGGCCCGCTGATCCCGATTCTGGCCCATAACCGACAGGACCTGTTAAGCCTCGCGGATCTGTACAGTGTTATCACAGAGGAAGCCCTGAATGGGAATTCGTGAAGTAATAGCCGGCTTCGAAGAAGAAAGCTGGTACGAAGGGCAGATCGAACACGTTGAGCTGCTGCCGGAACGACGGGCTGAGTACGGCGACGCAAAAATCGACGCTCGGATAGAAAGCTACCTTGAGAGAGAAGGAATTGATCTTTTTGCCCACCAGGCGGAAGCGATAAATCTTGTCCATAAAGGGGAGAACGTAATCATTACGACCCCTACGGCTTCCGGTAAAACTCTGGCTTTTAACATTCCCGTCTTTGAAGAAATGCTCCATAACCCTGAGAGTCGTGCGCTCTACATTTATCCGACAAAAGCCCTCTCTCAGGACCAGCTGGAAACGATGAAGAAAATGGAAAATGAGCTGGACCTGGATCTGGATCCGCGAGTCTACGACGGTGATACACCAAGGGGGGACAGGCCGGGTATCAGAAAGGAATCACGAATAATAATTAGCAACCCGTATGGTTTACACCATTATCTCGAGTGGCACCACAAGTGGAGCGATTTCTTCAGCGATCTGGAATACGTCGTTCTGGACGAAGTTCACAGCTATCGCGGGGTATTCGGGTCAAACGTTGCAATGGTTATTAGAAGAATGAAGCGGATCTTCAATCATTACGATGCGGACCCTCAGTTTATCCTGTCGTCGGCAACTATTGCAAATCCTCTCGAGCACTCGCGAAAACTCGTCGGCGAGGAGTTTTCGCTCGTTAAAAAAGATACTTCCTTTCAGGGGAGAAAACATTTTCTCTTCTGGAATCCGCTGAAATACCCGGACAACTCGCCTCACAACCAGACCAGCAAGCTCGTGGCCTATCTCGTCAACCATGAACTTCAGACGCTCTGTTTTACACTATCACGGCGAGGGTCCGAATTGATCGCGGACTGGGGTTCCGGCTATACGGATGATCCAATCCATGCTTACAGGGCCGGTTACAGGCCGGAAGAAAGGCGAGAGATCGAGAAGGGGCTAAGAAATGGAGAAATTCGTGGTGTGGCTGCAACGAACGCTCTCGAACTCGGGGTCGACATCGGGGGGCTGGACGCAGTCGTAATTTCCGGTTACCCGGGTACGATAACTTCCAGCTGGCAGCAGGCTGGAAGGGCCGGAAGGGGCAAGGAGGACTCCCTGGTCGTCCTGGTCGGTTTTGAAAACCCGCTGGACCAATTTTTCCTCAAACACCCGAGAGAATTCTTCGACGGAGAGCACGAGCATGCCGTCGTCGATCTGGACAACCCGAAGATAACTATGGGACATCTTGCCTGTGCCGCCACCGAGCTGCCAGTTCGTTCCGACGAGGAACTTGGCCGTAACTACCCGGAGGAAGTCGATAAGCTGACGGAACTGGGTATCCTGCAAAAGACGCCTGGCGGTTCCATTTTTTCGGGAGACTTTCGCGCCAGCGGCCTAGTAAAGCTGGACAACATAGATTCGACCACGATAAAGGTGACCCATAACGGTGATCTCCTGGAGACGATGGATCTTTCTCAGGCCTGCAGAGAAGCACACGAAAACGCCACCCTGCTGCATCAGGGTAAAAAATATATCGTCGAAGAACTCGATCTTGAGCGTAACGTCGCGGAGGTAAAATGGAATGAAGTCGATTACTTCACTCAATCCGCTTCGGAGACGAGTCTCGATGTGGATGAGACCATTTCGAAAGAAAGAGCCGGCGCGGTAGATACGTATTTCGGCGAAGTGTCAGTCACGGAAGTCTATACTCACTACAAGGAAAAGAAGTACGATCGCGTCATGGGAATTCACCAGCTCGATCTTCCTCCGCTGGAGTTCGAAACTGAATGTAGCTGGTTTCGCGTTCCGGAAGGGGTCCTGACAGAAGTGAGCCAGCGGGGTATGGGCAGAGAGGGGAGCCTGCACGCAATCGAACATGCGGTAATTTCACTTACCCCGTTTTATGCCATGTGCGACAGGTGGGATATCGGTGGGTTCTCTTCCCGACACCACCCCGAGGGCGGCGGAGCAATCTATATCTACGACGGCTATGAGGGAGGCATTGGGATCGCCGAGGAAGTGTACGATTTGCTACCCGATCTCCTGGAAAGCACCCTGGAACTTATCTCCGACTGTGACTGTGAGGAGGGCTGTCCTTCCTGTATCTATTCGCCAAAATGCGGCAACGAAAACGAGCCACTCGACAAAAAGGGCGCGGTTTTCGTCCTGAAGAAGCTCGGCGAACACTTCGGTTACGCTAAATAACTTATCCCTGGCGCCAGCGGGTTCGGTGTGATGCAACCCCGGCAAAACCAGGGTTTACATGGAAAACTGCCCGTATTCCTGAAACTTTTCCTGCAGCGTCTTTACTTCGCTCTCTTCAAGCGGTTCCGGAGTAACGCCAGTGCTAAGAACCCTGTAGTAAATCATCGCCAGCTCCTCGATCAGACAGGCGATTTCGTATGCACTCTCCAGGTCCTCTCCGACGGACAGCGCACCGTTCTTTTCAAGCAATACACCTTTTCTATCCCCCAGTGCGTCTATGGCCGCCTCAGCAATTTCTTTTGTCCCGTAAGTCTCGTATTCTGCCAGCGGCACTTCGTCGCCTATATTGGCGATCAGATAGTAAATCGGGGGGATGCTTTTCCCGATAGTTGCTATCGTAGAGGCAAAGGGTGAATGTGTATGTACTATGGCGTTAACGGATTCCTTCGATTTATAGATTAACGTATGCATCGGCGTCTCGGAAGACGGATCTGGCTTATTCGGATCCAGTTTCTTGCCCGTATAATCGACCCTCGGTATCTGATGGTGCTGAATTTCCCGGTACGGAACCCCGGAAGGAGTAATAAATATGTAGTCCTTGTCCGGCGGCGCGTAGCTAATATTACCGACTGTGCCCCTGGTAAGTCCCTGATCGAGCATATTTTTTCCGTAATCGATAATCATCTTCGTGATTTCCAGATTATTCATCTTGACCTCCATCTATTGCTAAATATTACAGATGAAATTCGGTTTTCAGGACTAATTGTTGTGAAATAATGAAATGTATTCAACAGAATTAAGAAGAAAAAAGCCGGTTGAGAAAATTGTCGGCGTTCTTCCAGTGATCAGCAATTTTGTCTTCACCCATCCTCTCCAGGTTTGACTTCATCACGGCCATGCGCGGTATATTGCCTATCTCCTCCGAATGCTTGTCTATGAAACGCCAGTACAGACCGTCCCAGATATCGCACCATTCACCGGCCGGATAGTCACTCATCTTTCTTATATAATTTGATGAACTAATATAAGGCTTCGTCATGATCAATCCACCGTCGGCGTACTGGCTCATCCCGTAGACGTTCGGGGTCATCACCCAGTCGTAAGCATCGATGGAAAGCTCCATGAACCAGCAATAGACCTCGTCCGGGAAGATCAGCGAAGCTCGGTCTTTCCCCGGCCCTTCGGCATCAGATTGCTCGGGTTTCCTCTTTTCAACACTCATTTTTTCCCACCGTAGTGTTCCCCGAGCGCTTCCGGC
>CAZRDU010000065.1:0-8305 GCA_964599005.1 uncultured Thermotogae bacterium
CCTCCTTCATTTGGTTAAATACTTCGACTGGATCGGCTATATCGGGTAGACACTGCTCAGAACACCTGCCACAGCCGACACAGGCTATATCTCCGAATCTATTGTACATGTATCTTCCCTTCCTCATGTATCTGTGGCGGTAACGAGCCGCTTTTTCTTCTCGGAAATTTTCGTCACCCGCTACTTCGGCGAAGGCTTCCAGCATACAGCCGTCCCAGGTTCGTAGCCTTTCCCCTTCGGAAAGAGAAATATCGTTTACATCCTGAACGTCGAAGCAATAACAGGTCGGGCATACTAGATTACACGTGCCACAGCTGAGACAGTCTTCCGCGTTCTCTTCCCAGAATTCGTCCTTTTCGTAATAGTTCTTCAATAAGGACGGTAGCTCGAAGGGGTCGAACTTCGTGTCCTTTTTGAATTTTTTCGGTAGTTCTTCTTTGAACTGTTTTACTTTTCGAATTTCATCCGTGGTGATATCATCTACTGCCTGCCCGGCTTTTTCCAGCAAGTTACTTCCCTTGGAAGAGCCAACCTCTATTGCGTATCGATCCCCGATATCGGTAAGCATGATGTCGTAGCCGGTATCGGTGGTCGCAGTTCCCATTGTGTGGGCAAAGGACCGGTCGGAAACGTTGACCATGTTGACGCCGACTAATACCGACTGTCTTCTCTTTTCCAGGTAGTATGGGTCTTCATGTGTATCTTCAAAGACCTTGTCCATCTGCTCGATTGCGACGAGGTCGTAAGGGTGAACCCCCATAATTATCCTCGGGACAACTTGATTAACCGGAGTGGTCTCGCCTTCATTCAAGTTGTACTCAACCAGCGTTTCCCGCTGGGGCATGAAGTATTTCTTCGGGGGGAGTATAGTTACGTCGTAATCTAGCCGTAAGTCTTCGGCAGATTTCAAGGGGTCAAAAGCAAATTCATTGCTTTTGGTCTGCACTCCCACCACTTCTCTGTCATCATTTTCGATCAGGTCATCCACAAATTCACTAAAGTCGTTCTTGTTGATTGCTTTCATTATGCCTCCCAGTTATTCTATGGTTTCGCGATCCGAATTCGACGGTTTGCCCGGTTCCCGCACAAAATGTACAAAGTAAGCTTAAAATTAGTAACCTTTTCGGACTTCTTTTGACTGGTAAACAGGAGGGGTAAAGACGGCCGGAGTTACTGAAAAATTTTTTCAAATCCCCCGGAGCAAGGCTTAAATCGTGAGATAAGCTGTTTAGCGATTGCGAGTTCATTGTTTTAGATACTGCAACTCCGTTTTTGAAAAATACAGGCTTTACCAGCTGAACCCCTCGGCTCGTAAAGTGAAGGTGTTCACTTTCGCTATGAAAGTAAGATATAGGGGGTAATTTTTCAAGTAGAATCAGAAGAAATTCCGGGCATAATACAATTAATATATCTTTAATCAAATATTTGAATATTTATAATAGAGATCGTTTAAAAGTCTCTCTGAAGATGTAAAAATACGATTGTAAGTCGAGAAACTATAATCTTTCTAATCAAGTCTAAAATCTATTGCTTTACCAGCCCTCACCTATTCCTGAAATCCTCTGATGCCCGCTTTATTGAGTTACGAATAGATAAAATCGTTAGTGTCGGGGAACTATGGTCGTTGGTCAAGGGAGCTTTGCGGTAAATTGTAAAAAATGAGATAAAATAAATTCCTGGATAGCGCTCTGAGGATACTTTTCCCTAACCCTCTTCGGATAGTGCTTGCTTGAGAGCGTTTAAACCTACAGCCATACATTCCTCTCTTTTCTTACCTGAATCGTTCATGTTGGCTTCGATATCGTCCAGAGTAAGTTCTTTTGCCTCACCAACACTTAACCCCCGGGCCAGCTGGGTTAATATGGAGGCCGAACCTATACATAGAACGCACCCGTAACCGTCGAATTTGATATCCCTGATAGAGCCACCTTTGATATTTAGCCCTAGCTTGATTCTGTCGCCGCAATTTGGGTTCTCCGCGGAGGCCTGAAGATCGGGATTTTCCAATTCACCTTTATTATGAGGGTTTTGCGAGTGATGCATTAAATTTTGATCGTAAATCTGGGGTCTCTCGTCGCTCATTTTTCACCACCTAAAACGTTTTTCGCATCTTTGATGGCATCGGTCAGACGATGGATTTCCGTTTCGTCATTGTAGACGTAAAAGCTCGCACGCGATGTGGCGTTTAGCTTCATCGCTTCGTGTAAAGGCTGAGCACAGTGTAATCCTGCTCTGATTGCAATGTCGTCCAGGGAATCCAGCGCAGCTGCCAGGTCGTGAGGATGAGTACCCTCCAGGTTAAATGAGACAAGCCCGCCCCTCTCTTCCCCCTCCCCCGGACCGTATATCTGAATTTCGGGAATTTTCGTCAATTCCGTTAGTGCTTTCGCGGTGAGCGAGTCAACGTGTTTTTTTATCGAGTCCATCCCGAGTGTGTCCAAATAATCCAGCGTGGCTCCAAAAGCGATGATCTGAGCGATTGGCGGCGTGCCCGCTTCGAACTTTTGCGGCAGGTCATTCCAGGTCACCGCCTTTTTCGTATTGCTCCGGACCATTTCTCCCCCTCCAAAAGGAGGTGGCATTTGTTCCAGGAATTCTTCCTTGCCGTAAAGAATCCCCAGTCCGGTCGGTCCAAGCATTTTATGGGCTGAAAAGGTCAGAAAATCTACATCGAACTCGGAGACATCGAATCTCCTGTGTGGTAACCATTGCGCTCCGTCCACGATTACCGGAATATCGTTTTTATGGGCCAATTCCGTAAGTTCCTCTATCGGGTTGTAAGCACCGACGACATTCGAAACAGCGGGAAAAGCAACCGCCGCGGTATCCGGAGACAGTTTGTTCTCGAAATCCTCCACGTCCAATCTCCCTCTTCTGGTTACCCGGACGTATTCGAGGTTAAACCTATCCGAGCCGTCCGCCATTATCCTCCAGGGAAGGATGTTGCTGTGGTGGTCCATTTCAGTGACGAGTATTTCTCCTCGCTTCTCCTTCCAGTGATGGAAGGAATATGCTAACAGGTTCAATGCCTCGGTGCAGTTTTTCGTATAGATGATCTCTCGACTCGACTCCGCTCCGAGGAAGTTGGCTGTTTTCTGGCGAGAATTTTCTAATTTCTCCGTCGTCTCTTCCGCTCTTCGGTATATCCCCCGATGAACGCTGGTGCCAAGCTTGTGATAATAATTAATTAACTCCCTCGTTACGGGTGCAGGGGTTAAAGAAGTGGCGGCATTATCCAGGTAAACAAAATCCCCCTCTCTCAGGACGGGAAAATCCTTTCTCACGCTTTTGACGTTAATCATTTATGGTCGGTGACACCTTTAGTTTTTTAGCAGTAAGATCCGAATACTTCACAATTATAACAGAGATTTTGGCCAGTTCCTACCAAAAATAACGAAAGTGCCCTGGTGGTAAACCGAATGACTAATTTAACGGAAGCATCGAGCAGTCAGTCGATTCGTCCCGTCATTTGGGCCTGACACGTGGCTTCTGTCTCGGTTTTGTGCTTGTGCAGTTATAGCTTGTTCCTTTAACCGATTTAAAACGGTGGGGTTATGGATGGGTAATTTTAAGTATCCTGGAGTCCTTGAAGGTAAAAGGGGAATAAAGCCTCGTTTTTAACCCGGAATTTCCGTTTGAAAAGTATTCGATTAACTGGTAAACTCATCTCTAGCTTGGCGGGATAAGCTATCCCACAAAAAACTAATCCTTATTTTCAGGAGGAACGTAATAGATGAAAAAGCTTTCCTCAACATTATTGATTGGACTCATTCTAGTTCTATTTACTGTCGGTTTAGTAAGTGCTCAGGCGGAAAGAACTGTCACGGATAGCCTTGGGCGGGAAGTTACGATCGAAGAAGTACCGGAAAGGGTCGTTACCACTATCGTATCGACCACGGAGATAGCTCTCGATCTCGGCCTGGATGAGAGGTTGGTCGGGGTACCGGATCTGATCCAGTATCTCTCTTACGTTCCGGAACTGCAGGAAATTGCTGAGAAGAAAAAAAAGGTAGGGGGGTTCAAACTCTCAATTGAGAAGATCGCTTCTCTCAACCCCGGCCTCGTCATACTGGATGCGTCGGCTCAAAAAGATATGGTCAGTAAAATAAAGGATATCGGCGCCACCGTTTATGCCGCTGGGAGCAGGGATATAGAATCCGTTCGGGAGACGATTCTGGAAATTGGCTACCTTACCGGGAAACTGGACCGGGCTCAGAAGATCGTCGGGGAAATTGTTTACAAAGAGACGCAGCTCAGGGATGCAGTCGCCAAACTTGACGAGAAGAAGAGCACCTTCTACACGATAAGCAAGAGGATGTACACTGTCGGTAATAATACCTTTGTTGGAAAGGCGCTGCAGTTAGCGGGCCTGAATAACGTATTTGGAGAAATTTCCGGGTTTAAACCCGTCAATACCGAGGAAATAATAAAAAGAAACCCGGAGCTGATAATCGCTACCGAGGATATGGGATTAACCGCGGAAGATTTACGGAAAGACAAGGGGCTGGAAGAAGTAAAAGCTGTTCAAAATGGCAATGTCCTTCTGCTTCCCACCGGCGAGGATTCCATGTTAAACCAGCCGGGGACGAAGATAATCGACGGAGCGATAAACCTCTTTGAAAAAGTTTACGACAGGGAAGTCAATCTCTAATGATAGTTGTGGTTTGCCGGAGAAGTTCAGCTGCTATACCTGATATGTCCCTTGAGAGTTATGAATAGGGCGAAACCGAAAGTCACTTTTGTAACGCTATTCGTCCTTCTGGCTTTTGCTTTCCTGGTCGGGGTTGCAATCGGACCCGTCAGTATACCGTTCGGCAAAAGCTTGCTCATTCTAACGGACAAACTTCCTCTGCTGGAGTTCTCCGGCCTGCCCTCGAACTTCCAGACGATAATTTTTGACCTCAGGTTGCCGAGGATACTGACCGGGTTGCTCGTCGGAAGTTCACTTGCGGTTTCGGGAACCGTGATGCAGGGTATTTTCAGAAACCCCCTGGCCACTCCCTATATTTTAGGGGTTGCCAGCGGTGGATCAGCGGGAGCTGCAACCGTAGTAGTGCTTGGGTTTACGTCTAATTTTGCCCTGCCTATTGGGGCTTTAATCGGTGCTTTATCCGCCGTAACAATCGTTTACAGGATTAGCTGGAGCAGGGGCTCTACTTCTTCTTACACGTTGATTCTTGCGGGGGTTGCCCTTTCATCGCTTTTTTCGGCCCTTACTACGGCTTTAATTTTTATCGCCGGGCCCTATCAGCAGCACCGTGTCCTTTTCTGGATGATGGGCGGTCTCTGGCGGTCGAGCTGGACTTTATTTAAAATACTACTCCCGATCGTAACAGTCGGGGCCGGAATTATTTTTGCCTGGAGCCGGGATTTGAACGCCCTGGCGCTTGGGGAAAGCGCGGCCGAGCATCTTGGAGTAAAGCCGGCGCTGGTCAAGAAAACCTTGCTCGGACTGGCGACTGCTATTACCGCAGTTTCCGTGGCCGCGGCCGGCTCTATTGGGTTTGTCGGTCTGGTTATTCCCCATATAATGCGAATGTTACTCGGACCCGACCATAGAATCCTTCTGCCGGCGGCTGCTCTCGGCGGAGGAGTATTTTTGATCTACACTGACGTTCTGGCGAAGACGATAATGCAACCGGTGGAAATGCCGGTGGGCGTGATTACTGCTTTCTTTGGTGCTCCTTTCTTTCTCTATCTCTTGAGGAAGAAAATCGTTGGAGGGAGGATGAGATGAGGGTAAAAGTAGATGATTTACGCTTTTCCTATAACGGGAAGGGCGTGCTGGAAGGTCTCGATCTTACTGTTAGAAAGGGTGAATTTATCGGCGTTGTCGGACCGAACGGTTCCGGTAAAACTACCCTGTTGAAAAATATTGGCGGGGTGCTGGATCCGGACGATGGAGCGGTTTATCTGGGTGAAAAAGAGCTAACTACGATTCCGATAGGAGAGGTTGCAACCAAGGTCGCGGCACTGGAGCAGGAAACGAGCGTGGGCTTTGATTTTACCGTCAGGGAAGTCGTGGAAATGGGTCGTTTCCCTCATCTGGATAGATTCGAGAGGCATTCGGAAGGAGATCTTGAGGCAGTTGATAGGGCAATCGAGATTACGGACCTGGAAGAGTTTTCCGAGCGGTACGTAAATCAGTTGAGCGGGGGAGAGAAACAGAGGGTATTTCTGGCGCTAGCCCTGGCACAGGAACCCGAACTTCTGTTACTGGACGAACCTACCGCAAGTTTGGATATCAACTACCAGATCAAAATAATGGAAACAGTGAAATGCCTGCAATCGGAAGGTCTCACGGTGATAGCCGCAATCCACGACCTCAATCTTGCAGCTCAATACGCTGACAGGGTGGCCCTGATGGCGGACGGGGAGGTAGAAGTAGTGGGGGAGCCGAACGACGTGCTGACAAAAGATAATATTGCAAAAGTGTTCGGGGTAGATGTAGAAGTCGAGGACTCCGAGGTAAAGGGGTCGATTCATATTTTTCCGAAGACTGAAACCCTGAGCAAATAGGGGGGAATTATGGAAGGTTCTGAAGCAGATAGGGAGAGGCCTGGGGGTAACGTTCTGGTTCATACCGGTGAAGGCAAAGGAAAGACCACTTCCGCAGTCGGGCAGATAATTAGGGCGGAAGGACATGGATTGGATGCCAGATATATAAGCTTCTTTAAGGGCAATGAGGAACGATTTTCCCGGGGTACTTTTAAGGTTATGAAGAAACTGGGAATTCCCGTCAGGAACTTCGTCCATGATCACCCCGACTTTGGTCGAACCAGCGAAGAAGAGGCCCGAAATGGCTGCAGGAAGGCCCTGAAGTATCTAAAAAGCCTTTTCAGGGTGGAAGACGAAGTACCCGATCTCCTGGCTCTCGACGAGGTAAACGTCGCCCTGGATGGTGGATGGATAGAGGAGGAAGAATTTATTTCACTGCTTGAGATGAAACCGGACAATTTGGAATTGATCTGTACGGGAAGGGGCGCACCCGAAAGCCTGGTCGCGGAAGCCGATCTGGTCAGTCGTATTGAAAACGTAAAGCATTTTTACGACGAGGGTGTAGTACAGCGACCGGGCTATGAGTACTGAGGTAATACAAAAAGTTTATCCTCCGGAGATAGATCTATGAGACGAATATTAAATGGCCTGCGAGGGGGGCTGACTTTCGAGACCACCTTTCCCTTTAGCCAGGGCGAGGAGGATTTCTGGGATTTCGTCGACAATTCTTTTCTATATCCCCTGGTGGGGGCGATCGTTGGCGCTACCCTTGGCGGGATAGCTATCCCCTTTTCTTACCTGCCGGAGTTCATTGCCGCCGGTACCTATCTCGTCGTTTTGTATTTGATCTGCGGGATCCTGCATGCCGACGGTCTGGCGGATTTCGCCGATGGTCTGGTGACAGGGGGTACGCATTCGGAGCGTCGATCAGTTATGAAAGACGAGAAAACCGGGGCGGCCGGTCTGGTAAGCATCTTTGCTACCAATATTCTGCTTTTCTCGGGATTGGTGGAGCTTTTTTCAATTGACTCGTTTTATCAAATTTTTCTTATAGTCCTGACGGCCGAAGTCCTGAGCAAACTGGGGATGCATTCAGTGCTCTTCTTCGGGACAAGCGCGCACGAAGGGATGGCTTCCACGTTCATGGATAGAATGAACTGGCCGGATTGGGTTGGGGGGTTTTTAATTTCACTCGCTTTTTCCGCCCTGTTCATGGACCCTTTTGTAGCTCTACCACTGATCGCAGTTTTTCTTATCGTCTTCGGAATTGTTAAACTGGGGGATCGGGTAATCGGAGGAATTAACGGAGATATAGCCGGTGCAGCGGGAGAAATAGTTCGTCCGATTGCCATTATCCTGTTTGTACTGATTGATAAAGTAGATGTCCTGGTTCTGATTTAATCCGACGAAAAAATTAGTTCAAAGTGGTGACCGAGATGAAATTGATTCTGGGTGGAGCGCGGAGCGGCAAAAGCAGTAAGGCTTCAGAGATCGCTCAAGAATACAGTGAAGTTGTCTACCTGGCCACAGGTGTCCCGACGGACGAAGAAATGGAGGGCCGGATTGCCAGGCACAAAGAAGAAAGACCCGAAAGCTGGGATACGATAGAAGAACCGGTGGAAATTGGGGAGGAACTTGCAGGGCTGGAAGCCAGAAATTTTTCCGGAGCGGTGATTCTGGACTGCCTCGGTTTCTGGTTGTCCAATTTGTTTCGTGAAATTGACCGCCTGGAAGAGATCGATCCGGAAGACTTTATCACGGAGAAAGTCCGAAAAGAACTCCAGCCCGCCCTGGACTCGAAATACGA
>CAZRDU010000066.1:0-8147 GCA_964599005.1 uncultured Thermotogae bacterium
GAGCTACATTTTACGGAAGAACCGAAAATATCTGTATCGCCACCGGGGCCAAAATCGACTGAACTTCTGGAGAAGCAAAAAGATCTGGAAAGCAGCGCCGTTTCTTACCCCAGGGCGACGCCCCTGGCAATTGACGAAGCAAAAGGGGCGACTATCAGGGATGTCGACGGGAACATTTACCTCGATTTTTTCGGAGGAGCCGGTGTTCTCAACGTGGGTCAGTTGAATCCCGTGGTGCTGGATGCCGTCGAGGAGCAGCTGGGAAAACTCGTCCACGCCCTCGATTTTCCGACGGAAGTCAGAACCTCTCTGGCGGAGAAACTGCTTGAACTCGCCCCGGGCGAGCTGGGTGAAGGAAAAGTGTTCTTTACGGCTCCGACGGGTTCGGATGCAGTGGAAGCTGCGCTGAAACTTGCCATGTTTAATACGGAGAGAAAGACTATTCTGGCTTTTCAGGGCGGTTATCACGGTATGACCCAGGGCGCTCTTTCGACCTCCAGCGGGAGGAAGTTCTTTTCCGACTACCAGCCGACATTGCCGCAAACTCATTTTGCTCCTTACCCTTATCCCTATCGCTGTCCGTTTGATGCCGATTCCCCGGAGGAATGCGGGGAGAAGTCGCTGCAATACGTCAGGAAGATGATCGAGGATCCTCATTCCGGGGTGACTCTACCTGCTGCCATTATCGTTGAACCCGTCCAGGGGGAAGGGGGGAGTATAGTGCCTCCGGATAATTTTCTTCCGGGTTTGAGAGAAATTGCTGACGAACACGATATACCGTTGATCTTTGACGAAATACAGGCTTCTAACGGGCGGTGTGGGGAAACTTTTAGTTCCGAGCTGACCGGTACGGTTCCCGATATCATGACGATAGCTAAAGGCTTCGGTGGAATTGGTTTCCCTCTGGGAGCAATCATTTATAGGGAGGAACTGGATAACTGGGAATCGGGCGCGCATATTGGAACCTTCAGGGGCCACCAGGTGGCGATGGCAGCCGGACTTGCCAGTCTGGAATTCATCGAGGAGAACGCGATCAACGAGCACGTGAAAGAGATGGAAGAAGTCATGTTAAACCAGCTTAAAGCGGAAGAGAGTGCAATGGAATATGTGGGGGAGTCTCGCGGAAAGGGATTAATGATCGGGATCGAATTTGTAAAGGACAAAAAGACCAAGGAACCCTACCCGGAAATGGCCGAGAGAGTCCAGGAATTGGCCTATAAGAAAGGAGTTATCTTCGAGCTAGGGGGGCATTACGGAAATGTAGTTCGTTGCCTGGCCCCGCTGGTCCTGACGGAAAAGATGGTAAAATCCGGGACCGAAATATTGATCGAGGCGATAAAAGAGGCTGAAAAAGAAGCCTGACAGGAGGACCTGGAGTGATTGCGTTAAAGCCAGGATTTTAACGCACTGGATTAAATGCAACCTTATCACCCGTTCCTCCGGTCACCTTCTCCAAAATCGATTTCCCCCTCTTCGATCATTGCAACCAGTATTTCTACTACTTCCGGATCGAACTTATTCCCTTTGCCCTCCTTCATTACTTTCAAGGTGCGTTCCTTTGACCGGGCAGCCCTGTAGGGACGTCTGGTGCTCATGGCTTCTACCACGTCAACCGCTCCGAGTATCCTGACTTCGGTGGTTAGTTCATCCCCTTCCAGGCCATCCGGATAACCCGAACCGTCCAGCCTCTCGTGGTGGTGTAATGTCATTTCGGCAACCGGCCACGGGAAATCAGTATCTTCGAGAATCTGATTGTAACCGACTCTGGGGTGAGATTTAATCATTCTCCATTCGACGTCCTTCAGATCGCCGGGTTTCGTCAGGATCGTTTCCGGTACCGCTATCTTCCCTATGTCGTGTAACACGCCGCCGAGATAAAGGCCGAGCTGTTTTTCTTCTTCCAGTCCCATTCTTTGTCCAACTTCTTTCGCCAGTTCACCGACCTTGAGTTCGTGTTTTTGGGTATAAGGGTCACGGACTCCCAGTACCCGGGAGGTAGTTTCGGCCAGTTCAATAAAAGATTCTCTGAGTTTATCTTCGCTCTGCTGAAGCTGCTTCCGGGACTTTTTGCGTTCAGTAATGTCCATCAGGGAGGCAACACTTTTTTCAGTCCCCGGAATAACGTCAATTGATATCAAGACGTCCTTCTCGTGTCCTTTTTTGTCCACCAGCTTGAATTCGTATTGATTGGGGGCGGCGGATGGGTTCTGTCGGCGTAACTTGTGATATTCTTTCATCTTCTCTAGCTTTTTGTCATCTGCCACGAGTTCCGTCCAGCTTATCTTTCCCTCGATCTCCTCTTTTGAGTATCCGGTCATTTTTTCCGCCTCCTCATTCGCCAGCGAGATCTTGGTATCTTCTTCGATTATGATCATCGCAGTGCCCGTGTTTCCAAAAATAGTTTGGTAGCGCTTCTGGGAACGCTCTAAAGCCTCTTTTCTGGCTATGCGTTCTGAAATGTCCCTAATGAGTCCGATGAATCCAACCACCTCTCCCTCATCGCCCCTCAAGTAGAAGACGTTAGTTTCGCCCGGGAACACCTCACCGCTTTTCCTTTCATAATGGATGGTATAGAAGAAGCTGGGATCATCCATGCTTTCCCGAATCTCATCGCCCATTTCTTCGTATTCTTCTTCGTCATGATAGAGGTATTTAGTCTTCTTCCCTTCGATTTCTTCTAAATCGTAGCCAAATAGTTCGGTGCAAGCCGGATTACAGTTGGTGATGTTTCTCTCGGTATCGGCCACCAGTATTGCGTCCCGGATGCTGTTGAAGAGGGAGCGGTATTTTTTCTCGCTTTCCCGCAACTTTTCTTCTGCCTTTTTCCGCTCCGTAATGTCCCTAACTGCACCCAGGAACGCTTGTTTTTCATTGTATTCGATCCGGGTGACGGCGAACTCGCAGTTTCTCACTCTACCGTCTTTTCTAACTAGCCGGGCCTCGTAGGTTGAGGGCACATCTTTCCCTGCTACCCTTCTTTTAGCTATTCCCTTAACTCTATCTCGGTCCTCCGGGTGGAGAAAATCCATAGGGTTCTCCTGATAGATTTCTTCATTGCTATAGCCAATTATTTCGGAGACCCTGTCGTTTGCCCACAAAATTTTATCGTAACTGTGGATAAATAAACCATCGTGAGCCTGTTCCGCCATGGCCCTGAACTTGGCCTCACTCTTTTCCAATTCTTTCCTTACCTCTTTACGGTCAGTGATGTCTCTGTTAATCGATAGGTTGGCCTGTTTGCCTTCGTATTGTAGCGGGGTTACAACGACTTCAGACCAGTACTCCGACCCGTCTTTTCTCTCTTTTCTATCGGTGAAGGTTACGGTCTCGCCAGAAGTCAGCTTCTTATTAGCTTCCTCGCTATCCATATCGACGATCTCAATACTGAGATCGTCAACCATATTCATTCCGATTAGCTCTCTCCGACTGTAGCCTGATTGAACCTCTGCTTGCGGGTTTACATCAAGTATCTTTCCGTGATCCCCGCCTCCCATTTTTAATACATATATGGCCTCGCCCGATTTCTCGAAGTACTTTCGATATCTCTCCTTACTTTTCTCTAGCTCTTCTCTCGTCTTGACCTGATCCGTAATATCCTCAATTACGCTTACCATCCCGTCGAAGTTACCGTCTTCGTCGAACAGGGGGCTGGTATTAATGGATAAGAATTTTCTGTCACCGTCGGGCCACTCTATTGCGTGTTTTAAGTTGCAGACAGGCTTCTCGGTATTTTTGACTATCTGAAAGGGTAGTTTTTCTTGGGGGCAGTCGTTACCCTCGAAGTCGGTTATCTTCCAGTCGGGGTTGTCGTAAGTTCTGTCGGTTATTTCGCTTTTTTCAAGCCCCAGCACTTCTTCTGCTCTGCTGTTGGCATAAACTATGTTACCATGTTTATCCACCTTAGTAATAGCGGAGGGACTTGTTTCCGCTAGCTTGCCAAGAGAGATATCATCTGGAGCATTTCTTTCGGACATTTTATCACTTCACGATTCAACCAGATTTTGGCACATTAATCACATTATGTCATACTCTGGTGAGAGTCAATTAAGGTGGGGGTGGTATGAGGAAGGATAAAAAGTGGGTGGATTCAAACTGTAATATTTTCCTCTGCTTCCTTAAGTGCTTTTACCGGATCACGAAGTTTGGTTTCGGATAGAGTAGAAGAGCCAAATGACAACTCCACAGGGTGATCCAGAAGTTCAGAATTGTCGTTCCATTCGGTTATCCCTTCCGAAATCCTGCTTTTTACGTGCTTTAATTCTGTCGAGAGCTGCGGCAATATCAACAAAAAGAGCTTCTCCGAGAACCGCAAGAGAAGATCCGATTGCCTGATCGAGTTTTTTAAGTGCGTTGCTAACTCGGCCCGAAATCGAGCCAAATGCTCGGCGTCGTATTTGTCTTTTAACTCTTGGTACCCGGAGAAACCAATGACTAGAAACCTGACCTCGTTTCCGTCATTGCAGTATTCCCTGAGACGGTCGGCCAGAATCTTGTCGAAATAATTGCGATCGTATAACCCGGAGTCCTCGTCTATCACGTCTGAACGAGCCTGTTGAGAATCAGTAAGCATATCCAGGGAGGAGGAAAGTCTCCAGATAAAGTCCTCGGCTTCCCTTTCCCTCTCGTGAATTGGGACTGTGAAGCCAACCGCTGTCCCCACACCGGGATCCGAATCCAACCATATCTCCTCGTTGTTTCCTTCAACTATTCTTTTGCATAAGGCAAGCCCGGCACCTGTTCCCCTTGAATATTTGTCAGGTTCTAGTTGTTCGAACATCCTGAATACCCTTTGTTGGTGCTCTTCGGCAATCCCCTTTCCGTTGTCCCGGACGAAGATCGCCAGCTTCGATTCCTCGGGGGTGAGGTTGTAACCTATTTCGATATGCTTGGGGTCAGTGTTGTACTTTAATCCGTTGGCCAATAAATTCTTTAGCAGTACCTTTAACTGGAACTTGTCAAACACCACCTCGGGGAAGTCGGAGTCGACTTTGATCTCCGCTTGGGTTAGATCCAGGCCCAGTTCTCCTTTGACCTCCTCGATTAACTCCGGGACTTTAATCGGTTCGGGTGAGACGTCTGTGGTAACCTGAGCGAGGTTGGATACCTCATCCAGCATATTCTTTAACCGTGTAGCCCCCTCCTTTATATCCTCCAGTCTTTTGAACGAGGTATCGGTTAGTTCATTCCGGTATTTCGTGAACAGCATGTCGCTGTAGGTTCCGATCGACCTGAGCGGCTCCTTCAGATCGTGGGATATGATGTGGATTATCTCTTCGAGCTTCTCGTTGGATTCTTTTAGGCTCTGGGCCCTATTCCTGAGTTCCTCCTCCAGTTCGATTCTTCTCGTCATATCCTGCAGAAGCGCCAGTATGGTCTTCTTTCCCTGAAATTCTATCAGCGAGGTGCTCATGGAGGCGACTATCCGGGATCCGTCCTTTTTCGTTAAAGGTTGGTCCTCTCGGTAGAAGAACCTACCGCCTTCCAGTTGGTCCTTGAGCTGGGGGAAATCCCCGTTCGCAAAGAGGTCCGGCAACTTTTTCCCCATGAGTTCCTCGGTCTGGTAGCCCAGCAGGTTCTCGGCTTCAGGGTTTGCCTCGAAAATCCTGCCGGTTTCGAAACGAGAGAGGAGTATCGCATCATAAGCGTATTGAAACAGGGTTTTGTACTTTTCCGCCGTCTCTTTGACTGCATTGTAATATGGGGTGGTCTGTTTCTCCGATTCCCCGCTACCGCCGGGGTTGATCAAACATATAGCCAGTTCCGTGTCAGCCTCCTGACCGGAATAGAGGATATTCCAGTCGAGTTCTATGTTCTCTCCTTTCTTTACCTTGAATTTGGCTCGGGCGGAACCGGGCCTGTTATCAGTTTCAGGGAGGAATGTATTGACTGGCTTCCCTTCATCATCCTCCGCCAGTAGTTCGCTTACCTGACTTCCCACCATCTCTTCGGAGTTGAAACCGAGCAGTTTCTCGCAGCCGGGGTTGAAAAGAATGACCTCACCTTTTTCGTTTAGCACCATTATCGGCGTATCTCTGGATCGGTCCAGTATCTGCAGAAGATTATTTGTTTCCTCGGGTAAAGAATAGTCTACCATAAAATCCCCCCGAAAGTGGGTTCGTTCGATTGAAAGAAAAAACCATAAGCAGTGAACTGATTGCTTATACTGAATGAAAGTTCCTCTCACTTAATTATGGGTCTTACGAGATTATTTATCAGGGTTTCTTCTCTCATGCTTTTGGCACCGGCGGCCAGGTCAGAACGTTTTTATTTACACCAAAAAGAGCTTCGCCAGTTCTGAATACGCAAAATCAAATAGAAAGTTCCCGGGAAAAAGTCAACTGCCTTGCGCAGATTATTATACGAGTCTTAATCTTTTGTAACTAGTACGTTGATGGAATAAAAAGGGCAAGTTTTAGCTGATTCGTGATAGTTTAAGGGGGGATGAGTTCCAGGCCATGAATGCGTAAAGTTTTGTGTAATAGGATGTAGAATATTTCGGTTTCTGGCTGGAGTTATGGACTCCCGGAAGCCACTTTCAAAGTTTCGGTTGGGTGAGAGAATGATTCCTCTTCTTACAGGAACCTCGGCCTATTTATTAGCGGGTATATTGAGTATGACCTATCCCCGCTACAGATTCTGGTTTAGCCTGATGGGATGGGCGGGTGCCCTGGCTGGCCTGGCAAGAGGTGTGTTTCTTTACGCTACCAGAGGGGATTTGGTTACGACCCTGGGAGAATGGGGAGTCCTGGGAATCGAGATAAAGATAGACCAGACCACCCTTCTATTTGCGGCCCTGGTGGTCCTATTAAACCTTTTTACGCTGATGTATCTGGGAGAGAAGAAACAACGTGATTACTTTATCCTCTATAATTTTCTCTTTGCAACTTCTTTTTCTCTCGCTTTTTCCAACGATCTCTTCAATATTTACGTCTCTATCGAGCTGATATCGTTAATTTCGATTCTTCTTATCGGTTACGAAAGGAAAGCGTATCAGATTTACGCCGGCATCAAGTATTTAGTTCTCTCCTCTTTGGCGATGAGCCTGTACTTGATCGGTTTGGGGCTCGTATACAGAATTGGAGGTCATCTGGGTATCGACCAACTATTAGGAGCTTTTAATGATGACCCGTCTTTTAGCCTGTATATTGGGCTTGGTTTAATGGTTACCGGGCTTGCCGTGAAAGGTGGGGTCTTTCTTTTCAGCATGTGGCTGCCCGATGCTTACACTTATAGCGGTACAGTTACATCAGCTTTACTGGCCGGCATCGGCACGAAATCAGGTTTAATAGGAATAATTCGTATTTCAGCACTTGCTAGCATGAACAATCTTTTGATTTGGCTGGGTATAATGACTGGAATCGTAGCAGCGGTTTTTGCAGTTATTAGTTCACGACCGAGAAGAATCCTTGCTTTTTCCTCGATCTCTCAGATGGGTTATATTCTGATAGGTGTGGGGCTTGGAACCCCAGCCGGTATTTTGGCCGCCTCCCTCCATATATTCTTTCACGGTTTGTTTAAGGGTTTGCTCTTTTTGTCCGTTGGTCACGCGGGTGTTGGTGGTAAAGATATCTATAAAGATAAAATATCCTCAGTCCCCCTATCCAGTAAGCTCGGTCTGATAGTTGGATCCCTGTCTATAATGGCTATCCCTCCGTTTAACGTCTACTTTAGCAAAACGCTTCTACTTGAAGAGGCGGGTCACGGGTGGGCCTGGTGGGCTATACTGGTTATTGGGCTTGGAACAGTGGTTTATTCCTTAGAGCTCAATCGAGCGCTATTAGCAGGGACTTCTACAGAGGGTTTCAGAATCAATGATTTACCAATACTCGGTTTCACCCTGTTCGTGGCTTTATCTGGCGTAATTGGATGGGTTATTCTTGGCGGGAGGGAAATAATTGGCCTAATGGTTCCTCATCATCTGGCCGTTACTTTTGCTCTGGTACCCGCCGGGGGACTCGTACTGTTGATCAGCTGGAGGAAATTAAAGGAGCTAGAAATGCCTGCTTCCCTATTTAATATGGATACTGCAGTGATTTCCATATTTACTGGTTTTCTGTTCGTAATATCTGCCCTGCTTTTAGGGTGAGTGATACTTCCAATTTTATCAAACCTAGTCTGAACGGTTTTAATACATAAGCTGGAAAGAG
>CAZRDU010000067.1:0-8139 GCA_964599005.1 uncultured Thermotogae bacterium
CGGCTCTGGCTTTTATCGATTTTTTGAACGAACTACTTCTTCCCTTTCTCTGAAATAATCTACTGTTTGTTCGACGAGTTGATTCAGTTTTTCTTCTTCGGGCTTTCCATGCATTGCCGGATAAGGGTTACCGCCCGGCCCGAGTGGTTCCGCGGTAACAAATTTTTCTCCCCGGGAATAGTCTATCGCGTAAAGCGCGGCAATCACGGTATCCAGATCCAGCATGCCTTCTCCCAGGGCCCGCCTATTTGTATCAGCCATATGTAGATTTACGAGACGCTCTCCGTGCTCGATAATCGTCCTGCCAATATGCTCTTCCTCCTGGCTCATGTGATATACGTCTCCATTTATCCATTGAACGGCCGGATGATCCAGCTTTTCTATATAATCCACAGCTTCCTGAAAAGTATTAACTATACTTGTCTCTGAGGCCCTTATCGGTTCAATTGCTCCCTTGATTCCCGCCGATTCAAGCTCTCCTGCAACCCGGGAAAGAGTCTCAATTGACCTATCTATCTCGAACTCGTCCATCGGTTCGGGCCTGCCAACAGCTGCTGGAGCTATTAAAAAATACTCGGCGTTCAGTTCGTGGCCCAGCTCGATATTTCGCTTCAGATAATCAATTGCCTCCTGCCTTATCCAGCCCTTACTGCTTGACAGATCGTTTTGCGGCGTGAACATGCCACATATACCTGAAATTTCCAGGCCAAATTCGTCGAGCACCTTTCGAACTTCCTTTACTTCGTAGCCCAGGGACTCGCCGTAGCGGTTTCCATGTAGTTCCAGGTACTTTATTCCCGCATCATTCAATCTCTTCGCCGAGGCAAATAGGTCCTCCTGGCCGAAGCCCCAGTTACTCCAGGAAAAGTTTATCGATTCCTCAAGTATTCCAGGATCCGTCTCAAGAGCTTCTTCAAACCTTGAAAATACTTCTTCGTTTTTTTCTTCAAAATTTTGTAAATCTTCCATATTCCCTCCTGAATATTTATTCCTCAGCTCAAAGCCTGACTTTCACTCGTACAACCTGTAAAGATCCACACTACCGGTGCCGTTATTTGCCGAAAATACCAGACTACGGCCGTTCTGGTTCAAAACAGTAATTTGTGTCGGCCCTACTCCTTTATCGATTACGAAGTCCTGAACTAAATCATTCTCGGCCGAATCCCACTTTAAAACTTCGAGATCGCTGTCTCCTTCTCTGCTGCCGGCAATAATTCTCGGCCTGCCTAGTAGCTCTCCCGCCCAGACGACATGGCCGAACTCTATCGGATAAGTGGTCGAACGGGTCCAGTTCCCGTTTTCGTTCTCGTAAAATCCAAGCACGTCACCATGAAAAGGTTCAATAGTCAACATCTCCTGTTTCCCGTCACCGTCCACATCGTGAACGAATACGTCGCTCACTTCCCGCTCAACCAGCTTTTTGGTTTCCCAGCCACTTCCTTCCTCGACGGGAGGGGCAAGCGCAAAGATTCCTTCCTGCCCGGAGATCAAAATTACTTTCTCGTTTTCCAATTCAGTTACGTGCATGCCATGGTTTTTATAGATGTCGGATAAGACTTCCGTCATTTCCCAGTTTCCGCTCGGAACTTCCGGAACTTTTCCGGCGTAAGTCGCTCCGGGCTTCGACCAATCTTCCGGAGACTTCTTCGCCTCCGCCAGAGCCGAAATAACAAAATATAGCTGGCCGCTGGAATCTATAACTTCTATTCTATGGGCAAAAGGGAGATCCAGGACACGTTTTTTCTCCCATCCCTGATAGCAGTTTCCTCCACTACCGGAAACAGAGACTATGCCAGCCCCTTCCGCCTGAAAGACGGGATAAAAACCCTCGATAGCAACAAACTCACCTTCCTCCCCGGGCAACGGAACCAAACTCATACATCCACCGAGGTTTTCCACTATCTCGTGTCCGTTTTCCGGTTCAGAAGAACTAAACAGCCAGGCCCCGCCCTGGCTCTCCGGAGCAGCCAGAAGGCAGCTTTCACCGTTTATCTTCATTTCCGCCGTAGAATAAACATCAGGAAGATCTGACAGAGTTATTTTTTCTACTTTCATATATTCACTCCTCAATTACTATTAAACTTTTCTATCTCGCCTTCTACCTATTTCATCGAGATAACGGATCGGAAAACCACGCTTACACTGAATGAGGGCAGGGAATGATTAACTTGAGAGAAGCCGTCTTCCCTGCCCACCTATCTTTTTCTATTGTCTAATTAAAGGAAACTGGGGTATGGGATATTGGGTTTATCGGTAAAGGAATCCTCCCCGCCCTGGGGATACTCGTAGCGCCCGAGATCCTTGTGGTCCGGATAGATAAACTTGCCCCCCACCCGCCACACAAAGAGCGAAAAGTCCAGCCTGTGACTGTTGAAGTCGTGTAACATTTCGATTTCTCGTGGATCCACTACCTGATTTGACCAAAGGTCGTAGTGATACGGAATTAGTACCTCCGTGTCGAGATTCTGGGCAGCTCTCAGGCAATCACAGGCGGTCATCTTGTCCGTGCTTCCCGGAGGGTTTTTCCCGTAAGAAGTGAAGGCCACGTCAATATCGTGATCCTTTCCATGCTTGAAATAGTGGTTGGAGAAATGTGAATCCCCGCTATGATATATTGAGCCACCCGGAGTATCTATCAGGTAGTTAACGGCTCTTTCGTCCATGTCCGGAGGCACTTCGCCACGGAGATCACCCGCGGGAGGTTTGGTTATCAACGCCGTCCTGTCGAAGGATTTTAAAGCCGTAACTTCGACGTCCTTGACGGAGAAGGTATCACCGGGCGCAACGATCTTCGTTCTTTCCTCGGGAACCCCCCAGTCATGCCATTTCTCGACACATAGTTCAGGGCCGATAAATGGTGCGTCGGTGTTTTCGCAAACGGCAGATGCCACGTAAGGATCGATATGATCGTCGTGGATATGCGTGGAAACGATCGCATCGATCTCCTGAATAGCAAAGGGGTCAATAACCATAGGAATGGCTCTCAGATTAGGCGGAAGATCTCGGCCACCTGACATCCTGCTGATCTGGAAGTCCTCTCTTCCCTCAAAAGGTGGTTGTTCCTTTGTAGACCTTCCCCTTCCGGCCCAGAAGTCGAAAGCAAGATTGGCATTGCCGGGGGTTTTTACCCAGACGCCGGTACAACCAAGCCACCACATCGCAAATTTTCCGTCCGAAACTTCCTCCTGTTCTATCTCTTCATTGAGCCATGTTCCCCATTCGGGAAAAACGTCGTGTAGCCATTGATCTCTATCGATTTCACTTATCTCTCGGTCCATAATCAAAAACCTCCTCATAATTGGAAAATGCTTTCAGTTAAGTTCAGATCTATAGCAAACCCATATCAAAAAATCCAGTACTTCTTGTCTGTGCGCCTGTCCGGGCCGGCTCTTAACCCTTAACCGCCCCGGCCGTCAGCCCCCTGATGATGCTCCGTGCGGAAAGAAAGGTAAAAACGAAAGCAGGCAATGCAACTATCGTAGCCATAGCCGTAATTTCACCCCAGTGCACGCCAACCTGGGTGATCCGGAGAGAAATTGCCACCGGAAGGGTTCTCGTAGTCCGGTTCGTCAAAACCAGGGCAAGTATAAATTCGTTCCACGAAATTCTGAATACAAATATGCTAGCCACGGCCAATCCCGGCTTTATCAGGGGCAAGACAATCCGGAAAAGTATTCCAAGTTCCGAACACCCATCGATTACGGCACTTTCTTCTATTTCCACCGGTATTTCGTTCATAAAAGATCTCAAAATCCAGATGGTAAAGGAGAGGTTCAGAGCAATATACGCAAATATCAGCCCCGCCCTGCTGCCTGATATTCCGATATTCAACCAGAGTACGAAAAGCGGAACGATCAGGACTGCCGGTGGAATCATTCTTAACAACAGAGTGACTGTCGAGACCGCGCGTTTGCCAAGAAACTTGAACCTCACCAGCGCATAAGCCGCAAAAGCGCCGATCAGTATCGAGAAGAATGCCGTACTGGTGGCTACAACAAGACTATTTACCAGGTATTTCAAGAAGTTTCCCGAAAACAAAACCTCCTGATAGTGCTTCAGGGTGGGCTTAAATATCCAGACCGGAGGCATGGAAAAGGTCTGTATCCTGGTCTTGAGCGAAGTGGTAATCATTATAAAAATCGGAAACAGCACCACTCCGGCAGCCAGCACCAGCATCACGTAGCGTAACAACTGTGCTTTATCTATTTCTCGCAATTTTTTCAAATCCGGGATCGAATAGTTCCTCAGCCATTTATTGAGTCGGGTCATCTTTATTTTCTACCTCTCTTTGATTAAAAATCGAGTTGTACATCCCCACGGTTGAGCCCCAACCTGTTAATCCTTCTATCTTTTCAATAAAGAACAATTAAGCCGAGGTCCTTCTCTCCGTATTGAAGAACTGGAACAACAGGGTAGACACAATTAAGAGTATAATGATCAGAAAGACCGCCAGCGTCGAGGCTTCCCCCAGTCTGCGACTGACAAATGCTTTTTTATAAATGTGCAGAGAAAGTACCTCGGTAGCCCTGCCGGGACCTCCATTTGTCATCACGTACATTACAACTAAGGCTCGTAGCCCATCAATGAGCCTTAGAACAATCGTCAATCCAATAATGGATTTTATCATGGGAAGTTTGACGTGCCTTAGCCTCTGGATATAAGAGGCTCCGTCAACTACAGATGCTTCGAGAACATCTTCAGGGACGTTCTGCAATCCGGCAAGAAGCATCAAAAACACAAAAGGGGTCCACTGCCAGACATCGGTTAATATAACAGCGGTCAGGGCAGGAAATGGCTTTGAAAGCCACAGAACGTTTTCAAACCCCAGCAGGCCCAGAAAGTAGTTGACAAGACCGTAATTCGGGTTAAACATGAACCGCCATAGAACCCCTACTACAACCGGTGCTACCATTATGGGTAAAAGAAAGATAGTCCGGAATAGGTGAAGCCCCTTTATCTTTCGTTCCGCCAGCAAAGCTAACCCAAGCCCAACAATGAGCTCGGTAGCCAGTGTAACGGTAATGAAAATGGCTGTAACCTTGAGGCTGGTCTGGAAGGCCGGGCTATGTATTATTTTTATGTAGTTCTGTATACCCACGAACTCCGGTGCTTTACGGTAAACCTCTACAAGTCGCCAGTTAAAGAAACTCAGTCTAATGCTATAAAATACCGGGTAAAACAGAGCCAGGGCAAAGATCAAAACCGCCGGGGCAAGAAAACCGTATGGTGTTAACTTCTGCAGTATTTTTTTTGCTTTCACGCTTCCCCCTGATATAAAATTCTGCTTCGTTCCTAACCTACCTTAAAATTCCATCCAGGGCAAAACCAGCAAACATATATTGGACAATAAAACTCATATTTCCTAACATAACTTGGTTTAGCTTAAAGGGAGGATAAGGACGACGCATGACGCGTCGCCCTTATCCTTCTTTCCTGTAATTTATTCGTAGTAACCTGCTTCTTCCATTATTTCTCTGACGGGCTTTACAATATCTTGCATTGCCTTCTCCGGTTCCTTCCGCCCTGTCAGTACTTTATTAACTGCAACTCCAAAGTATTCAGTTTCAATCTCTGGCCATTCGGGAATTGCCGGACGCCATGCGGGATCGGCCAGCTTTACCTGATTTGCCATTACCTTGTATTCGGGGAATTGTTCCTGCAGCTCGGGCTCCTTCATAAGCGACTCCCGATCAACGATCTGGACTCCGTATTCAGTCATAAGTTCCCGCTCAACCTTCTTGCTTGTCATCCACTGCATAAGTAGAAATGCTGCCTTTTTGTCCGTTTCTCCTGCATTAGCGGGTATAGCTATGCCGAAACCACCGGTCTCGGCGACCGTTGTATCTTCTATCCCTTTGCGTTTCGGAATAGTAGTATAGGCGACTTTGCCTTTGACTTTGGACTGCTCGGGATCCCGTACGAGGGACGCTATTCGACTATGGTCAAGGTACATGGCCGCTTTGCCCTGGAGGAATGCGTTGTCGTTTCCACCGGCCCCAAAGCTGGGAATTCCCGGAGGTCCGTATTCGACTATTTTCTTGAAGTACCGGAGTGTATCCAGAGCGTTCTCGCTCGTAAATGCCGGCTCCCAGTCTTCCGTGAAGATCTCTCCGCCAAAAGGTTTTAACAGATTCAGAGTACCATGACCCGCCTGATGACCAGCCTTTCCTCTCATAGTCAATCCATAGACTCCATCGACGTTTTTGGCAAAGAATTCGGATAATTCGAGTACGTCTTCAAATGTCTTGGGCTCCACCAGGCCATATTCTTCAAACAGATCCTTGCGATAAGCAAAGACGCTTACCTCGGAACTGGCGGGTACGGCGTACAATTTGGTATCGCTGCCTTCGCCCCCACCGAGATAAATGTTCTTTCCTTTACAGGTCAGGCAAACCTTTCCCTGAGTGGTAACAAGTTTATCCACGAAGTCATCGAAATCCCAGTCAGGATAGGAAATACTCTCATTCTCCATCATTGGGCCCAGTGGTTCCAGATAACCGGCCTGAGCGTATTTTGCTTTGGAAAGGGGTCCTACCATAGAGATGAGATCGTAGTCACCATTAGGTTTACTCATCTCCAGGGTCTGAGTTGTGGACATCTTACCGTAATTCATCTGGTCGACCTGAACTTCGATACCCGTCTTTTCCTCAAACTTCGGCAACATGTCTACCCAGTGATTGTAAGCTTTGTGAGCCGGGAAGCTGACAACGATAGTTTCGCCTTCAAACTGGCGCCAGTCAAATTCGTGTGAATCAGCTAGAACTAGGGAAAAAGATCCAGCGAAAATTCCAAGAGCAACAACTAAAATTATCAATAATTTAGCTTTATTATGCATTTTAACTCCTCCAGTGGAGAAAAATTAGTGTACTGCATTTCAAATCTTTACAATGTCAGTTGTTATCACCACCTCCCAGTCTATGTTGTTTTGGAAGTTTATTAAGCTCCACTTGAACCCCTAACGATCAATTCCGGTTCGAGTCTTACTTGATTCGTTTCTAAACCTTCCTCTTTACTCTGATTCTGGATTCTGTCAAGCAAAATATTGACCGCCTCTTCCCCGATTTCCTTTATGGGAACGTGAACGGTACTGAGCGGTACTCTCGAGTAAGAGCAAAATGGAATGTCGTCAAACCCAACAATACCAATATCCTCCGGAATCCTGAGAGAAGCCTCTTCAGCGGCTTTCATGAAACCAAGAGCTACAAAATCACTGAAAGTGTGGACAGCGTCCGGCGTGCGATCCGAATCCAGTATTTTTTTTCCAGCCCGGTATCCCTGGTCCATAGTGAGGACCCCATCGTATATTAGTTCAGGGTCGGGCTCACCTCCGGATTCCGTAATAGCCTTTTTGTACCCCTCCAATCTCTCCTGGGCACTCAATTCATTGAGTGGACCGTTCAAGAGAGCGATTTCCTGATAACCGTTTTCGATTAAATGGTTGGTCGCGAGGTAACCACCCTTCAGGTCATCTATTAGGACGAAATCGATTTCCAAACCTTTGAAATGTCGGGCAAAGGAAACAAGTGGTAGATCCTCGGATATTTTTGTTATGTTGCTTTTTTCGGAATTCACCGGGCTGATCAGCAAACCGTCTACCTGCTCGGACAACATTATCTTTATCGCCTCTTCCTCTTTCTCGGGGCTTTCATCCGAATCCTTCAATATGATGTTGTAACCCCTGTCCGCGGCAGCACTCTCGATACCTTTTACTACCCTTGAAAAGAAAGGGTTTGCGTTATTAGCAACTACTACGCCGAGGATTCCGGTCTTCTGAGCTCTCATCCTTTGAGCAACCCGATTTGGACGATAACCCATTTCTTCTGCAGTTTTTAATATGAGATCTTTAGTCTCCTGTTTGATCTCGGATTTATCGTTTAGCGCCCGGGAAACCGTATTAGCAGAGTAGCCAACTTCTTCCGCAATATCTTCTATAGTCACTTTCTTTTTCTTATTCATAGTGAGACAGGGTCTTTACCACCTTTTATTAACGTTCACGTGAACGGATACGTGAACGGTTACATATTAACCAAATAACTGGAACCTGTCAAGGCAAATTTTTCGAGTATCTAATAACGCAGAGAGAGTAAGAAGTCCTGGGTGAGAAAAAACGTTGAACTGTAAAACCGGATGGTTAATAGT
>CAZRDU010000068.1:0-7753 GCA_964599005.1 uncultured Thermotogae bacterium
TAGTTGAGTTTTACCTTAAGTTTCTTGAGGAGTGTCACTCTGTAGTCTACGATCTTTTTAAAGGATTCGCTTCTGGAAGTATTTTAGAAATTGGACCGATTGATTCGTGATTAATAATACAGAAAAATTGCCCCCTGAACATGAGAGGGCCTGTTTTCTCGGTCTTCGAGTGCAATTCTCCGGATAAATTTTTGTGCAGGAGACCGCGATAGCTATAACTTGCTGAATACGTGAGGTCGAGATATATTTGATCCATCGTTCTTTATCCAGAAAGTTTTCCCTGTGCTTTTTTGTTCTCTTGCTCGGTTTGATAGTTGCTTTTTCGATCAACGGGTTAGCTTTGACCGTTCAAACAGGATCTTTCAAGATAGATCTTTCCGGTGAAAAGACCTGGTCGGTCAAGTTTGGACTCGGTGACGGAGCCAGCCTTTCTCAGGTTGGTTACCCGAAAGACTCGTATTCCTTGAGTCAGTCTTTGAGGGTTAAACTGGACGGTCAGCTGGGGAAGAACTTTTCCCTGAATGCCGATCTGGACGATAGTAATCCCGGTTATTTACAGCAGTTCGGGATAAAGATGGATACTGATAACTGGGATGGTTTACTGGGGGATTCGGTAGCCGGGGGCGGAGACAATTTTACCGTCTATAACAAGAAGCTTCTCGGACTACAGCTGAGCGGGAATCTTGACGGAACCGAATTGGAAGCGGTGGCCGGCCAGCTTCAGGGTGTTTCGGAGACGAAAATATTCTACGGCAATACGGCGAAATCGGAAGTCGAATACAGTCTTTACAAAACCGATGCGCAATTAGAAGAGACCGGCTATAGCAAAAATATCCGCGGTCTCGAGTACTACGGTCTCGATGTGGAGTACGTTGAGGGTTTTACGGAACCGGAACTTACTTTTACGGGAACGGATAGTTTCTGGAGTTTCCTTGAAGAATGGGAGATCGGGTACCTTCAGAAGGAAATCACCGACGAACCGAAGGAAAAACTTTCCTCGGGTCAATTCAAAGTAGTTTCAAACCAGCGGGATAATCTGATTTTACTGGAGGAGCGATTTAGCCTGCTCCGGGGCCGGATAAAGGATTATATCTCTCTTTACAACGAGGGGTTAACAGAAGAGGAGAAGAAGGAGTACCCGTTTAATCCCGGAACGGATTACGAGGAAAAGTTTCTCAGCGCTTTACAGGACTACGTATCCTTAAACGTTGGAGATCAATCCCTGGATCTTGAGAGCTACGAGCGACGACGCTTCTATTCCCTTGGAAGGTCGGGGATAGAGCAGGAGGACTTTCAGCTGGAGGTCAAGATAGACGGAAACTGGCAATCAGTAGACGGTCTGAGCGGTTACTCCTACCAGTTGTTTAACGAAAAAGGCCTGATCGAGCTTGATTTTCCGGAAAAATTCTTCGACACCGGACTGGCTGACAGGAGGATCAGGGCCACATTTAAGTACAAGATATCGGGTAAGACGTATATGCTGGGGTTTTCCGTTGCTCCCAATAGCGAAAAGGTTTATTTGAACGGCAACCTGCTAACTAAGAACACGGATTATTCGATAGATTACGAGACGGGGGCGTTGATTCTCTTCCGGGAAGTTGGTCCGGATGACAAGATCAAAGTTGACTTCGAGCGGGCTCGTGGTGGTCTGGGTGGTTTCGCTCAATACGGCAGGGTCCTCTACGGTTTCAGCACGAGGATGAAATCGGATTACGGGCTGGTTCTGGACGTCAGTTTGTTTCAAGCACGCGATATGGCGCCGTCTGAGTTATCACCTGAAGTCTCTACAATGCCCAACGTCCATACGGTTGGCGGGATTAGTGCCAGTTATAAGGAGAACGGCTGGAATGCCAGTTTTAAACTCGGCGGGAACGTTAATCAATTCCCTTTTGACGACAATAAGAGGGTGAAATTACCGAATCGAATAACAAAAATACTGAGTCTTGCCGAATCCGGTTACGAAATTACTCTTTTCGCTCACAAAAACGGATTCACGGTTAAGAAGTCGGAGAACGGAAACGAGGTCTGGGAGAGTTACGATACGAAGGATGGCCTGGCCGGGAAAGACGTTAATGACGGGTTAATAGTTGATGGTCTATTATTCCTGGGGGCCAATACCGGTCTGACAAAGGTGGAGCTGGCGGGATCCGCGCCGTTCGGCAGGGCAACCAACTGGCAGAGCTTTTACGAATCCGACGGCTTGCCTGAGCCGAAAGTCCTTAGCCTTGCCAGTGACGGTGAAATTATCTGGCTTGGCACGGAGTCGGGCGTTGTAAGGGGGGAAATCGGGAAGCTGAAAGACGGAACAAGCTGGGAGGTGATCACTCCGGATAGTATTAAGGATATTCCCATCACCGAGATCACGCACCTCGGGGAAAAGCTCTGGCTCGGGACCAAAGATGGACTATATCGTTATAATCTTAAAAAAGGTGAACTGGTGGGGAAATTGCCTGAATTATCGGCGAGGGTACATGACCTGGAGGTTTCGAATGGCGTCTTATACGTCGCTTCAACTGATGGAATAGCAAAGGTAAAGACGGATTCGCCAGAATGGCTCCTGGAGGATCAATCGGTCAATTCCATCTCAGTATCCGGAAGCGAAATCTGGTACTCTACCGATAACGGATTTTCCCGACTGGGCTCTTCGGAACTTTACGGTAATAGGAAAGTGACTGCCGTGCTCGGCACCGGTTCCCGTGTCTGGGCCGGTAGTGAGGGCTACAGGGTAGACGGAACCGGGGAACTTACTGTCTATAGGCTGGCTGAAGAGCTGCGGAAATATCTTACCGAAAAGACGAAAATCGACGGACTGGACGAAAACCGTTATGCGAGCATCGACCCGGCCGGACATACAGACAGGGGGATAAGTTTGACCGCCGGTGCGTCCAGGACGTTCGGGGTCTGGGGGCGGGATATTTCACTGTCTACCGGTCTCAACTACGTCCAGCCGACCTACACCCCGATCGGAAAGCAAAACCGCAATGACAGGCTGGCAGCGGAAGTAGGGCTGGCGGCTCAGCTCGCCAAAGGACTATCGCTTGATTTGAATAGTAACTATTCTCTTTCCGCTTTAACCACTGATGCGAGCGAATGGTCAGTATCCAATCAGGTGGCCGTGGATTGGTCGACAATAGTGGATACCTCCACTGCATTTAGCTGGACCAGGAAAAAGGGTGGGCAGACCGAACTCGGTATGAACCTGGGGCTGAGTAAGGACTTCTGGGAAGGAGGCCTGTCCACTGCCTTCGATCTCGGACTGAACAGGGATATAGGTTCCGATGGAGGTACCAGCGATTACGGGACTATTGCAGCTAACGTGACCCTTTCCCCCTGGGACTCCACGAATTTCGGGGTTAACTATCTTTATCCCCTCGCTTTTGGCTCCCTGAAAAGAAAGAAGAACGAGAAGCTCGGCTGGAACTTCGGTTACTCCAGGGACCTGGGTCTGGTTAACGATTACGGATTGAGTTTTCAATTAAGTGGCAAAGGTCAGGCAAAATCCTTGCTGGTGCCCGGCAAACTCAGCTGGCAGAACAAGCTAACGCTTAAATCGGATTTCAACGAACTGACTTTTAGAGCTATTGGAGTGTCACCCTCTCTTTCGCTGGGGTGGAATACGAGCGATTCGGGAAACGAAATTACGGGCAAGCTGTCGGCAAGTGGATCTTTTAACCCCTTATCCACCAGGGTTAGCTTGAGTCGCAAAGTCAATATGCCGTCCGGGAGTAAACTGGTCAAATACGAGGATAAATTACAGGGCAATATAAGCTATGAATTGCCGGACTTGACTCCAGTTCTGGATTATCGATTGAGCAGAAACCTGCTTACGCACCCGGTTCAAGGACGTAAAGAAAAGTACAGCGGAGACCTGACTCTGGGCACGGAATGGAGTCCCTGGAGCAGGGTAACGAATGAAATTGAAGCAGGTGCCGGTTACAGTTCCGACAAAGGTTTGTCATATCTTTTAACGGACAATCTGGACTGGAAGATCAATTCCAAGCTTTCTCCGGAAGCCAGTTTCGAGTTGAATTACGTTCCTGGCTCGGGCAAGCTTGGGTTATCCACTAAAACCAGTTTTTCCTACCCCTTTCGCAACAGGTGGGGAGTATCCTTTACCTCCGGGTTTAACTGGGGGTTGAATGATTCAGGAGAGTTTTACTCGAGTTTCTTTGGTTCTACGGGGTTGAAGGTCGAGTTTTAAAGAACCTGGGCGGACTTTTAATTGCTTTTAATATAAGAGGTGGTAAGGTGAATAATATTCCAGTTTACGGTGTCATAATGGCAGGGGGCAGGGGGCGACGACTCTGGCCGTTGAGCACGCCGGCTCGCCCCAAACAATTTATAGAAGTTAATGGGAAATCTCTGCTCTCGCGGACGTTCGATCGGATATCCCCTCTGATTTCTCCGGAAAACGTATTGGTGGTAACCAACAAGGGCAAAGGAGAAATGGTTCAGGAAGAATTACCGGAGCTTCCGGGAAATAATATTATTGAGGAACCGATGGGGAAGAATACCGCTCCATGTATCGGGTTATCGGCGATATATTCTCATAAAACACTGGATCTGAACGACGATAAATCCGTCATGATTGTCTTACCGGCCGATCACCTGGTAAGAAGAGAAAAAAGGTTTCGCGAACTGATGAAACGGGCGAGCGAGGTCGCTTTCGAGGGGGAGAAGTTCGTTACTCTGGGTATTGAGCCGACGGAACCCGCAACGGGTTACGGGTATATAAAGGCCGGCGAGAGACTCGAGCCCGGTGAAGAAGCAAGGAAAGCGGAAAGCTTTACGGAAAAACCGGATCGTCAGACCGCGGAGGAATTTCTTGCGGCTGGAAATTATTACTGGAATAGCGGTACGTTTATCTGGCGTACTGACAGTCTTCTCCAGGGTTTAAAGAAAAATATGAACGGGTTATATCGAGGATTAAAAAAAATCGAGAGATCGCTGGGGACCGGAAGAGCGGACGAGGTTCTGAAAGAAGAATACAGTAAATTTTCCGGCACTTCGATAGATTACGGCCTGATGGAAAACGTCGGCCCCGACGAGAGAGCGGTGATACCGGCATCGGTCGGATGGTCCGACCTCGGTGACTGGCCCAGTTTTGAGCAGTTGATCGAAAGTGACGCGGACGGTAATAGCTGCCACGGAGATGTAATATGTCATAGCTCTAAGACAAATTTAATCTTTAACGACGGTGAAAAGCCCGTAGTCACGCTCGGACTTTCCGATCTTGTGGTTGTCAATACATCTGAAACCGTACTGGTCATGGAAAAGGGAAAGGCACAGGAAGTGAAACGACTTGCAAAAGAATTTGAAAGGAGGAATGAAAAAAATGATTCTTGACGACGGAGAAAGGGTAAAAGAACTTGACCCACAGGGTATGGTTGAAGACCTGAATACGTTTCCCGAGCAGTGCAGGGAAGCTGTAACCATAGGAGAGGAAACCGAATTGCCATTCTCACTCAGGGAATTTGACCGTGCCGTGGTTACGGGAATGGGTGGTTCGGGAATAGTGGGGGATATCCTGGCTCGCCTTCTGGATTTTCCGATTATACCAAATCGTGGCTACAATTTACCGAAAACAGCTCGAAAGGACGACCTTTTGATCGCTATCAGTTATTCCGGAAATACCGAGGAGACCCTTTCCGGGCTCAGAGACGGTCTCAGGCGGGGTATGAGTACCCTCTGCCTTTCGACCGGAGGCAAGATGGAAGATTTTTGCGCCACGAGGTCGATCCCGCTGGTGAAAATTCCCACGGGGCATCAACCTCGAGCCTCCACGGGGTATATGTTGTTGCCGTTACTGGAACTCTTCAACGAAGCGGGGCTTTCGGGAGCTCTCGAGCTGGACAGGTTGAATGATTCGATTGCGGAGATGACGGAGGACTGGAACAGTTCAGTTCCTTTGGAAAAAAACCCGGTGAAGAAACTTGCTCGGGAATTTAAGGGTAGAATTCCGATCATCTACGGCACGAAAGGCAATACTCGGGCCGTCGCTTACAGGTGGAAGACTCAGGTCAACGAGAACGCGAAACAGCCGGCTTTCTGGAACGTATTTCCGGAGTTGAATCACAACGAAACCGTCGGTTACGAGCTTGGTAGCGAGTTGATGGAAAAAGGCAAAGTGATCACTCTGAGGAATGGCCTGGAACTGGAAAGGAACGAACTTCGAATGGAGATCATGGAGGACCTGTTTGAAGAAGAAGGAATAGACTATTCTCTTGTTCGTGCACCGGAAGGGGACAAGTTCAGCAAGATTATCGGCCAGATATACTTTGGGGACTACTTTTCCGTATACCTGGCGTTGTTGAACGATGTCGATCCGTCCCCCGTAAATCTGATAGAGAGCTTTAAGTCGAGGCTTAAGGAAAGAGATCAGTAGTTCCCCGCCGTAGTTGGCGTATGCTCGGTTGAATATCGGATGAAAAAGGGCTTGATAGAGTCAGCTGGGTTTGGAGAATTGATACGAGAGGAGTTGCTGCTTCGATAGGGCGATAACTTATTAACGGCCTCAGTTTTTCTTGAGGCCCGGGGTGACCGGGCGGATAAATCGATGTTATTCATCAGGAAATATGGATGAGGCGGAAATCAAATTTCAACTGCAACGAGCGGATCAACTGAAATGGGAGTTATAGAAAGTAACTTAAAATGAGTAAAAAAGAAGTGTTCTTGCAGCTAGGTGGAAAATTGCGCGGGCTAAAAGAGGGTACCGGGGATAACTCCGAGATACTCGCGGAAGTAGCGAAGCTTCTTAAAGAAGAGGTCGATCACTACGATTGGGTAGGGTTTTACGTCGCGCAGCCCGAGAAAAATCAGCTGAAGCTCGGTCCGTTCGCTGGTGATCCGACGGAGCACCGGAGAATAGATTACGGTGAAGGAATCTGCGGCCAGTCGGCCGAGACGAAAGAGGTATTTGTGGTTCAGGACGTTGAAGAAGAAGAGAATTACTTATCCTGCAGTCCGGAGGTCAAATCGGAAATAGTTGTGCCGGTTTTCGATAGAGGAGAGTTCGTCGGTGAGATCGATATAGATTCTCACCAATTGGAGCCGTTTGATTCGGAGGACGAACAATTTCTGGAGGCACTATCCGAGGAGTTGTCGACCTTCTTCCGGTCCGACTGAGTCTATTTTGTCTGAATTGACTTAACGTATATTATTATCGAGTAAGTACGACAGGTTCCTCCTACGAGGGGGTATGGAGTTAAAACGAGGGTGAATATGAATCCAAGAGAAGTAAGTAAACAGATGGCGTATTTACTCCGGCACGACCCTTCCGGTCTGGAGATGGATGACGAAGGGTTTGTCGATCTGGATGAGCTTTTAGCCAGGTTAAAAGAGCGGTGGAAAAATCTTAATGATCCCAAGCTTCGGGAAATAGTGGAACAGGATCCGAAAGGGCGGTACGAGATCTCGGGAGATAGGATTAGGGCTCTTTACGGGCATTCGATCGACGTGGAGCCGGATTTACCCGAAGTAGATGTCCGGGTTCTCTACCACGGTACTTCCGAGAAATCGGCGGAAAGGATCAACGAAGAGGGGTTAAAGAGCCAGGGACGTCGAAAAGTTCATCTCTCGGCGAAAAAGAAGGACGCGATAGAAGTCGGGGAACGCCACACCCCGGATCCCGTGTTGCTTGAGATAAAGGCGGCAAAGGCCACGGATTCGGGAATAGTTTTTCAAAAGGCCAGCGAGAAAGTTTACGTTACGGATTTTGTTCCACCCGAATTCATCGAGAAGTCCGAAAATTAGT
>CAZRDU010000069.1:0-7678 GCA_964599005.1 uncultured Thermotogae bacterium
GTGGAGGGGTGGGCGAGTGGACGAAACCGCCGGTCTTGAAAACCGGAGAGCCTTGCCTGGCTCCGTGGGTTCGAATCCCACCCCCTCCGCCATACTTTATCCCCGCCGCCATTTCCAGAAAACCTGTTTTGCCAAAACAAAAATAGCGAAAAGGGCTGACCGGGGAGTTAAATTACCGATAAAGACTGTCACCTGACACCAGTGCCGGGGTGAATCCAAATACTTATCCTTATCCTCTCGATAGGATTTATCGTTACCATAATCTGGGTTAGCTGGAATTTGACACTGGACGCTTTGTGGCAGCCAACGGACCAAGCTACAATTAAACAAATTCTGGATATGCTGGAGATAGAGCCGGGCGATCACGTCTTCGATCTTGGTTGCGGGGATGGTAGGTGGCTCGTGCAAATCGTAAAGAATTATTCGGGGGAAGCAACAGGAGTAGAGATAGACCCTGGACGTGTTATAATATCCTGGGCAAGGCTCCTGCTAAGCGGTGCCTACAAAAACGCAAAAGTAACCTGGGGCAATATGTACGAAGAGGATCTATCAGACGCTGACTCGGTAATTCTATTCCTCTCGGGGACTGCAAACGAAAAGCTCTCGCCGAAATTGAGGCGGGAGCTGAAGCCCGGGACTAATATAGCTTCTTACTACCATAAATTGCCCGACTGGGAACCGGTCAAAACGGAATCAAGCCGGGATGGTTACAAAATATATTTATATCGTAGATAACAGGGCGAAAATGGAGAAAAATTTAAAAAGTTTATTAGACCAGATCGACTATCTGGACTATAAAGGCAAAAAAGACCTGAATGTTACCGGAATTTCCCACGATTCACGTTCGGTCGAGCCCGGTGACGCTTTTGTCGCTATTAGTGGCTTACATTCGGACGGACATGATTACATCGAAAATGCAGTTAGAAACGGAGCTGTCACGGTTTTCGGGGAGAAAAAACCTGCTGATTTAAGTTTTAAGCCGGAATCCTACATCAGGATACGGGATAGCAGAAAGCTTCTTGCCCGGATAAGCCACCTATTCTACGATAGGCCTACCAAAAACCTCTACTCGGTAGGGATTACGGGGACAAACGGAAAGACGACGACCGCTCACTTTGCCGGTCTCGTTCTGGGGGAAGATAGAACAGAGACGATCAGCACCATAACCAATACCGACGAAACTCAGGTAGAAGGTCCGGTGACAACCCCAGAAGCCCCTTCGATCCAGCAGAGGGCCTTCCGGGCATTCCGAGAAGGAAAGAAAAACCTGGTACTGGAAGTAAGTTCTCATAGCCTTAGCCTGGACAGGGTTAGATCGGTGGATTTCGACTGCGCCGTTTTCACCAACCTGACTCGGGACCACCTGGACTATCACGATTCCATGGCCGCTTACGGGAAGGAAAAATTAAAGTTATTTCAATCTCTATCCGGTGAAGATACCGCAATTGTCAATTCCGACGATGATTTCTCTGAGAAGATCGTGAGAGAAACTCAGGCTGAAGTGCTTGGGTACGGACTGGGGAAACAGGCCGACGTAATCGCCCGGGAAGTCGAACAGTTAAGGCAAGGCATTAGTTTTAATATCAATTCTCCGTGGGGGAGAGCCAGTGTAAGGCTCGGGTTTTTAGGACGTTACAACGTCTATAATGCTCTCGCGGCGGCTACCATCGGCCTGGTAAAGGGAAGAGAAATAAAAGATGTCGTAGCAGACTTAGAGCGTGCCGAGACTCTAGCGGGGAGAATGGAGAGAATAAAATTAAATAACGGTTCTCATATCTACGTTGATTTCGCCCATAACCCCGGGGCATTGAAAAGAGCCCTTTCCGAACTTAAGGATATATACGACTCCGTCCTTGTCGTGTTTGGTTGCGGAGGGGAAAGCGACCGGGGGAAAAGGCCGAAAATGGGGAAAATTGCAACGGAACTGGCTGACATGGCCTACATTACGGACGATAATCCGAAAAAAGAGGACAGAACGAAAATTCTGAGAGAAATAGAACACGGAATAGAAAAAGAAGAAAAATACGAAATTATTCCGGAACGGAAAGAAGCAATAGAGGCAGCAATTGAAGACTTACGGTCAGGTGGGTGTCTGCTCGTCGCAGGAAAAGGACACGAGCGCCACCAAATAGTCTCCGACAACTGGTTGGACTACAACGACGCTGAATATATTAAGGAACTGGCGAAGGAAAAATCCCTATTATCTCAGTCGTGAAGATACAATTTCCCCGAACTCCGGAAAACTCCTACCAATGTAAAGCGATTATCTCACCAAAACTTGCAGAGGAAGCCCAGGGCAAGCCCTGGGGGTTCTCAGCTATTTATTTTTAAAAGTTTCTCTGCAATTGACAAATTTTCCCGCTCTACCTAATATCTAGAAAGATCAGCTTTAGAATGGAAGGTTTTAGTTTGTAAAATGCTTATTTTTGAAGACGGTTATGAACCTTGAAAGGAGGTAAGATAATTAAAGGCGAAGGATTTAGGATTCTCGATATAGATTGGGGCTTTACGAAAGACGAAATGGACGATTCTTTTGAACTGTCCACGGGTACGCTACCCCGGGTAAACTCTTTTTCGGATTTTGACGCTATTTTCTTCGACCCAATAGGGTTTAGCTCGTTGTGGTCGGGTTATTTAAAGGCCAGCGAAGATGGCGTCTTTCGGACCAGTCCGGAAGAGGATGGTGGGCTTTCAAGGGGGTTAATCAACCTGATGGAAACAAGGAAAGAGGAAGCAAAAAACTTCCTTGCCAGCGGAGGTATATTCTTTTGCAAGCTCCGTAAGTTCGGTCGTCCGTTAAAAATAATAACGGGGGAGGCCGAAAGGACGATCCACAGGTATTCCTGGTTGCCCGATCTAGAAATTGAAACTATTATTTCGGAAGAGAGCGTGACGCCCAGGTCAGGTAGCAGGATGTTCACCGCCGAGAATTCGTCTCCCCTCACCACTTACATTGACAGCTATCGGGGCCTTCTGAGATACGAAGCAACGGTGGATCGGAAAACTATCCGTGAAAACCCCAGCATCAACCCCCTGGCCTACACGCCTACCGATGAAGTCATTTCGTTTTCCTGGTCAGGATCCGAAGGCAGCATGGTTTTCTTGCCTGCCGGGGGTAACCTGAATTCTAACGCGAAGAAGGGGCTAATAGATACGGTGAGAGAAGTTACGCTTTCACCGCCATACAGCCAGCCCGACTGGTTAGATACTTACCGCTTTGAAGAGGAAAGCGAATTAGAATCAGAACTCGAAAAATTGAGGGAAGAGATCTCTCGCCTGGAAAACAAACAAGAGAAGAAGCTGGAGAATCTTCATGATTTCAAAGTTTTTAAGGGAATACTTTCCGCCAGTACAGACTATCAGTTGCGATCCAGTCTGATCAGTGCACTACAAAGAGTCGGTCTGGGTCCGGTGGATAACCCTACCTCGTCTGATTTGATTCTCATAAACCAGGAAGGAGCAGATTTTGCGATCAGCGTCGGTGCTGAACCCGAGACTTCCGTTGGCCTTACCCCGTATCACGATTTAGTTAAGGGGATAAACGAACTGACAATTTACGAGGAGATTGACCCGCAGGGTGTAATAATTGTTAACGGTCAGTCAAGCCTTAAACCTGAAGAGCGTGAAGAAGGGATAAGCCAGGAGTTGAAAGAGGGGAGTAACCTGTACGGTTTTACCGTTTTGCGCTCGTATGACGTATTTAAAAGGATCAGTCAGGCGAAAGACGAGGGAACTTCTGTAAAAAAAGGTTTAATCGAACTTTTTCAAAATGGTTAGCGATTGATAAAAGCTTATTGGTCGGAGAGAAGCTCAATCCCATACATCTTTACGAAGTTCTCCCTGTTGAGGTGAAACCATGAAACACATGGAGGATTATCGTCATATAGTCGGAGATGAAGTAATATCGAAGATCTTTCGAAAGAGCAAGGGGCTCTACGGAAAAAAGGTTCTTCACGTGAACTCAAGCTATCAGGGGGGCGGAGTTGCTGAAATACTCAATCACCTGGTGCCGCTGATGAGCGATCTTGGGATAGAAGTCGACTGGAGAGTAATCCACGGTCACCATGACTTCTTTAACGTAACAAAGAAATTTCACAACGCCCTCCAGGGCGAAAAGATCAATTTTTCACAACTGAAACGCTCAGTTTACACTGATACCAATAAGAAGTTTACGAGCTATTCCAACATAGATCATGATATAGTAATCATCCACGATCCACAGCCACTACCCCTTGTAAGGTATATAAAAAAGCGCCAACCGTGGATCTGGCGAGCGCATATAGATCTTTCTGACCCCAACGAAGAGGTCTGGGATTACTTAAAGCAGTTCGTGATTCGCTACGATAAAGTTATCTATTCGGCAAATGATTTTATCTCAAACGACGTCGGGGTCGATTCGGAAATTATTCACCCCTCAATCGATCCCTTAACCGTAAAGAACACGGAAATCGATGAAAAGACGAAAGATAAATACCTGGATAAGTACGATATAGAGGACGACAAGCCAATAATCAGTCAAATATCCCGGTTTGACAAGTGGAAGGACCCACAGGGAGTTATCGAAGTGTTTGACCTGGTCAAAGAAGAAATTGATTGCAGGTTAGTTTTACTTGGTGCTATGGCCACTGATGACCCGGAGGGACCAAAGATATACGAATCCATAATGGAAAAAACCAAGGACAGGGACGATATAATTGTCATAAACAAGGAAAGTGATATCCTCGTCAACGTGCTCCAGAGAGTATCCAGCGTAGTGATTCAAAAATCCCTTAAAGAAGGTTTCGGCCTTACAGTCACTGAAGCCCTGTGGAAAGGTAGTCCTGTAGTCGCTTCGGAGGTCGGCGGGATACCGCTTCAGATTACCGATGAAGAGACGGGCTTTCTCGTTGACCCGGAGAATTACGAAGAAGTCGCAAATAAAATAATCGAAATACTGAGGGATCCGGAACTCGGGGCAAAACTTGGCGGAAGCGCACGCAAACAGGTGAAAGAACACTTTCTGATTACCGAACAGCTATTAAGCTGGCTGGAAGTGCTCAAACGAGCTCTGTAAACAACTGAGGGGCCCGCAAGGACTTTTACGAGTTGCCAAATAATAACCGGGGCCAAAAAGACTTAATTTTTAATTAACTTAACAGGAAATGGTTTATAAACCGCTCTTCTGTTTTCGTGAGCTGATAGTCGCTTAGTGACGAACTCTTCGGATACCGAGGTAAATTCAGCTCAATTAATTTAGTTACTTTAAAGTGTTTTCCGCTGGTGATAAATAATGATACGAGACGAAACTCGACTTAATTTTTCATTGCTGCCTCTTCTCGCTCTCGGACTTATTCTGGGCGGTGGGTTCCTCGGTCAGCAAATCTGGAGCAGGATAAATCAGGACGTATTTAACCATCCGAGAGGGGATGTAACTGGAAAAACCCCCGGTTCCCTGGGGCTGGACTTTCAGGAAGTGCAATTCAGGTCTGATAATGACATCAATTTAAAAGGCTGGTATATTTCGAGAAAGGATGTCTCCGAAAAAGATTGTATAATTTTAGCCCCGGGGAAAACGGAAAACCGCTGGGATACTCTTAAATACGCCCCTTTCCTCGCAAAATCCGGTTTTAACGTACTTCTATTTGATCCGAGAAGCACGGGTCTAAGTGGCGGTAACCGATACGGGTTTGGTTATTTCGAGAGCAGGGATCTGGAACATGCGATGGATTTTCTGATTAAGAATAAAGGGGTCGAAGATATCGGCTTGTTCGGTCGTTCAGCTGGTGCAACTTCGGTCCTGTTGGCTGCCGCGAGGGATGATCGCGTGGACGCCGTAGTTGCAGATAGCCCCTATGCAAATCTAAAACTGGCCTCAAAAGATTTCGGAGATTACTCCACCGACCCGACCCTGCAATTCTTCTTTCCGCTTTACATGTTTGCCACGAGAATATCTTTAGGGGTGGATATCTACGGAAAAACGAACATTCTGGCAAAAATTAAGGAAGTTAAAAAGCCTGTATTCTTCATCCACGGACTTGATGATGCTGCTGTCGGATACCAAAATTCAGAAATGTTATATGAAAGAAAAAATCAACCTAAAAGGTTATGGCTGATACCTCAAACGGATCACGTACAGGGATTTAATAACAAGCCGGAAGAATATTCTCGAAAAGTTGTCGAATTCTTTCACAAATATCTGTAGCCCAAAGGATTTTTATACCTGAAGTTAGTAATTTTGTATCGATGTCTTGCAATAATAGAGCGGAGTTTAAGTATATTTTTACGTACGAACAAAACCTGGGACCCTTGACGATAATTCTTAACCGGCCACTCTATTAACCTGTGAACTGGTACAGTATCTAAGTTAAAGAGACCTTTAAGGGCTCTCAACTACCCGGCAAAGCAGAACTTAATCCGCTCTGGACAAAGGCGGAAATTATCCCCACTATGATTGCGGTTACCGCCATTTTAATACCGGACCTTATCATGCTTCTTCGCGATATCTTTCCCATGAGCAGACCGACACCAAGTCCAAGCATAGAGGTCAGGGCAACGGCGATGAAAATTGAGAGATATGATCCGAAAAAGAAGTAAGGAGTTACGGGAACGAGTGCCCCAAAGGCCGTGGCTACTCCATCAGCAAGGCTCTGTTTATTTACCTCGTGCTTTCCTTCCTCGTATACCTCTGTATCCGTCATATCCTGTCTCAGCATTGCCCCTTTTAAAGAATTTATGTTTATCATTAATTCCGTCTCGTAGGAAGTAAAAGCAGCAAAAATATTTGAGAAACTATTAGCTATGCCGCCAGAGATTCCGGCAGCGATAATTACTTCAGCCGGAGCACCCTGCGCACCGATAACCACTCCCAGGGTTGACAGTGTTCCATCCATCAAACCCCTTGTCGCCGCTACAATTTCCTGTTCAAAATCTTCTAACTCCATTTTTACGAATCTCTACACCTCCGAAATAGATCACCTGTCATGTGGACTGGTCTTCCAAAAAACCGTCCACCAAACACCTGTTATTGCAACGAAACCCGGATGATACGGGAAAGAAAACAAGCCCCCTAAAGGTAAGGAGTCCCACTAGATCTAAACCCCCTTTTTTGACGAACAAATTTTGGAGGTCAAATCCGGTTCTCCGGGACGGGAAAAGCAATTTGAATGCTAACGGATCAATCTTGAGGAGTGGTCAATTCTTTAACTATGGCCTTACCGCAAAGAACCTTATCGACGGAATGAACGCTGCCTCCTAACCTTTCAATTACGTCTTCGACCGTATCGTACTTAATATCATCGCCTTCAAGGGTCACTTTTATGTTTTCGACTTCGTGGTCTATCTCTACCATGGACGAATTGACCCCTGCAATACACTCCAGGTCGGCTAGCTCTGACGAATAGGTAATAACTGAAGGTTCATGAGGTTTCATAATATCCAGCACGATTCTTCTGATCTTGGCCATCTTTTAATCACCTTATAGCAAGGATATTTTTTCTACGTATATATTAACCAATGAACCATTCGATTGAAAGCTTCATTTGGCCGTTAGCCGTGTAGTGGTTTTTAGTTAAAGAGGTCTGATGAATCGTTATAATTTTAAATTGTTGGGGGTATTCAGTTCTAGTTTTCTTGAAACAGAAGCCGGTTTATATTCAAGAACTCCGGTCAAGAACCCCACAGCAAGCTGTGGGGCTTCCTC
>CAZRDU010000070.1:0-1221 GCA_964599005.1 uncultured Thermotogae bacterium
GTACATAAGGGGTTCGGATAAATTTAACTCCGCTCAGCTCCTCCGGTAATCTGTTCACGCGGGAGATCGGCACTCTGACTTCGTAATAAGAACCAGACCGGCCCATTACTCTACCGTTAAGGCGTTGAAGGTCGACTTCATTCAGAGGTTTGTGTCCCTTCATCTCGATAACTATGTTCACGAAACTTGAGTTTGTAATATCTATCCCCGAAGATCTGGCCTCGAGTTTCGCGGCTTCGGCTCCGCTTTTCCTTGCTACTTGCGAGAGTCGGGCCAGCTTAGTTTCTATTCGAGGGCGACGCTCAATTGATTTATCTTTCGGAGGTGGGGTTGCGATTGCGGTTACCCCGAAAAGAAGGAGAAATAGCAGAATAAGATAGGAAAAGAAAGAATTTTTTATACGGTGTTTTTCTTCAAATAAGAACATATCTTGGCTAAATCACACTAATTTTAATTCTTTAAGGCTGGATTTGGTTAGTGAACTGCGTTAAAACGTGAACTCCGTCGAGATGACTACTGTATCCGACGTATTCTCGGCTTCGACGCTATTGTTTTGCACCCAGGCGACGTCAGCGGAAAGGAGGTTGATATTCAATCCTGCTCCTGCGGTAAACTCAAGTATTCCCCCTTCTGATCGGACCAGTCCGCCTCTGAGCGAAAAAATCGAAAAATCGTATTCCAGGCCGGATCTAATTTTATTGCTTATATTTGGTCCAAATGTGTATTGTCCGGCAAACGTGGTCGTGCCTGCCATCATTTTTGGCAGGGGAAAGCCGGACATGTCAAGGTTATACGCTGCTCCGGCGGAGTAACGTGTCGGCGCAATATTTTCTGGCTCTGTTGGGGTATTTTTCCATTGTATCGTCGTCCCGGTTATGTCGAAACCCGCGGCGCCGACCCAGAAATTATCTAGAGGTTCGGCCAAAAGCCCGACATCGAAACCAAAACCGTGCGCTTTAGCTGTTTTCCCATTCACTCCGGCTTTGGGAGCTCTAAATCGGTAAGCTTTGCCTGTTACTCCAATAGAGCCAATCTGAGGTACGGAAAAACCGGTAGTTCCCATGTAAACTCTTTCGCTGTAAGTAATATCCCCAACTGGGTTTCCATCCGGATCTGTCGCCGGAACGATGGTCGAAAAACCGTTATATGTGCCGGAGATAGAAAGATCATTGATAAGGGGTAACGACGATAAAGGTGACTTAATTACAAAAGGGAGGTTGG
>CAZRDU010000070.1:1231-7086 GCA_964599005.1 uncultured Thermotogae bacterium
AAGTTTAATCCCAGCCCAAACTTATCCTGGTTCATCCCCCCGAGGTAGATGGACCTTGACCTTGTTACGCCGGCCGGATTCCAGTAAGAAGCAGCGTAATTGTCCGCAATCGCAACGAAAGCACCGCCCATCCCGAGAGCCCTGGCATCGACACCGGACCTCAATATTGAGCCCGCTCCTACCGGATCGCTATTTGCCTGAGCTAACCCGGAATGTGAACTCCCTAAAAGAATCAATCCAGCAACTAATATAACAGTAACGAGAAAAAACTGTCCTTTGCCGAAACCAGATTTATTCATCATCAACACCCCTCAAAAACTACTTATCAACAAAATTTTATCATAAGAAGGCGGGTTTGGCAACTGGCTGCCACGGTTTTAATGCCAGGCGAAGCCTCTCTTTTCAAAAAATAATCTGAATTAAACTATTCCTTAACCTGGGTTAATCAGGAGTTTAATCTAAGTTATGGATAGAGGTGTCTTTCCCGTATATAATGCCCCAAAGAGTTAATCCAGGAGTAATTCAACCAGGGGAAGGGAATTAGCGTGAAAGTCCGGGAAGGGTATTAAATAAAATAACTCTGCCAGCGGTCTGAAAAGTTCAGTTTGTCTTAATTATTTTGTGTCAGCAGCACCTGAAAGACTTGTCCATTGTACCGAGATAAATAAGGAAGTGCTATCAATAATGAAACTAAGAGAGTTGGATTTTTTTATTGGCCTGTTCGTCTTTTTGCTGTTTTTCTTGCTGGTGGTTTTCGGGGGAAATTTCGCGGTATTTGGCAACGACAACGGTTCTTTGGCGCCAGGCCCCTCTATCAACATTGGTGTCGGGGCAGAAAAACCGGGAGAAGATCCCCGAAAAGCCAGTAAGGACTCGACATCGACCGCCGGTGCAAACCTCGCCGACCACCTCGTTATTTCCGAAATATATTATGACGCGGAGGAAGAGAGTGATTCGGAGTTCATCGAGCTATACAATCCCACGGGTAATCAAGTAAAAATAGCTGGCTGGAGCTTTTCCGATGACGGCGGTGACAGCTGGGTCAGTTTTAGTGAAGGTACGGACGAACAAAATACCCTGACGGTCCCCGCTAAGGGGTTTATTTTGCTGGTTGATGGAGGGTGGAAAAGTAATAAAGACAATTCGAGCTGGCCCTCCGGAGATGTTATAGACGAGATATCCCTCACGAATGGCGGCGGAACGGTTAAAATTAGGGATTCCGAAGAAAATATTATTGATTCTGTAACTTACAAAGGGGAGGCGGATAATGGTCAGGGAGTAGAGAGAAAGGCAAGCCCTTCTTCCACTGGTGACTCGATGAGAGGGGAAGGTGTGGACGCTGACAGGGGAAATGCCTACGATACGGATAGCTTTTCCGAGGACTTCGTCGGTCCGCTTCCCGGAGAACCCCAGAATAGCAACTCGGAAACTGAAAACTACGAAAATAACGAAAATAAAACTCCGACTGCCGCACCCGGGGGGCCTTACGTATGCGAAAAGGGCGAAGAGATCCGGCTGGATGGATCGGCTTCTTCCGACCCGGACGGGTCGATAGTTAGTTACGAATGGGATCTTGACGGCGACGATCGATACGATGATCTCACTGGAGCGAAACCGTATTTTTCACCCGAGGGTACCGGGAATCTAGAAGTCGGCTTGAAGGTGACGGATGATTCCGGAGCTACAGATAAAGCGAAAACGACTATAGAAGTAGGGGCGGAACTCGAGATTTCAATTTCCAGTAATAATTTAACTGCCGATGGCTCGACTACGACCGGGGTCTCCGTCAGCTATGTAGCAGGGACTTCGGTGGATTTTTCTACCGAAGCCGGCGAATTGTCCAGCAATAAGGTAACGGTCGGTTCGGACGGGACGGCAGAAGTTACCCTGACCGCGCCGGACAGTCCCGGTGCTTCGGTCGTGAAAGTAACCAGCGGCGAAAGCGCTGAACAAACTGACGTTGCCCCCGTTTACTTTCATGAAGAGGATGAGGAACCGGTCGAAGCCGCAAAAGTTGCTCTAATTCCCGCCGGTATCCAGGGCGGAAAGATGGATTTAAAGGAAAACATCGAGTTGGTCATGGAAGGAAAAAAAGACGAAGACTCCGTCAAAAAAGAAGTGGTTTTGATGGTAGGAAAATACGGAAAAAATCCGGTGCAAAAACAGCCGTTTTCGGATGAAACGGGATTATATCTGAATTCTCACGTGGATAAACCGTCAGCATTGAACCAGCTGGAGCTGAAAATTTACCTTGAACCCTGGCCGGAAAAGCCCGCGGTCAAATTTTTGAGTGATCCAAAAACCGGGTGGTTGAGTTGTAGCAGTGTCGATATCAATCAGTCGGAAGGTTACGTCACGATTACTATCGATTCCGGTACGAAACCTTCGCTCTCACGCCTCTCCGACCTGGTTCTTGTCGCGGGGGCGAAAAAAGGGGATAGTCCAGGTACAATAACAAAAAAGATCAGAGTAACTGAGCCAGGCTGGAATATGGTCTCCATGCCCCTGAACCCCGTGGATAAGTCACCGAAGGAAGTCTTTGGAGGGCTTGGTCCGAAAAAAGTCCAGCGATGGGGACGAGGAACTGACGGGCGGAGTGGAGGTTACGTTACTGCCGCGGAAGGGTTTAGTCTTCGTGCAGTCCGGGGAAATTGGGTCTATTTGAGCGAAGACCAGGTTCCTAGGACTTTTAAAGTTAAAGGTACAACTCAAAACCGGAACCAGATCGTTTTACCCGAGAAAGGTTGGTACCAGATTGGATTCCCGGCTGACACATCCCTGGCAGAGATGGGGGCGAGAAAAGGAAAGGACGGGAAGATAGTTTCACTCGATCAGGCTGCCAGTTCGGGTTGGATGTGGCGTTTTCTCTGGGAATGGAACAGAGCTGAAAAAACCTACTATGCCTACGAGTTTGGCGTGAATGAAAAGTCCCTCGAACCTAAGATCGGGTACTGGATAAGAACTAAAGAACCGAATATTCGGCTGGTCCTGTCCTATAACTCACCTCCCCCACCCCCGAGCGAAACGGATCCGGATTTGAACGGAGAGGCCTCCCTAAATGGCGGGAGTTCGTCGGAAGGGGAAATACCTGCCCCGCCGGGGCCGCCAGAACTCTTTGCTCCCGCGGAACTGGATATTAGAGCCTTCCCGAATCCTGTTATGGGTGGAGCGAAAATCACTTTTGAAGTTATCGGCCGAAAGGTAAAATCGTTTCGGGTAAGAGTCTATGACGGAACTGGAAGAAAAATATTTACCTCAGGCAGCCAGGCGGGACCTTCGGTGACCTGGAACCTGTTGGATAGGGCGGGGGCAAAGGTGGTAAACGGGACGTACCTGGGGGAAGTTAGGGTCGAGAAGAGTTCAGGCGAGGTTATGACCAGATCAATAAAATTACTTCTGATCAAATAGCTTCCCGGTTTTTTATCGGCAGCAGTGCTTGGTTTTAGTCCGGGGGACTGCCTTCCCCCTTTACTCGGCCCGATATCCTAGTTCCGTCAGATGAAACCTTTTGATCCGGAAATTTTCCTCTCCAAACAATTGACAATCTTTTCTCGGGAGTCTAAACTCAATTACCAGCAAAAAATGGGGGTTTAATTTTATGGATCAAAGCCCGCGGGAATCTTCGCCTTATGATTACGAAGTTGACCTGAGAGAGTATATTGAAGTGATCTGGAGAGAAAAGTGGCTAATCCTGGTACTTTTCCTGATTGGTGCAGGTGCTGCCTATGGCTTTTCGAAGATGCAACCGCCTCAGTACCGGACTGGGACGACGTTACTTATTACACCCAGGATATCGGAGCAGCTCGGGGGAGACCAGGAAGAAGGATTATTTTCGACGAGTCTATCCCCTAACGTCTATAAAAAGTCCGCCATGGCCGACGACCTGATTCAGGGCATTATTGACGACCTGGATCTAAAGGCGGATGGCGAACTAATATCGGTTTCTTCTCTGGAACAGAGGCTGAGCGTGAACGTGGAGTTATCCGAAAATGGAACGGACAATCCAAGGCTCCCTCTGGTAACGATGACGGTTTCTGGTACTGAGCCCGGTCGGGTCAAACGAATTGCTAACAAGTGGGCCGATCTTTTTGTGGAGAAGAATACGGAACTGTTATCGAGCGAGACCGCGAGGTCTTACGAGTTTATCTCCGGTAGATTTTCCGAAGTGAGCGAGAACCTAACTGCAAGGGAACAGCAAAAGCTGGAGTACAAAAAACAACACCCGCTGGAACTGCTCAAAAGCGAACTCCAGGTGCTACAGGGCAGGTATAGGGATTTTCTCTCACAATTGCAAACGAAAAGAGCCCGGCTGGCTGAAAGAAAAGCAAGATTGAAGTCATTAAACGATGTTCTGGCCGAAGAACCGAAATTCCTCGAACTGGAGAGATCAATACCCGGGATAAGCTTATGGAATTTATTGCAGAAGGAAAAATACGAGGGAGAGAAGCCCGCGCAGGACGAGCAGACCCCCAGTCAGTTGAAAGAGTGGACGGATTTAAAAATACAGGATCAAGCAAAGAATAATATTTACTTTAACCTCCGGGGCGAGAAAAGGAACGTACAGGTCGATATAGATTCACTCCAGGAAGAAATTGCCTATCTTGAAAATAGAACTCAGGAACTCGCCGGGGAAATCGAGAAAAAACAGTTCGAAATAGATCAGGCAGAGTTAAAGCTGAAGCAACTGGACAGGGAGATAAACCGGCTGGACAATACCTATAATACTTTATCGGAAAACCTGGAAGAGGCACGAATAGCCAAGGAAGAAAAGGAAAGCTCTATCCGGATAATGGAAAGAGCCGTGACTCCGGAACGGCCTATGGGCACAAATACCAGGCAAAACGTCGCCGTGGCAGGTGTTCTGGGGCTGTTTATAGGAGTTCTTGCCGCCTTCTTCAAGAATTATATGCAGGATTATGAATCCGATGAAGAGCAAACTGACCCTGGAGAAGATAACGACGAAGTCGATAAATCTGCCTGATGGTCCGGGTCGTGTTTTTTACCTCTCTACAGATGGAAATTGCTGGAAAGAGGTGAATCGATCCGAGTGGATAATCGTTGAAGATTAATTTACGGGGGAATTAAAGAGGTGAGTTCGGTTCGTTTGACTCGTGCTTTTTCTGGGAATAAAATTTCTTTCGGATAAAGAGATCAGGTAAACGGTAATATTTTCTGACTACTATAGTTAAAGCTACGGAAGGAGGGCTAAGTGAGCAAATTCAGAAGTAATTTCGTTTCATCTTTTTTTCTATCGGTTTTGCTTGTTTTTCTGGTGGTTGCTCTGAGTGGATGTGGGTCTTATAACGAACCGCCGGAAGCAAATATATCTACTAACCCCTCGGCGAGCGATGGAACCGTGACAATCAATGCAGGAGGCACGGTTGATTTTGACGCGACAGGTTCCGAGGATACTGATGGCTCGATTGTCAGTTACGAGTGGGATTTTGACGATGGCGTGACGACGTCGGACGCCCAGGTAAGTCATATTTTCAACGAAAAGAAAGAAACCACAAAGGAGTATATCGTTACGCTCACTGTAACGGACGACGGCGGAGCCCAGTCAACGGCTGAGATAGAAATAGTGGCTGAAGTTATCGAGCCACCGCCTCCACCGGGTTAACGAGAGACCGTTCGCTGGAATAACCTGGTTAAGAACATCGTGTATCGGGCGGTACTTTTGTCGCGGAAATTAGGTTTCCCGACCAAGCTACTTTCATTAACCCCCGTTTAATTTTCTCAGCAGCCCGAGCCTCCATTTCTTCTCCCAAAGCAGCTCGACCTCCCACCGGTCGAGCGGTACGTCTGTCGGAGAAATTTACTCTACTCCTGGAAAGTCTTACTGAATGTAGCGGAAC
>CAZRDU010000071.1:0-6954 GCA_964599005.1 uncultured Thermotogae bacterium
TTTGGAAACCGTTCGATAAAACCAGATAGCAAGGCTGAAGGCCGGATTGGGGATCGTTCTCCACCCTTTCTGTTTGGCTAATGAATAAAGGGCTCAGGGCCGAGAAAATTCCAGCGAACGGCGGGTATGTCTGACCAAACCAGCCCCCAACTTCTGCCCCATACTCAAGCGATAGGCCAAAAGGCAGGCTGTCGGGCGAGCGTGGGAGCTCGCCCTGCTTTTGTTGAAATGGTTCAAGAGTCTAAGGATGATATATATGATCTTTGGTGAGAGGTGACCCCCCACAAATTAGTAACTATCAGGAGAAAACACGAAACAAAAAGCCTCCCGGGAGAAATTCCCGGGAGGCATAAATTGCACTCAGGGTTTGTCCTGAACTAGGTTCTAGCGTTACTCTTCTTTGCTTAACTCATCCGTCGTTTCGCCTTCTTCCTCTTCTTTTTCACATTTCTTACCGGAAAGTTTCTCAACTGCCTCGGGTATCATATCGATTAGCGAATCGAACTTTGATTCTTTGGCTTTTATTGAAGCTACTGAAACTTCTCCGTCTTTAGCTATTATTAGGGCCGCGGGTTCTATCTTAACTCCTCCGCCGGCTCCGCCGCCGCCTCCTTTGTCTCCGGAAGAACCTTCCTCGCCTTCTCCGCCACCGCCACCGTAACCCACGCTCATTTTGCTTACTGGAATGACGGTAGCGCCGTTTAATTCCATCGGTTCTCCAAATATCGAGCTCGTGCTCGCGTAACTCTTTAAATCATCTGCCAGCTGTTCGATCATTTCGTCTACTTTCATCTGTAAAACCTCCGTGTTAAAAGATTTTGAACTAACAACTCAACTATTCCTCGCCAACCTCCAGACCTTTCGTTTTGGCAGGTTCCAGAGGGTAAAAATAATCAGCAAAACTACGTGGATTAACCTAATTTCCACCCCAAAAGTTCCCGAAAAATCCAGTCTTTCTTCCTCGAACTCGGGCCGCACGTCCACACTGGCGGACGGCAAGCCACTAACGAGAATTCCTTTCAGCCCCTCTATCAATCCGAATAAGGTTCCGGTAAGGAACGGGTCTCCGGAGCCAATCCTGCCCTTCAAATCAAGTTTTGCAATTTTGCCGTGCCTTCTCAGAAAATTGAGACCGTTTTTCAGTAAATTTGAAAAATCCGATGCCAGCTCCAGCCAGCCAATCGTATTTTTTATTCGATCTTTCGTCTTCCGCTCTACCTTCTCTCCTTCATCATCTTTAGTTCCCTCTTTCTCCTTGACTTCATCGTCCTCTTCGGAACCCCCGGCGTACAGGGTGAATGCCCATTTCGAAAACGTGGCGGAAACAATCAAACCGTCTTTGTCTCCCTGGAATTGGACCCCTATCCATCTGGTTAAAAGGAAAAATAATAAAGCCAGTACCGAGGCGAGAGTAATCCAGAGGATCATAACCTTCCCCCTGCGCCCGTGCCATGGCCTTTGAGGTCGAGATCAAACAACTCTCCGGATACCGGAAGTTCCCGAGTAAAAATCGAAACCCCAAGAGCAGGAAAAGTGGACTTCAGTTTCGCATCCACAGACCACCTGTCGTTTTCTCTCACTTTATCTCAGCTCCCTACTGATTCATATCCTTATCTTTCACAATAGTATTATCTAAGCTTCCCACCCGGATTCCCTCGGCGGAAAGTCCCCTCTTACCTCCGACAAATGGCGGAGCTTGATAATTATTTAGCGCTTCGGTGATTTAAATCTTAGCCCAGAGGGACTTTTTCTCAAGCCAATACCCCCGCCCATGGGACAGAGCCTGGAGAAAAACACGATAACTACTAACTTTGATCTCTTACATAAGAAGATCCAGCGGTCGACCCCCAGGGGGCCCGGAGGGTTATAGTCTAATTCCGGAAGACCAGCAGGAACGAGAATAAAACCAAAACGAGTCCGGCTATAAAGAGCCCCATCCCAATGCCGCCAATTATCGGCACCTTTACTCCGATCTTACCGTCGATATCTATTCCGCGAGAACCGTCCTGGTTCATCAGGACCAGCGAATAGCGTCCTTCCTCGACTCCCCACCTGAGAACCTGAGTGCCCTTGCCGGCAGTCGAGGCCGCCCAGAATTCTTCCCCTCCCGGTGGAGTTTCCAGTACGCCACCCGGAAATTCTCTGTAATTTATCCTTGGCGGTCGGAAGGGCCGGTTGATATCGAGCTCCCTGATCTCGTCGTAAGTAACCCCGTTCAGGTAGTTGAATAAATCGCCCTCTTCGGCTACTCCGATGAAGATCCCTGAATCCTTATTACTCGTTGCCTTTAGCTTGACCTTTACGAGCTGGGACCAGTCGAATAGCCAGGTGGGGCCGAATTCTATCCGGGCGGGATACGTGGTCACACCGTATGAATCGCGCTCAATATTTATGGTTCTGGTGGAATAGTAACCCTCGGAGTCCCGCAAAAACGTGTTCGACCAGAGCAGAGCACCACCCCCTGCGACCAGACCCAGCCCGATAAGCAACACTATAACAGAAACCGCAACTGAAAATATCTTTCCTAAATTCATTTTTACCTCCTCGTGTTAATTCGGTTGCTGCTAAGAAAAAGTCTCAACTAAACTTTAACTATTCCTGTTTTGAAGGACACTGGAGGATAGTTGGTTCGTATAGCACAAATGTCGTAGAAATTTTTCTGAAGCCTAAACCGGGTGCAACAAAGCTGAAGACTTCATCTAAAATTGGCGTGGTTATACCCGAACGGTGGAATTAGACCGAAGTCGACAGTACTGGACACCTCCCTTTTGGGTTGAAGCTGTTGTTAGTCTCTCCGCTGGGGCGAGATGTTGAAGTCAAGAAATAGGAGACAGGTCGGCGGTTTGGAAGCTTTCCTTTAAAAGGTCGGCAACTTCGAACAAAACCTCGTCCCCGGTAAGGTGTGAGTGACGGTTATTTACTTCCCTCAGACCGGAGAGGTCAAATATCAGAAGGCTCCCGGGGACTTCGGCTTATCGTTCCCTTTCGTCCATTTCAGCCTAAATTGTTTTATCGAAGTATTCCCGACTGCGTGAACCCGTTAAGAAGTCTAGCTCGTCCCTTTCGAGTCCTCCACTTCGAAGTTCCCGGCACTCTCGATGGCTAAAGAGGAAATCGAAGCAAAACTTTCTATCGGCTGCAGGGTTTCCGGGTCGGGAACCAGTCCGTGCTCCGGATCGTCAACTGAAATTTGACCGATGATTTTGTTTTTTCTGTAAAGCGGTACGTAAAGCGAATCGCCGGGGTGCCAGTTGAGCGTTTCCTCTTCCGCCAGCTTACTTTCGATCTTCACCCCTGGGTCAAATTTTTCTTCCCGTTCCTCGTGAGGTACGTAGTAAGAATTGCTCAGCTTGTAAGCCGGATCGAACTTGCGGTGATCGACGCTCATACCTTCAGGGTCGCTATTTTCCAGGGTTTTCGCGTCTTCTTCGCTCAAACCACGATGTCCGTAGTGTTTGATACGGGCAGGTTCGGGAGCCCCCGGATCGATCGGCTGATCAAATATAGAAATTATTGCTCTCCGAAATACGGTGGACTCGACTACTACATCCAGAGTATTCTCCACGACCTGTTCAACCGAATCAGCGGAACGGATTTCTTTGCTGAACCGAAAAAGCCTTTCGCTCTGGTGACTACGAGTAACGTCATCCTTATACTTACTCTTAGTTCCGGTCTCGAAGTGTATCTTCCCTTTCTCATAAAGAACCTCGAGAAAAGTATCAACCACCTGAGGGTCGAATTGAGTTCCTTTGTTGTCTTTCAGCTCAGCTATGGCCTCCTCCTTCGAAAGGGCATCACGGTAAGGGCGATTGGACCGCATAGCATCCCACGAGTCGACGACGGCAATAATTCTCGCTTCCAACAATATCTCGTCCCCGGAAAGGCCTCCGGGGTAACCCTCTCCGTCGACCCGCTCGTGAGACTGTTCAACGATCTTACCCGGCCTATCCATTTTTTCCGCTCCTTCGAGCATCTCTCGTCCCCAGAGGGTATGATTTTCCATTATTGTCCATTCTTCATCGGTCAAACTCCCTTCTTTTTCCAAAATACGATCCGGCACCCGGGCTTTTCCCAGATCGTGAAATAAGGCAGCGTATTTTAGATTCCTCAACTTTTCCGAATTCAGCTCGAGCCTCTTTCCGATCTCGTGGCTCAACCTGAGCAGACGCTTGGAGTGACCGTCCATCTGCTCAGTCGACTCGATTTCCTCGGCGAGTTCCAGGTAGTCCTCTATCTCCTGACGCATGAGATTAAAGGCAGGTTGAGAAGATAAATAAAGGAGGACCACGTCGGTCCTCGTCTCGAACCACGATTCATCCTCTATCCCTTGACGGGATATATAATCGCCGGTTTCCAGCTTTAATGGGGGTGATACCTCAGTGTAAGCCAGTTCTCCCCTTATCACGTAAATAAACTCAAATCCTTCCCAATCTTCCGGGGCATAAAGGTGAAAAGTAGTGTCCTCAGCGATCTTCTGCTTCATTACTTCCAGGGAATGGTGGCGGGCAAGGAGTCTGATGTCCGTAGTAGATTTGCTTACCTTATCCAGATACTCCTCTCGTTTATGGATAAAAGATGGTTTTTTCATGATATTCTGAAGAAGTATAAATGTATATACCTATAGTGTCAATTCAATTCAATTAGATTGGATATAGTAGAGTAAGGCAGCCCCCCACAAATACGAAAGAGGAGAGGACCAGTTCATACCCCCCTTCTTTTAACAACTTCTCCTTCACCAACTTCTGTGCCGTTGGTTTTGTATCAAGCTAGCACCAGTTGGTTATTAACGGGACAGATGAGATGGGTTATTTTGAGCAAAAATTGCTGGGTAGTATTCTTTAATAATTTCAGCAGATTAGTGTTGTCTGCCTGCAATAGACACCTTCGTGACTGTGTTAAGTTTCGGTTGAGTGGTTTTTGTGCAGTGCTCCTGAGTCTTTTTCTCCAAAATTCTAGTCAAAATGGTATGCCTGGTGTATAATATAGTTAAACAATGTGCCTAAAGGAGAAATATAATGAACATCAACGAACTTCCAAAGACTAACTTTGAAGACAATGAAACAGATTGTTGCCCGCGGTTTCACCCCGGACCCTGGGACGAGCAGGAATTTATCTTTGAGGACAAACTTTTCCTGAAAGAAACCACTATTAACTTCTTGCACAAACCGCTTAACATGGGTTCCGTAATGAAAAAGACCTGGGAAAAGATCGTGAATGCCAAAGCCGACTCCGACGAGGAGTTCGCGTTGCTTTCCTACGACCCCTCGCCCTGGAAAGGGGAACATTACTTTACAATCACCAGAGAAGTACCCAAGGGAAACAACGTCAGGTTAAGCGGAACGTTTTTAACCAGGGTATTCGAAGGCCCCTATAAGGAAGCTGGCAGCTGGGTCAAGGAGATGGAAGATCACGTAAGATCCCGAGATAGAGATATGGACAAGTTGTACTTTTACTATACAACCTGTCCAAAGTGCGCGGAGTACTACGGAAAAAACTTCGTGGTGGGCTTTGCCAGGGTTAAGTAAATTCCTAAAAAGGTTGATTTACGGCTCATAAGTTTTACAGTCCGTGATCGCTGTGTATAAGCACTGCTTATAATTTTTTCTTTTCGAAATTCTCCCGAAAAGCCTTTTTCACGGCCACAAAGGGTTTTACCACTTTACCTTTAACTTTTACTGTCTTCACACACCCTTTTTTAGCCAAAGCAAAGAATTAATCGCTCTCAGAAGCCAAAAGTACCTTAATTAATAATCTCTTTCCGGCGTTTTTGGCGGTGCCGGTAGAAAAGGTGGGTAAAATTCCAAATTGCCGGAGTTAAAGGGCCCGCCTCGATTTCGATCTCGTCCGTATACTTGATTTTTCCTCGCCTAGTTTGAATGTCTCAGAGTAAACTCTTAATTAGATCTGTATGCTAATCGTCTCATGAGAAGTTAAGTACGACAAAACGCCGATAGAAACTACACACTTAAATGGATAATATTTATCTTGAAGAACTTTAAACTTTTGCCCTTATAGGAGGAAATTGACAATGAATCAAAAAAGATGGATTGGCGGAATATTAATCGGAATCGGTGTATTGGTTATTTTGGGGAACGTAGGGGTGCTGAATAATTTCGGGGGGCTATTGGCGACCTACTGGCCCGCACTGCTTATCCTCGCGGGCGGTTTTAATATCGTCACCAACCCTGCCGGTAAGGTCGGCGGTTTCATAGTCGCAACAGCTGGTTTGTTGCTTTTGCTACACAATATCGATCAAGTTCAGATATTTACACACATTTCTTTCTGGCCGGTAATTTTGATTTTAGTCGGAATATGGTTCCTGTTTCGGGCAGGCAAGGAACCGACGGTCGTCGACAAGGACTCGCTCAACCTGGTTGCACTGTTTTCGGGAAATAGCAGTAGAGTCGTCTCCCAGGGGTTTAACGGTGGTAGCAGCGTTTCCATGTTCGGCGGAAGCGAGGTGGACCTGAGGGATGCGAAGTTATCGGGCGGAGAAGCAAAATTCGACGTATTTGCCATGTTTGGTGGAACGGAAATAAGGGTTCCCGAGAACTGGGAGATAGTGACCAAGGGACTACCTCTTTTCGGAGGGATGGACGACAAGACCAATGCACCGGCACGAGAAGGAGAAGTGGACCCACCCACTCTGATGATTAACTACCTGGCCCTGTTTGGTGGCGTAGAAGTAAAGAACTAGTCCAAAACTTTTCTGAACGTGGTGGCTTTAAACCCTGGGATTTACAGCCCGACGTCCGAGTTCGGAACCCGTCCCGGGGCTTCCCGGGCTATTCCGGTCATATTGGGGGTAGATACCTTTGCCGGTGGTGCTATTTTATTTTTGATCAAAGCAGACTTTTGATGAGAAGGTAGGACCCTCCTAAGAGACCAAGAACTACTGTTCCGGTTATCAGATAGGTTGAAAATTTCTTTTCATTGTGCATCCTTACTTTCCAC
>CAZRDU010000072.1:0-6807 GCA_964599005.1 uncultured Thermotogae bacterium
GCAGGGATGATAGAAATATGATATTACCCGGGGAGGAACGATTTCGGCAACCGGAAATTTGATATTTAAGAACCGAAAAAATACAAATTTATCCATTCTATTCTGTAGTATCAGTTCTTAAATCGGTTTTAACCTTGACAATCCTCTACCGCTGTGATATTATAATGGAAATTGTTTAGTGAAGTGATAAAATGGGTAATTTAACGAAAATTTTAAGTGATTCCCGCAAGGCAAAGGAAGCCATGATTGAGAACGCCGTTGACGCCAAATACAAGATGGGCTTACCATGCCCATCGTATACTTCACTGAACAGCCGATGACCTGCCTCCACCGAGGCAAGTTTAACCCCGGAAAAGGCAAGGGGTTAGAGATGATTTCAAATAATTAAAGAAGCAATATAATATATTCAACTTTATGCTCACACCCCCTCGGCGGAGCATTCAGGCAAGTTCGACCTCCCCTCCGGTCGAACTTGCCTACCTTTTCTCTTTTTTCTTTGCGGATAAGGTAACGGTAGGCCAATTACAACTCACAATTGAGAGGAAACTCTCATATAATTATCAAATATTACACAACACAAGGAGTGTAAAAACTTATGAAAACTAAAGGTACTCTTACGGTCGCTCTCGCTCTGATTCTTGGACTAGTTTTTGCTTTTGGTTCTTTAGGATACGCAGCGGACAAACCAACCTATACGTTTGCAACGGAAGCAGCCTGGGCACCCTGGGATTATTACGACGAGGACGGAGATCTTGTCGGGATAGATATAGATATAATCAAGGAGATAGCGAAACTGGAAGGATTCAACGTGGAATTCACCGTATCATCCTGGAGTTCACTCATCCCAATGGTCAATATGGGCAAAGCAGACATGACAGGGGGAGGGATGTCGATTACGGAGGAGAGAGAGAAGAAAGTCGACTTTACTGAACCCTACTGGTTCACGGAAATGGCCGTTCTCGTCAGGGAGAATTCCGATCTCAATATGTTCGATGCCCTGACCCACGGCGCAACCATCAGCAATCAGAGCAATACCACCGGAGCGGAGTGGGTGAGGAACAACCTTATCAAGGAAGGTTACGACCTCAACCAGAAACTCTTCGAATCCTACCCACAGGCAACTCAGGCACTTATCGCGGGTAAGGTGGACGCTTCTGTTCAGGACAAGACTTCTGCTGAAATCCTGGTAAAAAACAAACCAGTAAAAATAGTCGGATACTTCAGAACAGGAGAGGCTTACGGCTACGCAGTTCAGGAAGGAAACGACAAGCTGTTAAAGCTCCTGAACGACGGGTTGGAGAAACTGAAAGAGTCCGGTAAAATTGAGGAAATAATGAATAAACCAAAATATCGAAAGTAATCTAGAAATTAAATAAATTAAAAAGGGGCAAGGCGGGTGTATTACCGGCTTGCCCCTTTTTTTACAAATAAACCGGGGAGAAAAGGCGTGGAAGCACTCATAGATCAACTGATTTTGCTCTGGGATAATAGCCCGGCCCTGTTAAAAGGTCTGGAAGTTACTCTGGAGCTGGGATTTTCTTTTTTTGCTCTTGGTTTTGTCCTGGCGATCTTTATCGCCCTGGGAATAGTATACGGGCCAAAATACATGAGTTCCTTCTTTTCCGGGTTCTCCTGGATTTTTCGCAGCCTGCCCGCGATAATTCTCCTCTTTATTTTTTACTACGGGCCTTCAAAGATAGGGATCAATCTCTCGCCCTTCTGGGCGGCAATGCTGGCCCTGGGCCTCCGACACGCGGGCTATCAGACCCACTATTTTCGCGGTGCGATTCAGTCCATCGGGACCGGTCAGCTCGAAGCAGCACGTTCACTGGGTCTGAGCTTACCGAGAGGGCTTTTCGAGGTTATCCTGCCTCAAATGCTTCGTTTTTCGCTTCCGGCAAGCGCAAACGAGTACGCCATAACGATCAAGGACACCTCGCTGGCATTTTCTATCGGAGTAGTGGAAATTCTGCAGCAGGGCAATTACATCATCGCCCGAGAATATAACCCGCTAACTATTTACGTAACCATAGCCATCATATACTGGATAATAACCCGGGCGGGCACGAGGTTCTTTGCTTATCTGGAAAACCGATATATGATCCCGGGGTTCGATCTGGAGAGATAACTAATGAAAAGTGAAAATAGATCTTGTGAAAACGGCTCGGGAGATATGATATGGACTATCTAAATTATATCTGGGAGATACTGCCGGCACTGGCCAATGGTGTCAAGATAACCATGATAATGACCGCAACTTCTATGGGTCTGGCAGCGGTTCTCTCGGTTTTTCTTGCCCTGGGTAAAATGTACGGACCAAGGCCAGTACGGGCTTTTTGTTCTTTCTATATCGAACTCTTCCGGGGAACTCCTTTGCTGGTCCAGCTATTTATCATTTATTACGGGTTGCCGGAAGTCGGGCTCAACTTCCCTTCACTGATCGCGGCGATAGTCGGTTTTGGCCTGAACAGCGGAGCCTATCAGGCAGAATACCTGCGCGGAGCGATACAATCGATCAAAGAAGGGCAGCTTGAGGCAGCAAGATCAGTGGGAATGAGTTTCTTCACGTCCATGCGAACTATAATCCTGCCACAGGCGTTGAGGCGGGTAATTCCGTCGTGGTCTAATGACGTAATATACACCTTAAAATACACTTCCGTGGCCTTCATGATCGGCGCCCAGGAACTAACGTCCGTGGGCAAGATTATGGCAGGTCGTTACTTCCGATTCGCCGATACCTTCATAGTAGTTGGAGCAATTTACTTAATTCTGGTTTACATCTTTTCGACCTCCGTGGACAGGCTGGAAAGAAAAATGAGAATACCCGGCTTCGAAATGCGAGACTGAGCCTTTAACCGATGAAAGACGGAATGGAACGTTACAGGAGACAGTTACAGCTAATCGGAAAATCCGGCCAGGAATCCCTGAAAAAAGCCACCGCCACAGTGGTGGGTCTGGGCGGGCTCGGTTCCCCTGCAGCAACTTATCTGACACTGGCCGGTCTGGGTAAATTAATTCTGGTCGACCACGACAAAGTGACGCAGAGCAATTTTAACAGACAATTCTTACACTGGGATAAAGATCGGGGCGGAAAGAAAACCGAGTCCGCCCGGGAAAAGCTAAAGAAGTTAAATCCCGAATTAACCCTGGAAATCCTTTCGGAAAAGATAACATCTCAAACTATAAAAAACATCCCGTCAACGGATCTCTTAATTGGTGCCGTGGACAACTTCCGCGTCCGCTACTTACTTAACGAATTCGCAGTAAAAAATAAACTCCCCTACATTCACGGTGCTATAGAAGGCTTTCAGGGGCAACTTACGACGGTGATCCCGGACGAATCACCCTGCCTTCGCTGTATATTTCCCGACCCTCCCCCGGAAAAGGATGAACTACCGGTCTTCGGTACTGCAGCGGGTGTAATAGGAACCATGATGGCAAATGAAGGGATAAAATACTTAACCGGCAAAGGCAATTTGCTGACCGGTAGATTACTGCTGATGGATATAACCGGCAATAATTTCGATACTGTCGATCTGGAAAAAAATCCGGATTGTCCAGTGTGTGGAACTGACCGACATTAAACCCTCCACAGTTGAATTAATACCACCCCCAGCTATTTCCGCGCGCGGCTCCATTCAGGGTTACGAATTTCATCCGGAAAAGACACCAAGGTAGTTGTCTTTTCGCGTCTCCGGGTTTATTTTAAGATTGAAAGTCTCACACAGGGAGGTGAATAAAAGGACGGAGATACTGCACTCCGTTGGTTATTTACTGATCACAGACGGAATCGACATACTTTTGATTCAACAGAAGAACCCCCGGAGGTGGACAGGTTGACAGGGTCAAATATCCTGCAGGCTTTAAGTTTCCTAACTTTATCGCTCGGAGTTTCGGCGATTTTTATTCGATTAATTCATCTGGGGGGCTATTTCAGGGAGTAGGATCGTCACGACGGATTAACTGAAGACGGTACGAAATGGAGTTTTCACTCGTGCGTTTTTACTGGGAATTGGCGGATTACCTGTCGGAGTTGACTCTTAATCTGATTCTTGAAGTTGGTCCGGCTAGCTCAAAAGCTGCTGGGGAAACAAGAGGAAGAAAAGGAGGAAATATTTAGTACGATCAGAAAACTAAGTCCTAAACAGAGCTGGAAAAATAAAACCTCCCTTAACAGGTCAGATTCTCCGGCCTCCTGAACCCGGGCGAATCCGAGGTGTAAAACCGCCCGGGCAGGGGGCATTTTATTTTTATCCTGGCTAATTCACCTAATATATGAAATTTGCCTTACGGATCCCGATAACATCACGGTCTCGCTCAGCTAACTCTGCTATAATCGTTGTCCTGCTGTTATTGCTTCTATTCCCGGCTCGAACCGCCCTGTCCGGTAATGAGTCCGGTTTGAGTTTCGAGCTTGATAACGAAATCTCCGTCGCCCCCACGGAACTAAAGTTTCTCCCCGCACATAATTCGGAAATCACGGTCATTTACGAGACCAGTAACCTGGAAATAGAAACGGTCTCGGAATTCGACCGCGAAGGTTACTCCGAAAGCGAAATATTTTTCGGTTTGGAAGAAAACTGGTTTGATGGAGAACTGGAGCTGGATCTTCTCCCGAATTCACCCAATCTGGAGAGCCTAACCGTAGCGGGCGAAATTGAGCTTAGCCCGAAAACGTCTTTCGCAGGGGACTACTCTACGGAGTTCCCCACTTCCGATGGGCAAAGCAACCCCGACGCGGAACTGGAACTCGTCTTTAACCACGAAATCAATGAAACGGTCTCCATCGAAATAATGGGGCTCTTCCCCACAACCGACACGGACCTCAAGTTAACGCCTGCCGAGATAGAACTTGGATTGGACGGACTCAACGCTTATCTCATGGAACTTGATACGGGATTAGAATTTAAAGAAAACAAACCGGTATTATTCGAAATCGGTTTCGATAGCAACTGGGAGAGGAAACAAAACTTTCTTCCCGGTATGGCCGGTAATATAGGTTGGGACATATCGCAGAAGGAACTTGAACTGGACCAGGAATTTGAATTTTCATTCGTCACGTTCTTCCTGGAAAGCGAAGTATTGCTTTCAGAAAAGGATCAACAAAAAAGTTTAAACCTGAAAGAAGGGGGAATAAGTGGGCTAAAGCTTGGTCCAGCAACTCTCGGTCTAGCAAAAGATTTTGATTCCGAGGAAGTAGAATTGGACCTTGAGTCCGATGCTCGCTGGGGAAGTATCCAGTGCGGAATTGAACTAAGTCGGGCCGAAGGTGATTTTCGTTACGGAGTCGATAGCTTGACCGGAAAATTATCACTGGAACCAACGGACTTCTCCGAAATGGGGATAGAAGCGGAAACCGATCTAGCTTCTTTTCCCGTTGAAATATCCTTTTCAACAGAATATTCTTTTTAATCGCTTTCCATGTTTTACTTAGATCGGACCCTCCAGACTAGAATTACAATCGGTAAGATCATATATTTTAGAAAATAAATCCAGTAAAAGGAGACAGCGATAGTCGAATATGGCGGACGAATCAAAATTTATCGATACGAAGAAAAAATGGACGATATCGGCTCTTCTCTACCTTGGGCTGGGCGCGGTCGTAATGCAGATGCGCGGGGCTTTACTCCCGAATTTCCAGGGGGAATTCGGGGTTTCCGAGTCCCTTCTCGGGCTCGTTTCCCCGGCCGGCACACTCGGTTTTACGGCCATCGCTCTAACTATGGGGATGATGGCGGGCCGGGTCGATATCAGAAAGTATATCCGTCTGGGTGCCATGCTTACGGCAATAACAACATTCTTAATTGGTCTCGCCCCGGCTTACTCCCTCCTGGTAGTTGGTATCGTCCTGCGCGGAATGGCCGGTGGGCTTCCGGGAGGGTTAACGAGGCCAATCCTGAGTCATCTTTACCCTGACGATAGAGGCAGGATCTTCAACATTCACGAGGCCGTCTGGGCTTTCGGTGCGGCCTGCGGTCCCATAGTGGCCACTCTGGTTCTTCATTTCGCAAACTGGCGGGTCGGATACTACATCATGGGATTATCCTTCATCCCCGTCTTCTTCCTCATGCTTAAAACCTCGGACTTTCCGGCAAATATCGAGGAAAAACCGCTGACACGTTCCCAGCTTGTAGAGATAATTAAGAACCCAGTAATCATTTACGTCGGGATCGCTTTGTTTTTAAACGTTGGCGTCGAAGGGGGGTTTTTCACCTGGCTTCCATATTTCCTTTCCCGCTCACTGCCACACAGCGTCGCCAACTTTGCCCTGACGGGCTTTATCGGTGCGTACGTTCCGGGCAGAATTCTAAATAGCTATCTCTCGGAAAAGTTTTCATATATTTCCCTGCTCCTGGTATCAGCTGTTATCAATACGGTTCTTATCACCGTCGCTTTCTTCTTCACCAGCGGCTACGGCCAGATCGTGGTCGTGGTAGCGATCGGTTTCGTCATCTCTACCGTTTTTCCCAACTTATTTGCCCTGGCAACAAAATCTTACCCCAAACACAGCGGCCCGATAAACGGACTCGTCATGACATTTGATCCTCTGGGTATTTCCGTCATACCGGCAGTAATGGGAGTCGTAGCGGACAAGTTCGGAATAATCGTTTCCATGCGGTCAATGGCTCTTTTAATGGTCGGCGTAATCATTACGCTCCTCCTGCTTCGGCGCAGGCTTCAGATAAGAAACGCCAGTTAAATTAATCTCAGGATCTAGCTAAGATCGGGATTTCGTGGTGAAATAACTGAAAAGAAGGGGAGAAATCAAAAAATTTGGTGCCGAGGCCCAGAGTCGAACTGGGGACA
>CAZRDU010000073.1:0-1242 GCA_964599005.1 uncultured Thermotogae bacterium
AAGTCACTGTGCCGCCATGATCTCTCGAGAGCGAAAACAGGCCGTCGAACCGATTGCAGTAATAGCACCGATTCCAAGAATTAGTGGAATGGCACCTACTTGCTCGAGCAGAAAGCCGGAAAATCCGTAAGCCAGGGGCATCGCCGCCATGGCTCCCATGTTTACCATGCTCATTACCCTGCCTCGTTTGCTGTCTTCGGTAGTTTTCTGGAGCAGGGTGATAATCGGGACGTTCGTAAAGGAACTGGACATTCCGACTCCGACCAGCGCTATACCGAGGATACCGATCATGATAAGTGTCGGGAGCAGAAATCCCTGGCTAATTAAAAATACCCCTGCAAATAGCACCAGCGAAACGCCGATACCGAGTATTCCCGCCCCAAGGCTCTTTCCCCGGTGAACGGTAACGTTGCCGATAATCATGCTGCCGGCAAAAGTCCCGACGGAGAGACAGGCCATCATGGAACCGTAGACGATAGCACTCAGGCCCAGCGTCTCCTTGATAAAGAAAGGAAGAATCACGTTTATCGGCGCCATGATGAAGTTAAGGCCCGCCGCAATTATTATTAACTGCTTTATGAAAGGGTCGTTTATCACGTAGCTTAACCCGCCTTTAATTTTGAGGACGAGGTCTCGATAAACACTTTCTACTCCTTCTCTCGAAACAGTCCCATAAGAGATCAAAGAGATAAATACCATTGAAAGAAAGAAGGATAGGGAGTCAAGGAAAAAGGAATTGGCGGGGCCGAATATAGCCACTACGGCTCCACCCAGGGATAGTCCAAAGAGGGAAGAGACCGCCTTGGTAATTTGCATAAGGGAATTGGCGGGATCGAGGTTCTCTTCCCTGACCAGATTCGGGATGCTGGATAACCGCGCCGGTCCGGCAAAAGCTTCGGCGGTACTTGTAAGGAAGGCTACCGCAAAGATCATCCAAATCTGTAGTGCGCCCAGTATGTAGGTAACGGGAATAACCAGGACGATAACCGTTCTGGAGAAGTCGGCAAGTACCATTATTCGCTTTCGATTAAACTGATCAACCAGGACCCCCGCGGGCAGTCCGAAAAGCAGGTTGGGTGTGATACTGACGGCGAGAATAGCCCCCATGGAAAGAGCGGAACCGGTCAGTTCTAACACCAGCCAGGCCAGAGCTATCTCGTGGATACCGTCCCCGATACGAGAGGCCAGCTGGCCCAGCCATAGCTTCAAGAAATCGCGGTTTTTCAAAGTTTTAAGCATTGT
>CAZRDU010000073.1:1342-6432 GCA_964599005.1 uncultured Thermotogae bacterium
ACGCGACTGTTACCGTCTTCGATATCCACCAGCTTCCCGTCAAAAGTACCCTTTTCTATTTCATCTATGACTTTCCCCAGGTCTATTCCTTTATCCGTTAACTTCGTCCTGGCTTTTTCCGGAACTATCTTTTTCAAGAATTTGGCCAACCCGACGGGAAAAGTGATGTTTACTTCTTCCTTGCCGTTTTCGACCACGAGAATCTTCAGGAAGCTTGCCTGTTCGACCGTTTCAACTTCGTTCTCGATTCCTTCCTGACCTGCTTCAGTTTTTTCCAGAGAAGATAGAAGTTCATTTGCCTCTTCCACGTCTATCTTACCTTCATCCAGCATTCTCAGGACCTTTTTTCGTTCTTCGCTCATTTTTATATACCTCCTAGATTTCCTCTAGTTTTTCTTTGGCCTCTTCAAAATCGATTTCGCCCTCGTCAAGATCATTCAGGACTTTGTTTCTCTTTTCTACGGTCTCATCGTCCGGGCTCTCCTCAGGTTTGTAGCCAAGGGCTTCAATTACCTCGTCAAGTTTCTTCCGAACGGTCGGGTAGGATATTCCCATCTCTTTTTCTACTTCTTTTATATTGCCCCGCAGTCTAAGAAATATTTTCACGAATTCTAACTGTTCGGAGGTCAGTTGGGAGAAATGACCGAGATCGAACTTTCCATTGATTGTCGTGCTGCAGCTGGGGCATTCGAGTTCAGTCACGTTCATGTCCGAACCGCAGACGGGACACTGGCCGATTATTTTGTGCGCCATTTTTCATCACGCTCCTGAAATTTGACTTCTCAGGTATTATATAGTTAAAAGTTAAAAAAGTCAAGTAGATACTTAAATAATATAAGGTAAGAATTAAATAATTTAATATTTGGCGGTATTTTTCTATTTGCCATATCCATCGATGATCGTCAGGTAAGGATCGATTTTCTCGCTACAATAGGATAAGAGCCTTAGGCCGGTAGTTCTTCTAACTCGACCTTTTGAAGTCGGGCTGTTCCGGGAAAAGCCAGCACCCGTGCGGTAAAACTGAAATCCTGCGGGACTAGCCTGCCGGGGGTGCAGGATGGAGTGGCATAATCGGCAGCGGGGAGAATTAATTCACCGGTATTATTAAATCCTCGAGATCCCTCGAGTAATAGGTCAGGCGCCTGGAGCCTTCTTCGGTTACCAATACAGTGTCCGAATGACGAAAGCCGGCGAAGTCCGGCACGTAAAGCCCCGGTTCCACGGTAACAACCATTCCCGGCTTCAGTTCCCTTTCGTCGTTATGGTCAAGGTAGGGTGCTTCGTGGCCCGAAAACCCGATCGAGTGACCTGTATGATGGCGCCAGTAGTCCATTAAATGGTTATCCCGGTAGAAAGATCGGACCTTATTGTCGACTGTGGCGAAGCTAATGCCGGGCTCGACGGCATTTATCGCGATCTCACCTGCCTCCTTCATGAGTTTAAAAAAGTCGATAACTTTCTCCCAGGGGTCACCGACTATCAAAGTTCGCTCCAGCTCACTTACGTAACCACCGACGTTCGCGGAGGCTCCTGTAACGAGGACCTGTCCCTTTCTTATGGTTTCATTGGTAGTCAGGGCATGGGGAATTGCGCTGCCCTTGCCGATTTGCCCCCGAAAACCAGCTGTAGCTGGTGTTGTGGCGCCTTTTGGAGAGTAGTAATCATCTCCCAGCGTTTTTAGCATCGCCCGGGAGGCGTCGAGTGAAGCCATCGTCGATATTTGATTTTCCGACTTACCCGGTTCAGTATAATCCTGGAGGTAGCGGTGAGCCAGGTTTCCCCAGCGGCAGCTTTCTTTGATGAGCTCTATCTCTTCCTTGCTTTTTACCTGCATTATCCGCTCTATCATTTTTGGCAACTCTTCAATTTCGATCTCCAGCAGCTCGGAAAGTCCGGGTCCCTCGTAACCGTGGCCGCCGGGATAACCGTCACTATCCACGCCGAGCCGGCTGAAGTCCCGTTTGCCGATCTCCTCAGCCAGCACTTCCATCGGATGTTTTTCACCGGGGTATTCCCCGTAACTTACTATCTCATCCACCCCGCCGAGTTTTTCGACGTGCTCGACCTCGAGTTCGGGGACGAAAATCGAAGATTCTCGACCGTCGTAAAGGAGACCGACCGGCCGCTCCGTCTGAATTAAGTATAGTCCGGTCAGATAAAATATACCCCGTGGAGAAAAAAGACATAATCCATCCAGGTTCTTTTCCGCCATCTTTGATCTGATCGTATCTCTATGGCTTGCGATCTCTTCTTCGCTTAGCTGTAGTTGCATACTTGCCCCCTTCTGTTGAAAGATCTGAGTAGATTCTGACCTGTCAACAGGCTTCTTTCAAATGAATTCGGATTACTGTAAAACCGAATTGTTTGACCGTTTTCTCGAGTTCGATTTTAGCTGAAGCCTAAACCCGCTTTTCCATAAAACGTTCTGAAAATTCAAGCAGGCTCTTTCTGTCATCCGGTTCGGAGAGTAGATACGGGGCAACTGCGATAGTTGCGTAATCATCAGCCTCCAGGAGCTCCTTTATTCGATTCTCCTGGACTTTTCTTTCCCTCCGACAGGTACTGCAAAGTTCCCCCTGGAGAAATTTGTTAATTAGTAAATGGGTTTTACCAATGCCTGCTTCCCCGGCCCGGCTGATAAGCCGGAAGGTTTCCCTGTTTGCCATCGTTTCCGGGACCGTAACTGCAATTAAGCTCGCTGAGGCACCTTCGGATGAGAAGAGCAGGCTCCTGGTATCGCGCACTTTTCTCGCCATGGAAGCGACCCGATCCGTTATTTTCCTCGCGTTAATTACCTTTCGGTACTTCAAAGATACTTCCAGCATCGTGCTGAGCCAATTTGATGCCAGACCCGGGAGTTCTAAAAACCTCAGTAAATGTCCGGTCGGCGCGGTGTCCACGATGACCCTGTCGTAGCTGGCGTCGTCGACGAGTTCAATCAAGTTTACCAGGGCTATAATTTCGTTTACGCCGGGCGGTATCAAGGTAAATAAACGAGAAAGTATTTTCCTGTCGTATTCCAGGCTGACTCCGGTCGACTTCGAATAGCTATTGAACCCCTCTTCGATTGACTTCCTGTAAGCACCCTTTAGGTCTTCTAATTCCTCGTCGGGTTTAGTCTCCAACGCGTGTAGCTCGCCGGGACCATCGGAGTCTATCTGGACCGGTCGTCGCCCTATCTCATCTGAGAACAGGTCGTTAAGAGAACCGGCGGGATCGATCGAAAGGATAAGTACCTTTTCCCCCTGTTTATTTGACAGGTTCAGCGCGGTTGATACGGCAGTCGTCGTCTTCCCTACACCGCCTTTGCCACCAAACAGGAGGTATTTGCTGTTAAAAGCTACCCGTGAGTCATCGAACTTGCCCGGGTTTGGAGGGCAATAAGTCGTCTTTTCTTCATCCAGGGGATCATGGCCGGAGAAAAAGTCCCTCGAGTTCTCGTCAAACAGATCCTCACCCAGTTTTCGGAGAGCCGAAATTCCCGATACTGGTTTCGGAAATCTTCTAACCGCGTTGACCTGAAGGTCGGGAAAATCCTCCCGAAACCTGTTTAAATAATCCTTTGCTCTTTCCGTTCTCCTTCTGCAGACTTCACAGCCTCCTCCTGGCTGTACCCTGTTGAAAACAACGGTAGAAGTAATCCCTGTAAGTCCGGTATTCCGGAAAAGTCTCCTGGTTTCCCGGTAGCTCAGATTATCCGGGGTTAATACAGGAAAGAATTGCGTTAAGCTATCGTCCGTCAGGAGATCTCTCGTAAATTCGAGTTGCTCTTTCTGGTGCTGCAAAAAATCTTCGATTTCGTCTTCAGGGTAATCCCCGACGAACGTGGATTTGATATAGCGGTGCTTTTCCGCCATCAAGTCGAGAACTTCCAGCCAGCGAAGCATCTGTTCCGGAAGGTCCAGCAGATTATAAAGGTGTCCTGTCGGCGGGGTATCCAGGATAACGACGTCGTATTTTTCCTCGCGATAGTAGTCATTGATCTTTAAAACCGCGGTGATCTCATCGATTCCCGGAAGCGGTAGTTCCAGCAACTCCGAAATGTCGGTCTGATCGAGGTAAGTTCCCCGCTCGAGCAACTGTTCCAGGTAACCGCTGTACTTATCCCTGTAATCCTGGATCAAACTATCCGCGTTCAGTTCCACCGCATCCAGGTGATCTACTTCTTCAACTGGTCCAGGTTCGTCACTGATTTCAGCACCAAGGCTATCGCCGAGCGAATGAGCGGGATCTATGGAGACAACAAGTACGTTTAAGCTCTCCGATTCCGCGAGGTGTATCCCGGCTGCCGACGAACAGGTCGTCTTCCCCGTTCCGCCTTTGCCCCCAAAAATAATCAGCTTTTTGTCTCCGACGTTATGCATGATAAGAATTGACAGTATTATATCCGATAACCTTGAAGGAAGAAATCAAAACCGGTCGAGTTGAGTTTGGACCGGGTAGCGGTTGAGAAAAACTAACTAATGTATGCGTCGTACTAATTGTGGAGTTTCGGAGCCTAAGTATTCCCGAGACAGTATTTAGCGATAAACTTCTCCTCTCGATAAAGGTTTATGATTTACATTACCTATTTATCGCTGAATGCTTCCGTATTCGCGTCAATATAACGGAGTTCAACCGGCACGTCTAATTTGTCCATACCCTCGTCGACGATCTCCACGACAGTTTCCGGTTCGTACTCTTCCGGTGTTTCGAAGAATAAATAGCCCCATCCGGGATCGAGAATTCCGTCGTAGAGGATATCGTCGTAATCTTCTTCCATATCTGGGGGTTCTTTCATTTGATCCTCAGGATTTCCAAACGATATATCTGCCGTTTCCTTTATGATTGCACGAGTACCATCTACCCTTTCGGCTCCCTCGAACGCCCCCGAGATAGTTTCTTCTGCCGGCGGCTTACCCAATACGAGAAACTTCGCTTTATAGTACATTGTCACTTCAAATCACACCCATGTTTGACTTTTTTATCGTCTTCAGTAAGTTCTCTAAAAGTTGCAGCCCTATCGGCCAAATATTGGAAATAATCGAAATTGGACGTCGGTTCCAATCCTCTCAAGCTTTGGGCGGCCGATAGCATAATGAAGATACTAA
>CAZRDU010000074.1:0-6345 GCA_964599005.1 uncultured Thermotogae bacterium
AAGTTATATCGGAAAGATTTCCGATGGGCGTCGCGACCACGAAGAGCTTTCCCGGTCCTGCGTTTTCTTTTTGCTCGTCTTTATCTTTCATCGTGATGGAATAAGGTATGGGGAGTTTCGCTTTCGGCGGGTTTTTACTGTCCTAAAGAACTCCGCCTGCAGCAAGTAACTTGATCCAGTTTCCGCCAAGGACGAAGGACCATATTTTCTGAATAAACCAGAAAAAGGCATCCCCGCCCAGCCATAAGACCGCCAGAATTATCAGGAAGCCGTACTGTTCCATCTGGGCCATTATCTGTTTACCCCGGGAAGAAAGGAAATAACGGAGGATTCTCGAGCCGTCGAGCGGAGGCATCGGAATCAGGTTAAACAGGGCAAGGATGATATTGATAATTACGAATACGCCGAGGAAATAGATCAGCGTCCAGAAACCGTTCTTGGCGAACTGAAAGAGAAAGCCTCCGTTTCGCCCGAGAAAAGAGCTTATATAGAGCGGAACTACCAGGTGACCGAGAGCGGCTGCCAGCGACATCATCATTATATTGCTCAGCGGACCTGCAGCTCCGACCTGGAGCATTCCCCGCTCGGAATCCTTGAAATACCGCGGGTCAATCGGTACCGGTTTCGCCCAGCCGAAGATAAATAATCCACCGCCAAATATCAGGTACATCAGAATCAAACCCATTGGGACGAGAACAGTTCCGACGGGATCCACGTGAGGTAAGGGATTCAGAGTCAGTCGTCCCGCCTTCTTTGCCGTTGGGTCTCCGAGTTTCCACGCGACGTAGCCATGAGAATATTCGTGAACGATTGCCGCCGTGAACAGGGCCATCAACATTAAAACCAGTTCAACTATCGTGGTGCCTATGGTATCACCTCTTCAAAGAGACTGTCAGCGTCTTTTCGTTGGTTATCTGGACCAGACCCGGCTTCGCGCCCTTCGGTTTGTCGACGTATTTTACCTGAGTATAACTCACTGTGGCCTTTTCTGCACCGCGGGCTTTGGAATTGGCAGCAGCCAGCTCCGCGGCTTTAGCTATGACTTCCTCGGGCACCTGATCCGGTCTGCCATCAGTGACGATAACCACGTGGGCGCCGGAATAGTTTCTTATATGGAACCAGAGGTCGTCCCGCGAGGCCTCTCTAACCAGGTTGTCGTTCTGTCTGGCGTTTCTTCCCACCAGGATCTTGTATCCCTTCACCCAGTACTCTTTTGGGCCTCCTCTTTCGCCTTCATTGGAGGAGCTTTCTTCCTCTTCTATGTAACCCTTTTCTTTCAACTTTCCCTCGATCTTTGTGAGCTCTTCGGTTGATGTCGAATCCTCGAATTTTTTCTCGAGTTTCTTCAGATATTTTAGTTCCTTTTTCAACCCTTTTTTTCTTCGTTCCAGCTTTTTTTTGCCTCTTTTCAGTTTTTTGTATCGTTCGTAGTATTCTTCGGCGTTTTCCTCCGGTCTGAGAGATGGATCCAGTTCGATCTCCCTATCTTCCCCTTCGTTGTAGGGGTCGGCGAGTCTGGCGTTCTTCATCCCTTTTTCCAGTTCTCCCAGATTTGCCAGGATAATATCCCCGGCCTCTTTCAACTTTTCCCTGTTATCGGACTGCTGGAGCTGCTCTTTTACGTTCTTTAGCGCCCCCTGCACCCTGTTGAGTTCGTCGTCAATTGTCTCTTCGATTTCCCCTCTCAGTTCCTGGGTCTCGAAGCTCGTTTCTCTCGCCTTGTAGTAGTGGTCCAGGGCGTCGCTCAGGCTTTTGAAGGAAATTTCCTCCTTATCGGAGTAACTTTCGAGCTGAATCGGACTGAATTCAACCGGCACTCCGTCCTCCTGATAAACCAGGGCGGAATAGTCCCCCGAGTTAATGCGTTCGAGCAGCGAAAAGGTGTTATCTGCAGCCTCCCAGAGGGATTCCCGATCCTCGTCGGAAAGTTCACTTCGGTCGGCGGCTACACCGGCCCTGGCAGGGATTTCTCTGGCGAGTGTCGGGCCGATTCCTTCGATATTGTTGAGCAAATTTCTCCAGACCGGCTCATCGGGTGCGAGAAAGTCGTAAAACTCCTCTTTTCCGAGCTCAAAGGGATCCACTTTCTCCTGCGCCGGTGGGAACTCGTACTCGCCTCCCGGAGATACCGATCTTTTTCTGCTTTTCCTGTTCCTCAGCGTCTCGGTTATTTGTCCGTCTCGAACGAGAAAAAGGTTGCTGTTACGCCCCATTAGCTCGACGTATAGATCTTTTGTCTTTATTTCGTCCTCTTCCTCGTCCTTGACCCCGACCGAAATCCTCAGAACTCTATCCAGCCCCCTCTGAGTTATCCGGGATATCTTTCCGCCGGATAGGTGTTTTCTCAAAAGCATCGTGAAAGGTGGCGGCTCCTGCGGGTTTTCGAACTCCAGATCCGTCAGCTGAATTCTGAAATCCTCCCCACAGGAAATCAGTAGCCTGTAATTGTCGTCGTTCCAGACGTTTATCGTGACGAGTTCCGGGCGGGGCTGATAGATCTTTCGGATCCAGCCTCCGGTCAGGTTCTCCTGTAGTTCTCGCTTTATGGCGTGAAGCGTAATTCCGTCTAATGCCATGCTAACCTAATAATCCCTCTGTTGTGTCTTGAGTTCAAATTTGACCCCGGACGGGTATTTATCCAGAGTGTTTTGACCCTGTAAAGCGCAGTAATTATATATCTAGATTCGTGATCTGGTTGCTGTTTTCTTTTATGAAGTTCTTTCTCGCCTGGACGTCGCTTCCCATCAAAGTGCTGAATAGTTCGTCGGCTTCCAGGGCGTCCTTGACGGAGACCTCTTTCATTATCCGGTTTTCCGGGTTCATGGTCGTTTCCCAGAGCTGTGAAGGGTTCATTTCACCCAGGCCCTTAAACCGCTGTACGGAAGAAGGCTTTCGCTTTCTGTTCGCTAGGTACTCGTCCAGTTCCTGGTCGGTATAGAAATACTGCTTGCTTTTCCCGGACTGGATCTTGTACAGCGGCGGTTGGGCGATGAATACATGTCCTTCCGTGATTAACGGCTCGAAGTTCCGGTAGAAGAAGGTAAGTAGCAGTGCCCGGATATGGGCCCCGTCCACGTCGGCGTCAGTCATGATGATGATCCTTTCGTAGCGCAATTTTTCCTTCGAGAAGTGGTCCTGTACTCCGGTGCCCATCGCCGTAATTATCGACTTAAGCTCGTTGTTCTCGAGCTGCTTGCTCATGCGGGATTTTTCCACGTTCAGTATCTTCCCTCTGAGAGGTAGTATCGCCTGGAACCCCCTGTCACGAGCACTCTTCGCTGAACCGCCGGCCGAGTCACCCTCAACTATGAAGAGCTCGCTCCCTTCCGGTTTCCTCTGGGTACAATCGGCCAGTTTCCCCGGTAAAGACGTGGATATAAGGGCGTTCTTTCGCGCCAGTTTTCGTGCCTTCTTTGCCGCGTTTCTTGCCCGAGCCGCTTCTATCGATTTCTCGATTATCTTCCGCGCAACCTGTTTGTTTGATTTGTAGAAATCCAGTAGTTCTTCCGAAGTCACGTTTCGGACGACTTCCCGAATTTCCGGATTACCGAGTTTTGTCTTCGTCTGACCTTCGAACTCCGGTTCCGGCAGGCGGACGTTGATAATTCCCGTCAGGCCTTCCCTGATATCCCTTCCGGAGAGGTTGTCGTCACCCTTGTTCAGTATCTTTTTGTCCCTGCCGTACTTGTTCGTGGTTTTCGTCATGGCGGTTTTGAAGCCCGTTACGTGTTTTCCTCCTTCCTGAGTATTGATGTTGTTTGCGAAGGAATAAGTGGATTCGGAGAACTTCTTGCTGAACTGGAGCGCCACTTCGACGAAATTACCGTTCTTTTCCCGCTTGAAGTATATCGGTTCATCGTGGAGCTTTTCCTCGTTTTCCGTAATTGAAGCGACGTATTCCCTTATCCCACCCTCGAACTTGAAAGATTTAGTCACGTCCGCTTCGCGGTTCTCGAGAGTGATCTTCAAGCCCTTGTTGAGATATGCCAGTTCCTTCAGCCGGTGAGTTAGCTTTGGCATGTCGTACTCGAAGTCACCGAATATCTCTTCATCCGGCTGAAACGTGATCTTGGTTCCCCTGGTTCCCTCTTCGGTACTTATTTCTTTTAACTCGGAAAGCGATTCGCCCCTGGTGAAGTCCTGTCGGTATCGCGAGCCGTCCCGCTGAACCTCCACCCGCATCCACTCCGAGAGCGCGTTTACGACGGAAACACCAACTCCGTGTAACCCACCACTGACTTTATAGCTTTTATGATCGAATTTACCACCCGCGTGCAGAGTCGTCATTACTACCTCGACTCCACTCATCCCTTTCTCTGCATGGGTATCGACCGGTATACCTCGACCGTTGTCGACTACAGTTACGTTATTGTCCTCGTGCACAATTACATTTATTTCATCACATTCCCCCACGAGGGCCTCGTCGATGCTATTGTCGAGAACCTCGTCGATCAGATGCATTACTCCCTCTTGCCCGGTACTTCCAATATACATTCCCGGTCTCTTTCGGACGGCTTCTAAGTCCTCTAATACCTTAATTTGATCTGCTTCATACGGCATATAACCACCTCAAATCATAAAAGCCAATAGAATTATAATGAAATATTCGAACAATTGCCAGCCTGGTATTCCTATTCCAGAGTGGGTTTTGGCTATTTTGTCTTTATTCATAGGTCGACCTCTTGCACGTGATAGACAATCTTTTTGCCAGGGCCAATTGTCCGGATGGAATTTTAATAGGGCGGGAAATAAAATCTCTCGAAAGCCCCATGTAAAGGGGTATATGTGCAATTGCAAAGTTGAGAACGGTCGGCAGAACGCATACACTAGAAAAGATGGCATATCAGAACTGGTTAAACCAGAAAAATTGACCCGAGGTTTAATATGAATACGGAAAAGTTTTTCGAGTTGTTCCGGGAGGAAGTTAATTCGAGGCCGGAAGAGTTTCGCCGGGATTACGAGAGAGTAAAAGAAGAGGTGAGAGACTCTTCGGCCCGTTACATGGGACAAACTATTGATTTTCTATTTCAGCCCATGTTCCTGTCTTCGGAAGATATAAACTGGCTTGAGGGGGTTATCTCCCGGCTTACCGATATTCTTGACAAGACGGTGGAAGAATATAGGACCGACCCCCGATTTCGCGAGGTATTTCCCTTTTCAAAAATAACTGAAGAGCTAATTCTTGCCGACCCCGGCTATGATAACCCCTACCCCATGGGAAGATTCGACGTTTTTTACGATTACGATCGGGGTTTGCAATTTTGCGAGTTCAACACGGATGGTTCCGCTGGAATGAACGAGGCCAGGGTACTTCAGAAAGTGTTTTCCGCTTCGAAGACGATAAGCTGGCTGTCGGAAGATTATCAGGTTTCTTATTACGCGCCGATGAAAAATTGGATAGATGTAATACTCGAAAATTACCGGGAATTTTCCGGAGGGCCCGAGGAGCCGGAAAAGATTGCTATCGTGGACTTCGAGGAAGAAGGTATAGCGAGCGAGTTCAGAGAATTCAAAAGGTTATTCGAGAGACAGGGTTATAATACAGTGATTCGAGACCCGCGGGAATTAAAATACGATGGAAGCAATCTCCTTGACGGGTCCGATCGGATCGATCTGGTTTATCGAAGAGCCACTACTAAAAAAATGGTCGATAGACACGAAGAAATCGAGGACTTTCTCTCGGCTTACAAAGACCAGAGTGTTTGCGTGGTGGGGGGTTTTACTTCCCAGATAGTCCACAATAAGTCGTTGTTTGCAATTCTCCAGGAGGAAGAATACACGGGTTACCTTGATGACGAGGAAAAGAAGTTCGTCAAAGAACATTTCCCGCTCAGCCGAATCTTTAAAAACGGAGATAGAGAATTAAGGAATAGATTGATCGGAGAACAGGGAAAGTTCCTCCTGAAACCGTTCGACAAATTTGCCGGGCACGGCGTTCACGTGGGAGACGATTTCGGTCCGACCGAATGGGAGGAGAAAGTAGCCGAAGTTCAGGGGGAGAACTACATAGCGCAGGAATTCTGTGATGTTCCCGAGAAGGACTTCCTGCACGTCCGAGATCGGGAGATGGGTTTTGAGAAATTCGGATATCTCATCGGTATGTTTCTCTACAATCAGAATTTGAGCGGTCTGTATACCCGGGCCGGGCGAGAAAACGTAATTGCTTCGCTGGTAGAATGCTTTACCCTGCCCAATTTCATAGTTGAAGAACTTAATTGACTGGACTTAAGAGTAGCCGGGTTGATCTGGCAAGAAGTTTATCGCAAAATAACTGAGACGAAAGGTTTTCATTCCTTCTCGGGGAGTAGCGCAGCCTGGTAGCGCACCTGCTTTGGGAGCAGGGGG
>CAZRDU010000075.1:0-5778 GCA_964599005.1 uncultured Thermotogae bacterium
CGGTCGAGGAAGAAGAATCGACCGATAAGTTCTTCGGGTCCTGGTACGATCTAAGAGGCTGGAAACAGACGGGTTACTTCCTTGGTTACAAGGCCTGCTCTTTCCTTCAAAAAAGCAGAGATCTCTCAAAATTCGAACTACTCAAAATACAGGACCCCGCCGAAGAAATGAAACGAGCGTTAAAAAATTTGGTTTAGAAATTAAAGAAACCCTTTTCGGCTGTTTTTTTGCCCACCACAAAAGTCACGACGAGAAATCAGCATTAATGAGAATAAATTGAATTATAAAAAATCCGGTTACGGGGCCGAGTAAAATCTAAGGAATACTTGTAATATTTTAGTTAACCACTATAATACTTTAGTCAATATGAATAATAAGAGAACCTCAGTCGAGATAGGGTTAAGCGAGATCAACGAATACGCGAAAGCCTTACACTGCCCGACCCGCTGGAAGATCATCCGCTTTCTCGGTGAGGGTAAGAAGTCGACCAAAGAGATCAAAAATCATCTAGAGGGTTCCTGCCACCACACGGGTAAACAGAATCTTTACTACCATCTTTCCGAATTAAGTTCAGCTGGCATTATAGAAGTAGCTGATTACAGGGAAGAAGGTGGCGGGGCACCGGAAAAAATCTGGAGATTGGCCGTTGAACGGATTACTATCGATCTTCTTGGAGGTGAAATCGAAGATGAGTGCGAAGATTGAGCGGTTGAAAAAGAGGAAAAAGAACCTGAGCTCCAAAGTGCTCGAGAAAGAAGAGAAGCTGGTAAACCTGGCTTTAGACGTGGTTCTTGATCAGTTAGAGGAAGAAAGCTGCCCGGAAAGCGACGAAAATTGGTTTTGCCCGGAGATGATGGACGGACCCGGAAGTTTGGTCCAGGATAGAATTCCCCTGGTCCTGGAAGTCCTCCACGAAGAAAATTATCTAGACCGGAAAGTAAATATGGGGATTCCCCACTACCGGCTCAATGAAGGCTAGAAGTTCATTCATTCCTGAATTATCGTGAATTCGATCGAGGCAGTAGATCTGGTCAAAGAGTTCGACGGTCTGCGGGCCGTTGACGGGGTATCTTTCACGGTATCCGAGGGGGAAATCTTCGGTTTTTTAGGACCCAACGGCGCGGGTAAAACCACGACTACAAGATTGATTACCGGAGTGCTCAAGCCGGACGCTGGAACTGCAACGATCGAAGGGATAGATGTCGTATCTAAGCCGACCGGAGCCAAGGAGAGGATCGGTGTCGCTCCGGAGGAGGCGAACGCTTACCTCGACCTTACCGCCCGCGGTAATATGAACCTGGCCGGTGAGATATACGGAGTCGCCAGGGGAAAACTAACAAACAGGGTAGACGAACTACTTGATACGTTCGGGCTTCTGGATAGAGCAGATACTAAAGTCAAAGGTTTCAGCAAGGGGATGAAACAGCGTCTGATCCTCGCCATGGCTCTGATAAACGACCCGGGGATACTTTTTCTCGACGAGCCCACCGCGGGGCTGGATGTCGAAAGTCAAAGATTGATTAAGAGTCGAATCAAAAAACTGAACCGAGAAGGCAAAACAATATTCCTCACCACGCATAATATCGCGGAAGCGGATCGTCTCTGCGATAGAGTAGCGGTCATTAACGAAGGAAAAATTGCAGCGATAGATTCGCCGGAAAAGCTCAAAAATACGATACAGAGCACACAGTCCGTGGTAGTAAGTTTTAGGAGCACCAGTTTTGAGCCTACAGGATTAGAGGAGCTAAAATCCGTGTCGGATTTCGAAAAAGAGGGTGACAAGTTCCGGCTTTTTGGCTCTCAGCCAGGTGAAATAATCGAAGAAGTGGTGGATTTCGCCCGAAAAAAAGATATAAAGCTTGTTTCTCTAAATACCACGGGTCCCAGTCTGGAAGATACCTTTACTCACCTGACGAAATCTTAGTCCCGGGGGAGAAAAATACATGTACTCAATGACCAGCCTTAGAAAATCCCTTTCAATTGCCAAAAAGGACCTCCGTATTTATTACGGCAAAGGACCGGTAGTGATATTTGGAGTACTGTTACCCTTTTTCTTTTTCTTCTCCTTCCTGATCGGGAGGGAATTACCATCTCTATCTCTGTTAGCAGGATTGGGAGGAATGGCCATCTGGTTTACCGCCACCTCGATAAGTCCCGTAATTGCGCCAATGGAGACGAGAACGAGAACGTTAGAAAGGTTGGTTTCTATGCCGCTGACCGTATTCGAGATGTTATTCGGGGATATTATCGCTTCCATGACAGTAGGGGTGACGCTCTCCGCGATTCCTATAGCAATAATCGCCGTGATCTTGAAACTTCATCTCTTACACCCCATACCTTTTGTCCTCGGTTTAATTGTCGGCAGCTTCTGTTTTTCCGCAATAGGCATCCTTCTATCCGCTCTTCCGACCGACACGCCCTCGGACGTAATGATGCTGGCTTTACTGGTGAAATTTCCGATAGTATTTGTCAGCGGAGTATTTGTACCCGCAAACAATCTCCCCGGCTGGGCGGGTGTAATTTCGTACTTTAGCCCACTGACTTATTTTGTCAAATTGGTTAGAATATCTTTTGGAGGCCAGGGCCATGCCTGGATAAATCTCGGGATATTGACTCTTTTTGCAATAATTTCCTTGATTGCGGCAATCTTTTTTCACAGAAAGACCCTGCCGAAAAGACTTTAATTTCGATTCAAAACTTATACCACAACACCTGGAGCATTTAAGGTGAAAGATAACGTTTCGTATAAAAACTTTCGCTTCAACCTGGAAGAGTTTTCCGGGGCTTTCGGAGACTCGATTACCGTAATCCCCCTGTTAATCGGAATAGGTTTGACGACTGAAGTACAATTATCGCATTTGCTCCTGTTCTTCGGGGTCTTTCAAATAGCGACCGGGCTTTTCTTCAAATTACCGATGCCGGTCGAGCCGATGAAAGCGCTTGCCGGGCTCACTATAGCAGGAACGCTAACTTACGAACAGGCAGTAGCTGGTGGTCTGGTACTCGGGCTCATGCTTTTACTTACCGGGTCCCTGGGGTTTATGAGATGGCTGAACGAATTCGTACCTGTTAGCGTGGTCCGGGGGGTGCAGCTTGGCCTGGGTTTCCTTTTGCTGAAAACCTCGGTCGGGTTTATTACCGATAGAGTATGGCTTTCTGCCACCGGAATAGCTATAGTGCTGGTATTTCTTCTGCTGAAGGAGAAATACTCGATTCCGAACGTGTCGGCCTTTCTCGTTCTCCTTCTGGGAGTTGCCTATGGGATACACTTTTCCGGGGTACCCGAGATCGCGATGATGGGACTCCCGGAATTTCACTTTCCCGTGCTGTCCGATTTTGGAAAAGGTGTCACGCTCGGAGCTTTTCCCCAGTTCTTCCTGAGTGTCGGGAACGCCATTCTGGCTACCTCTCTTTTATTCGAGGACTTGCTCGACAGAAACGTGTCTCCGGACAGGTTATCGCAATCCATGGGGTTCATGTGTATTATCGCCAGTCTCTTTGGCGGCTTTCCCTCCTGTCACGGCTCGGGAGGTTTATCCGGACAGTACCGTTTTGGTGCTCGAACGGGAGGTTCAAACCTGATTCTCGGCGCAGTTTACCTCGGCCTGGCTTTTATTGCCGGCTCGGCTAATTTTTTGAGTTTCTTCCCCCTTTCGGTACTGGGCTCTTTGCTGGTATTCATAGCCCTTGAACTGGGTATGGCAGCAAGAAAAACGGATGAATGGTACGTTACACTGACAGTGGGTGTAATTTCACTTTTCACGAATATTGCCATCGGGTTCGGCGCCGGCCTGGCTCTGGCAAAGGCCATTAGCTCCGAGAAAACTCCCGGCTGAACCAGTTTACATGTACTTACTTACCAAATCTTTGCCGGATCGCAGATCAAACTAAAGCCCCACGGAGCGGTGTTATACGACAGGAAGTCAAATCTCCAACAGATTCTGCTACAACTTTCAAAGTTAATTGATCGAGGTTAAGACCTAACAATTTTATCCTGCAGCAAGTACCGCCTGAGTAAATCGAACTGCATTAGCATAAGCTCGCAATTCTTACGGCAGGCGGGCTATTCGCTAACCTGTCAACTCCACGAAGAGTTTATACCTGTCCCCGCGATAAGTGGATCTGGCATACTCAATCGGGGTCTCCTCATCCGAGATAAACGTAGTTCGCTCCGTAGTCAACATTGGAGCCCCCTCCTGAACGTCAAGATGATCCGATTCGAATTCAGTTGCGAGCGTAGCTTCGACTGATTGTTCGGCCCGAGACAGGATCAAATCAAACTCTTCTCTCAGCGTGCTATAAAGGGATCTATCGGAAAAATCCAGTTCGTCAATACCCTCACAGAGATCGTACCTTAGATGGGTGTTTTCTATAGCAAGCGGTTCCGACTCCGCAAGCCTAATTCTCTGAAGAAGAAAAACTTTCTCGCCTGCGCCAATACCGAGCTCTTGGCCCAGCTCTTCATCCGCCTCCAATAACTTTTGTTCCAGAACGTGAGCTCCAGGTTTCATATGTCTGTTTCTCATGTCCTGGGAGAAACCCGTGAGTTCCAGCAAAGCCTGACGAAGTTTTGGTTCGGCAACGTATGACCCCTTCCCTTGTTCTCTATAGACGTAGCCTTCTGACTCCAGTTCCGTCAGGGCCTGTCTGGCGGTCATCCTGGAAATCCCGTACTTCTTTTCCAGATCCCTTTCCGAAGGAAGCCGCTCGTGGGGCTCCAGGGTGCCGCTTTCTATTTTCTCCTTCAAGTTTTCCTTTATCTGGTAATACAGGGGAACGGCGCTATCTTTGTTAACGTTCGATTCATTCATTAGCTTTACTCCTTTTGGAAAGGATTGTAAACTTCCTCAAAAAGTTTTAGTCAAAAGCTCCAGCCGTCATACCTTTGATAAACTGTTTCGACATCACGACATACAACGTTATTATTGGCAATATTGTCAGCCCCAGGAAAGCAAACACCTGCCCCCAGGCAACGGAATACTCTCCAAAGAAGTTGGAGACTGCAAGCGTTAACGTATTCAATCTATCCGACCGAATGAAAATCAGCGGGAAGAAAAAGTCGTTCCAAACAGGCACGGCATTATAAACTGCAGCTATTACAAAACCCGGTTTCGCTAAAGGTAGCATTATTTTGTAAAACAATTGAAACTCATTACACCCATCCGCTCTACCCGCATCCTCAAGATCTTTTGGAAGCGACGAAAAGAACCCCTGCATTATCAGTACCGTAAAAGCTATCCTCCAGGCAGTATATACAATAATCAAACTGAGCCTTGTATCAAGTAAACCCAGGTTTCTCATCAAAATAAATAAGGGCAGAAAAACTGATCTACTTGGTATGCTCATCAAAGTTAATTTACTCAGAAAAGTTTTATCGGTTGTTAACAGAAATTAGAAAGCTATTTTTGGACGCTCTATTTTCAAAATCAAAATAATCCCGGCCAAATATACTCTGTTATCATCTCACTGGTATAGACTTATATAGGTATATTAACGCATCAGAGACTTGATCACAATGAAATTAATGATAAACTCTTAAGATACTTAACAGATAAATCATTAAAATTTGAAAGGGCACTTTATGTGGAATCGAATAGCCAAGAAAATTAGAATGTTTAATTTGATCCTGCTTGCCAACGGTAATAGGTTGAGTATATCAAAGAAAGATTATTAGAACACTGGATAACATTGTGAAAATCGATTATAAACGCAAACACAGGGTTAACGACAATATTAAGCATTTAGGGTAGGGTTATAGATTTACGATTGCCAGCTGTC
>CAZRDU010000076.1:0-5438 GCA_964599005.1 uncultured Thermotogae bacterium
CGGAGCGCGCCGGCTGGATCAGGACGCGGAAGGGCTGCTTTTATTGAGTAACGACGGACAGCTTGTCCACGCTTTAACGCATCCTCGTTACGAAGTCGAAAAACGTTACCACTTATGGTTGTCGGAAAAACTCGGGCATGGCGAACTCGGGGGAATTATCGAAAAATTTATGGAGGGAATCGAGGACAGAGGAGATCTGCTCCAGATCAAGGAAGGCGGCGTTATAAACAGGGGGAAGGAACATACAGAGCTGGAACTAACTCTGACCGAAGGAAAGAAAAACGAGATAAAACGACTTATCGATGCCGTTGATTTAACGATCGTAAGACTTCGGAGACTCTCCATAGGGCCGATAGAGCTGGGTGATTTATCCCCCGAAGAATTCCAGCGCGTGTCGGAAGAAGAATGGGAAGAACTACTCCAGTACAAAGAGGAAGCTATAGCTCAAAGAGACGACGGAAAGGGGTAAGATGGAACTCGTAGAGGTTTTCCGTACCTGGAACGAACAAAAAGCGGATATGATCAAAGCCTTGCTTCAGGATTTTGATATCAACTGCTACCTCTCCTCTCATATTACGCATTCAGTCTATCCAATTCCCGTAGACGGTCTCGGGGAAATTCGGGTCATGGTTCCGAAGAAAGACGAGGAAAAGTCGACTGATATTATCGAAAACTACTTTTCCTCGGAAGAAGAGGAGAAAGGACAAGGATGATCCAGGGAAATTTTGAGTCTCAGCTGGATAGAATGGTCAAATCCCAGCTGAAAAAACGGGGTATCGAAGATACAAAGCTTCTGAATGCCTTCCGTTCCAACCCGCGCCACATTTTCGTTCCCGAAAATCAAAAAGGTGATGCGTACTCCGATAGACCCCTGCCGATCGGAGAAGGTCAGACTATATCTCAACCCTATATCGTGGCTTTGATGACCTCGATGTTATCCGTCGATTCAAAAGACCGGGTGCTGGAAATAGGTACCGGTTCGGGATACCAGACGGCGATCCTGGCTTCTCTTGCAGGTGAGGTTTACACCGTTGAGAGAAAAAGATCTCTCAGTAAACGAGCAAAAAACGTTCTCTCAGAACTCGGGCGGGACAATATAAACTACAGGGTCGGCGACGGCACCAGGGGCTGGGCGGAATACGCTCCGTACGAGAAGATAATCGGTACCGGTTCCGTCCCCGAAATACCGGAAAGCCTGGTTAAACAGCTGGCCGAAAACGGCAGACTCGTTATCCCCGTTGGCGGGGAAAGACAACAGCGACTAACGCTATTGATAAAAGAGGAGGGGGAAGTCGAGATACAAAAAAAGTCCTACTGTAGCTTTTTACCCCTGATCGGCGAAGAAGGGTGGAAAGAGACTTAGATAAAGAACCGATAAATCCTCCAGAGCCCAAACACTACGAGACCGCTCGTGGCCGGTGTAAGTATCCAGGCGAGAAATATATTAATCACGTTTTTTCTGTCGATGGTTTTTGCCCCTTTCAGCAGTCCAATTCCAAGTACTGCTCCGACGATTGCCTGTGATGCGGAAACAGGTACACCTATTATTGCAAATACGTTGAGCGTAACTGCTTCCCCCATGAGTGCTATAAAAGCCGAAAAGGGTTCCAGGGAAACTATCTTGTTCCCTACAGTGTCAATAACTCTCCGGCTATAACTCAATATTCCAAAAGCTATAGCCAGAGAACCGGTTAAAGATCCGGCAATCGGAGTAAGCAAGCCCGATTGTACATAGACCCCGGTAACGTTTGCTACGTTATTTGCCCCGAGCGAATAGGCGCTATACGCACCCACGAGAACAAACCCCACCTTTAATACCTTTTCGTAACGCAGATAACGCTGACCGAGCTTTTCAACCAGCCTACCAAGTGTATAATACAGGAGGTAAGCCACTATGGCACCGCCAACAGGGGTTAAAACCCAGGATATTCCCACTTTGGAGAGGATCAACCAGTTAACGTCCTTTCCCGTAGTAAGAGAGAGCCCAATAATCGCACCCACTACCGCCTGAGACGTGGAAACCGGAAAACCCAGTACGGTCATGGAGGTAACTGTAAGGGCTGCGCCGAGGCTAATAAAAAACGCAGTAAGGGCAGTTTGACTGGATAGGGCTCCATAGGTTTCAAACCCACCTGACCCGCTTACGAGAGCCCCGACAACTACAAAGATACTGGCGATAGTCGCCGCCGTCCAGAATTTTAGTACCCTGGTAGAAACGGCAAGGCCAAAAATGTTAGCCGCATCGTTGGAGCCCAGAGCCCAGCCCATAAATAGCCCCGAAATCAATTTCCACATATTTTTTCACCCGACTTTCACCCGAATAAATTAAGTACCTAACAAACTTATTCGTATATAGATATATATTCTCAGCATAGGGAAATAATCTTATGATCCAGGAAGGACTTTTGCAAACTCAAATAATTTTCTCAGATGAGTTTCAGACCGAAGGAGACGGGGAATATTTTTCTGACACTTCAAACACAATCGGCGGTGAGCACTCCGACCCTGCCGGGTAGGTATTGACTTCTACAATTTCATCGCCTGCTTATTTGAATATCAATTCCACAGTATGTTATTCTAAGACAAATGGCCTATAATGATGTGAGTGAACGGTCGATTCAAGAAGTCAGTAATCAATTAAGCTTCTCAGTCCAGGAGGTACCTTATTATGAAAAGTTTGGTTAAGTACGGTACTTTAGTGATTTTGTTTTCCGTATTACTATTAAGCTTAAATGGTTGTAATTCAAACAAAAAACCTACAGCTTCCTTCTCCGCAAACCCCGGTTCCGGGGGAGCACCTTTGAATGTTACACTTGATGCCAGCAATTCCGCCGACGAGGACGGGATAGTTGATAACTTCAGCTGGGAGTTCGGCGACGGAACTACCGGCGGTGGCAGAATAGTCGAGCATACTTTCTCCAGTCCGGGAGAATACACGATTACGCTTACCGTTACGGATAACGACGGGGCAACTGCTGAAGCAACTAACACCGTCACCGTAGAGGAAAGTCCGCCTACAGCTAAAATAACAGCCGAACCTCAGGAAGGTGAAGCACCGGTAAACGTCACTTTTGACCTTTCCAATTCCAGCGACCCGGACGGGGTAATAGAAGAATACTCTCTGGAATTTGGTGACGGAGAGACCACATCGGGAACCGACCTGCTCAACGTAATCGAGCACGAATACAGTACAGCCGGGGAATACGAAGTCACTCTGGAGGTAACTGACGATAACGGCCTCTCCAGTACTACAACCAAAACTATAAACGTGCAAAAACCGCCCCCGGAAAACAAACTGCCGAGCGCATCAATTTCGGTTGATTCCCAATCCGGGACCGCCCCGTTGACGGTGAACTTTTCCGCCGGTGACTCCAGTGATCCGGACGGCGAACTGGTAAGTTACGAGTGGCAATTTGGAGACGGTGAATCAAGCAGCGGGGAAAACGTCAGTCACAGATATGACAGCGCTGGCAACTTTACCGCAAAACTGACAGTAACTGATAATCGAGATGGAAAAGCAACTGCAGAGACGGAAATTACGGTCGATCCCGCTACTTACTACGTCGGGGAATCGGCGGATAACGGATCAGTAAGGATCACCCTTCAGGATGCCACGATGAAGGAAGCCATCGGCGACTGGCAGTCCGAAGCCGGAAGACAGTTTGTGATCGTGGAGGTTACCGTAAGGGCGCTAAAGGACGATCAATACCCATCGAAGTCGCTAAACTTTAAGCTGGAGGAAAGCAACGGCAGAACCCAGTCCGTCAGCCTTGCCACTTCCGCTCTCGAAAATTACTTTAACAGCAATATTTTGAATCAGGGAGACATGTCACGGGGTAAAATAGCCTTTGAAGCAAGAAAGTCATCCGAGTACTACCACCTGATTTACGACGCTCCGAACCAGAGTCCGATCCAATTCGAGATTTCGAATCAGAGTTAAAATAACAAAAGGGGCCAACAACCGTTGGCCCCTTATTCTTTGTTCAATATAACCTCTAGCCTTACTCTTACTCCTTGATCCCCAGCTCCTCCATCGCCTGTTTCATCTGATCGTCCGTAAGCACGCCATGGTGCCAGCCGGGATCCCCTTCCATAAAGGAAACCCCTTTTCCAAGGGTATTATGCGAAATAATCGCGGTCGGCTTCCCTTTCGGCGCACTGCTATCGAGAAAGGAATCAAAAGCGTCCGTGATCTCATCGTAATCGTGACCATCTATTTCAAGGACCTGCCAGCCGAAACTTTCCCATTTATCAGTCAGCGGAGCCACGTCCATAATGTCGCTTACTTTCCCGTCTATCTGACTGTCATTGTAGTCGACCAGGGCACAGAGATTCCCGAGCTCCTTATCCCGAGCAACCGCGGCTGCTTCCCACGTCTGACCTTCCTGACACTCGGCGTCGGAGATAGAAACGTAAGTCCTGTAATCCTGGTCGTTCAGTCTACCGGAAAGAGCCACGCCCGCCCCAAAAGACAAACCGTGACCGAGAGAACCGGAAGAAAATTCGACCCCCGGAGTCCCTTTTGCCGTGGAAGGGTGACCCTGAAGCAGAGCCCCGAGGCTCCTGAACCCGTCCAGTTCTTCTTTCGGGAAATAGCCTTTATCCGCCAGCACCGCGTAAAGCAGCGGACAGGTATGACCGTTCGAAAGGATAAACCTATCCCTGTCCTCCCAGTCCGGATCCTCCGGTTTATCGTTCAAATATTTGTAGTGAAGTGCCGTCCAGGTATCGGCCATACCGAGAGCTCCGCCCGGATGGCCAGAATTTGCGTTGGTTACGGTCTTCAATACGTCAGCTCTGAGTTGATCGGCCTTCTTCTGTAGTTTATTTTTATCCATGATTTCCACCTACCTGTTTTGTAACAAGGACTTCGCTTTGGCCGCTATATCTTCAGCGGTGAGCCCGAAGTGCTCGACCAGATCGTACGCCGGACCCGATTCCCCAAACTGATCCTCCACTCCGACTCGTTTTACGGGGACGGGATTTCCCTCGCTCACTGTTTCGGATACCGCGGAACCCAGACCACCGATAATATTATGTTCTTCCGCCGTCACCGCAGCTCCTGTTTTCCCGACGGACTTGAGGATTGTCTCTTGGTCAAGTGGCTTGACCGTTGAGACGTTGACAACTTCGGCTGAAATTCCTTCATCCTCCAGTATTTCGGCGGCATCAAGCGAATTGGCGACCATCAGACCCATGGCGAAGATCGATACGTCGTTACCCTCCCGCAAAACCTCGGCTTTTCCCAGTTCGAAGTCACATTCTTCATAGACTACCGGGAAAGCGGCACGGGCAAGGCGAACGTATACCGGGCCGTCCATATCCCCGCTAACCCTTTTGATTACTTCCTCGGTCTGTTTTGCATCCGCGGGAACAACCACTTTCATGTTCGGCAGGACCCTCATGTTGGAGACGTCCTCGAGGATCTGATGCGAAGC
>CAZRDU010000077.1:0-5248 GCA_964599005.1 uncultured Thermotogae bacterium
CGGAAGAAGGCGCAGTCAGCGGTCAGGTCTCCAAGTGGGGAGCAATTTACCAGGATATCCTTTACAAGGTTTACTACGGAGTTTACACCAATAAAAACCTGAATAACGTGGACTACTGGTGGCTACTCAAGGAAGGTGCCGCGGCACTACAGGCCAAGCCAGGCATGAAGATCAATCCGGAGTACGAAGACGCGCTCAAGTCAGTGACGGTGGAGACGGACTACTTCGGAAAAATGAACGTATACGATCTAGTCATGAAGAGACTGGAACAGATGAAGGCCGACCGCGTCACGTTCGACCCCTACGTCGGTCCAATGAAGGACCGCAAGGGAAATCAGAGACTACAGAAAGGCGAATGGGCAACGCACGACCAACTGTGGCAGATTCAGTGGGCACACCCGATTGTTAAAGGTCCCTGGCCCGGTGAACCCGAGGAATAAGGACAGTTTAAATGCTCAAGAACGTAACTGATTATCATTATCCCGGCTCTCTCGACGAAGCTACTTCGCTTCACGATCGGGAGAGCCGGTCGTTTTTTATCGCCGGAGGTACTGCCCTGGCTCTATCCGATTCCAGCCGACCGGTTGAACTTATCGACATCAGCCGCCTCGACCTGGACGGGCTTGAAGTCGATCGGAAGAACGGCCGGATAACTATAGGTGCGGTTACAAAAATACAGGACGTAGTTGAGAGCGAAGCAATTAAGTCCGTTCTCGGTGGCTTCCTGGGGGATAGTCTGGAAGAGATCGGCAGTTATCCAATTAGGAACGCTGGTACGCTGGGTGGTTCGCTCGTACGACCGTTCCCCTGGTCCGACGTGATACCAATTTTATCAGTACTGGATACTGAAATCTATTATTATCACGAAGGTGAAACGGATAGTCGCAATATTTCCAGCCTGTACGATTCGGATTTCCGCTCGACGCTGAACAATGCCGTAATCGAGAAAATCGTGATAAACTTGCCTGAGACGGGGAAGACCGCGGCAACGTTCAGTAAGTTTAATAGGTCCGAATTCGACGTGGCCGCCCTCAATCTGGGGTGCAGTATTACTGTAAACGAATCCAGGATAACGGAAGCAAAGCTATCCGCAGGTGCAAGACCGATGACCGGAAAAAGGATTTCGGATGTTGAAGAGGCACTTATCGGGGAAAAACTTACAGTTGAAGTAGCGAAAGAAGGAGGGGAGCTTGCCGGAGATAAGACTCCTGTCAGAGGAGATAACAAGTTAAGCGAGGAATACAGAAAAGAGCTAATCGAGAAAATGACTGAAGACGCAATAAGAGAGATTATAAACGAGGTTGCAAATGAAAATTAACCTTGTGATAAACGGAGAAGAGAAAAACTATGACGTGGAACCGGGAGAGGTACTGCTGGACTTACTTCGAAGAAAGGGATACAAAAGCGTAAAAGAAGGATGCAGAACGGGCGATTGTGGTGCCTGTATGGTCCTGGTGGACGGAAGAGCAATGACTTCCTGCACTTTATTTGCAGCTCAGGTAAAAGGTCGGGAGATAAGAACGGTCGAGGGTCTGGAGGACGAGCTGGCGGAAGAGCTGAAGGAATCATTTCTGGAAGCCGGAGCGGTGCAGTGTGGTTTTTGCATTCCCGGGGTCCTGAACAGCGCTTACTCCCTTTTACAAGACAACCCTGATCCGGCGGAAGATGAGATTAAAGCCGCTCTGGATGGTAATCTCTGCCGCTGTACCGGCTACGTCAAACAAATCGAAGCGATAAAAAAAACCGCCAATTCAATCGGGGGAGAAAATTAACATGGAAAATAAAGAAGCTGAAGGACCCAGTTACGACGTAGTTAACAAAAACCTGAAGAAAGTAGACGGACGTGCGCTTGTTAACGGAAAACCCGTATTTGCGGGCGATTACGATTATCCTAACGGTTTAGTTGCAAAGATCTTAACGAGTCCAAAAGCGCACGCGGAGATAGTAAATATAGACACCTCAAAGGCCGAGGAGATTGAGGGAGTCGTTTCGATAATCCACCACGGTAACGTGGACAGGGTTCCCCACACCACTGCCGGCCAGGGTTACCCGGAACCATCTCCTTACGATGCTTACGTGTTCGACGACAAGGTCAGATACGTTGGTGATCGCGTAGCTGCAGTAGCCGGTGAGTCCTGGGAAGTGGTAAACGAGGCAATTGACAAAATAGATGTAGAGTACAACGAGCTTGAACCGATCCTGAATCCGAAAGATTCGGAAGACTCTTCCGTAATAATCCACGATGAAGAGGACTCTACCGGCATATATGATCGGGAAAGAAACATCGCGGCAAATGTAGATATAGAAGTTGGTAATCCGGATAAGGTTCTCTCGGACTCCGACGTCGTAGTCGAGGAAAAATGCCGGACCCAGTTTGCCCAGCACGCTCCGATAGAGCCACACGTCGCTACTACCTACCTGGACGAACACGATAGGCTCGTGGTCAAAACCAGTACCCAGGTACCGTTCCACGCCAGACGAATACTGGCTCAGATTCTTGATATTCCCCTAAAACGAATAAGGGTGGTAAAACCGAGAGTCGGAGGAGCTTTTGGCGTGAAGCAGGAAATATTACTGGAGGAAGTCGCTTCCGTCTTTACGCTGAAAACGGGTCGTCCGGTGTCAATGTATTACAGCAGAGAAGAAGAATTCAGGTCTTCCCGAACCAGACACCCGATGGAAGTGGCCGTTACTCTAGGAGCCAGCAGCGAAGGAAAACTCGAAGCGGTAACCATGGAAGTCCTGAGCAACACCGGTGCTTACGGAACTCATAGCCTTACGGTTCTATCCAACGTGGGCAGTAAAACCTTACCCTTATACAACAAAGCTTCGGACCTTCACTTCTTCGGCAACGCCGTTTATACCAACCTTCCAGTTCCCGGTGCCTATCGCGGTTACGGTGCTCCTCAGGGTTACTTCTCGCTGGAATTTGCAATGGACAGCCTGGCAAGAGAAGTCGGAAAAGACCCGATCGAAATAAGGAAATTAAACCACATCGGAGAAGGAGAGACATCTCCGATATTTGAAAAACTTGGGGAAGGTAAAGAGGGAACCGTTCAGTACATCAATAGCTGTGGACTCGACGAATGCCTTGATCGTGGTGCCCGAAAGGTTGGCTGGAAAGACAGAGATGAAAAACAGGGAAGCGGACCGGAAAAAGCCAGGGGACTGGGGCTCGCGATAAATATGCAGGGATCGGGTATACCGCTGGTAGATATGGCTTCGGCCCGGCTGAAATTGAACGAGGACGGTTCGTTTAACCTTTACGTCGGAGCGACGGATATAGGTACAGGAAGCGATACGGTACTTTCGCAGATGGCGGCGGAGGTCCTCGGAGTCGAACTGGAAGACATAATAGTTTACTCTTCCGATACTGATTTTACGCCCTTTGATTCTGGCGCTTACGCCTCCAGCACTACCTACGTCTCCGGCAACGCAGTCAGGAAAGCAGCGGAAAAAGCCCGGGAAAAAATAATCAAAGTATTTTCCAAAAGATTCGACGAGGACGCTGAAGCGGCGAGACTCGACCGGGGCAAAATTATTGGAGAAGATAACAGAGTGGAGCTTTCAGAATTCGCTCTGTCCCTCACCTCCGGTGATCTGGAAGCGGATCAGCAACAGATTGAGGCCTCCGCTTCTGAAGTTCCCGAGGAATCGCCACCGCCTTTCGCCGCGCATTTCGTCGATCTCGAAGTGGACGAACGCACGGGCGAAATCGATCTTAAGAAATACGTCGCTGCTGTCGATTGCGGTACGGCAATAAATCCCAATCTCGCGGAGGGACAGATGGAGGGGGCGATAGTAAACGGGATTGGTTATGCATTAACCGAAGAGATGGAATTCGATAGCTCGGGAAGAATGAAGAACCCTTCCTTTTTTGACTATAAAATACCAAATACCGAGGACATACCAGAAATCGAGGTAATACTGGTCGAGTCAGCAGAACCCACGGGACCCATGGGTGCGAAGAGCGTGGGTGAAATCGGAATTAACGGGGCAATCCCGGCAATCGCAAATGCCGTAAGGGATGCTATCGGGTTAGAACTGAGAAACCCCCCTTTTACGCCGGAAAAAGTGTGGCAACAAATGAACAAAAGGGGGGAGGAAACTTAATCCCCGGTTATTCTGGAAGTATTTTTTCGCTGTTTTCAGAAATTTTAGTTATCAGCACCAGGCATCAGGGGTTTAACGGTCATTAAATCACCCCGGTCTAATTTTTAGGTCCGGCTTTTTATTACAGAACTGGCGAGACCAAACCTAATTTAGCCCTGTTATCCGTTCAACTCTTCTTCAGATATTTCAATACCTCTACAAGCTCCTCTATCTTCTCTTCCCCCTCTCCCTCCCTGATTGCCTCGGAAACACAGACCCGCATGTGATCCTTGGTCAGTAAAGTAGATAATTTGGAGAGGGAAGACTGCACGGCCGCAATTTGCTTCAGGATATCGATACAGTAACGTTCCTCCTCGATCATTTTCTCAATACCCCTGGAGTGGCCGATGACAGTTCGAATACGATTTAATGCCTCGTCTTTCTCCTGCGGCAACTGTTCAAGGCTACCTTTTTCCCCGTCAGTTTCTAGAGTACCGTAATCCGCACAGCTCATTTTTACCCCCTAACTTCGGTGTAGAATTTTTACCAGTGTTACGACCAAAAGTGACACTACAAGCAATCCGACTATCCAGAGAAGAAACATCGGCACCCATGCCCAGAATCCTCCGGACATGTGATGCCCCCAGTTGTCATTTGCCGTATGTGCAATCACGGGTGAGGACCCGGAAAAGCTTGCCAGCAGCACCGCAACTCCGTATTTTAAATAATCTCCGATTTTAGTCATCTTAACCTCCCAGAAAACTCCTCACATTTACCTTTCGGTCCTTTTAAGACTCGTAACTCGGACTAATATCAACACCCTTCAGCCTGTTTGAATTGGTCACGACGTTTATCGAAGAAAAAGCCATCGCCATCTCCGCTATTGCCGGATGGAGGAGTCCCATGACGGCTATCGGAATTGCTACCGTGTTGTAGAAGAAGGCCCAGAACAGGTTACCCTTGATCTTGGCGAAGGTGGCTTCGGAGAGTTTCACTGCCTTTACAACGGCGGATAGGTCTCCTTTGACGAGCGTAATGTCGGCTGCCTCTATCGCTATATCAGTTCCCGAGCCGATCGCTATTCCCACGTTTGCCTGTTTGAGCGCCGGGGCGTCGTTTATCCCGTCCCCGACCATCGCCACGTTCTCGCCCTGAT
>CAZRDU010000078.1:0-4601 GCA_964599005.1 uncultured Thermotogae bacterium
AGCCAGAGCTCCTTTTTCCATGTTTTATGGCATTGACCACTATTACCTCGGTGGCTGAAGACGCAATAGATGCCGTACCAGAACACATGGAAAAAGGAGCTCTGGCTCTGGGCGTGACTAAATGGCAGGCGATAAAGGAAGTAACGCTTCCATCGGCCTCTTCCGGAATAACCGCTGCGTTGATACTGGGAATTGGCAGGGCGCTGGGAGAAACGATGGCAGTTACTATGATGATTGGACACAAGACGGCTTTCCCAAACCCACTTTACGATATCTTCGATCCCGGAGAAACCCTCACCTCTTTGATAGCGTCACAGATTGGCGAAGCTTCCGGTCAAGCCGTGGAAGCGTTGATGGGGGCCGGTCTATTGTTATTCTTTATCGTTCTTGTTCTTTCGATAACTTCTCGTCTGATACAGAGCAGACTACAGAGGAGGTTTAGACGGGGCTAATGTTATCCGAGCACGAAAAAGCGATAAAGAACGTGATGATGGGAGTATGGTTTATTCTGGCCTCTCTTTCCCTGGCGATAAGTATTTTCCTCGGGCTTAATCCCGGTTCTCTGACGGGACAATTCTTTTCCGCTATCGGCGGGGCGATAGTTATCGTTACTGCTTTAAATAGCTTCTTTTTCCGGCGCATTGAGAGCTACCAGCCCCCCCTGAGGGGATACCTCCTTTCCTCGTTCCTGCTTTTACTGGTCGGAATCGTCTTCGTATTCTTTCCGGATCAAGGGGTGGCTCTGCCAAATCTGGAGGGCGATATCACGCCTAAACTGGTAAATATTTCTCTCTTTCTCATTGTCACGTTTATTACCATCTGGGAAGGCCTCATGTTCTACTGGGAGAACCCGGCTCACAACAGGGAACTGGCGGTTAAGTACTTCACCTGGCTTTCGGTTCTGATCCCGCTGGGAGTGCTGATATTCTTCATAGTTTATACGATTATGGAGGGCTCTTCGGTAATAGATTGGTACTTTATCACCCAGGAAACCGACATTCTCAGGGGAAAGGTGGGGATATTTCCGGCGATTATGGGTACTCTGTCCCTGATTGTCGGGGCGACAGTATTTGCGGTTCCGCTGGGGGTTGGAGCCGCGGTTTTTCTGACGGAGTACGCCAAACGAGGCTGGATCAAACAAATAGTAGGAGTCACGGCTGATTGCCTCTGGTCGACTCCTAGTATAGTTTTTGGTTTGTTCGGATTTGTTTTCCTGGTCCCGAGAATTACCGGTCATTCGACACTACTAGCGGGCCAGATAATTCTGGCTGCCATGTTGCTGCCGCTAACTATAGCGACTTCAACTGAGGCTTTATCCTCCGTTCCGGACGAATTCAGGAACGGTAGTCTGGCGCTCGGGGCGAGCCGCTGGTGGACTATTCGCAGGGTGGTGTTGCCCTCTTCCGTTCCGTCCATTGTCACCGGGGTTCTCCTCGGTATAGGGAGAATTGCCGGCGAAACCGCTCCGATAATGCTGATAGCGGTGGCGTCACAGACTTCAGCGCCGAACTTCTTTTCCCTCTCGCCGCCGTACTTTCACATTAGTGCTCTGTTCAGGGAAGTTGATGCGTTGCCTTACAGGTTGTATTCCATCTACAAAGCGGGGGTGGGGGGTAGTCTGCAGGAGGCATGGGGAACGGCTCTAGTTCTGATAGTTCTGGTACTCATGTTTTACGGGCTCGGAATAACGGTCAGGAGCTATTATAGAAGGCGAAGAGGCTGGTAGAAGGTAGAATTATTATTCTTTTGGGTCTTATTTATATATGAAGTGGATGACGATACATATTAAACTTAAGGGGTAGAAGATATTATGGTTCCTGTGAAGCAGGAGAAACAACTTGCGGAAAACAACAACGGTGAAGGGACAATCGAACAAAAGAGCGAAGCTGCTGTAGAGATACGGGATACGGACGTTTATTACGGGCAGGAAAAGGCGATAGACGGTGTTACTCTTGACGTCCTGAGGAAGAAGGTGACCGCTTTGATCGGTCCTTCGGGCTGTGGCAAATCTACTCTACTCCGGTCCATTAACAGGATGAATGATCTAATAGAGGGTGCCAGGGTCGAGGGAACTATAAAAGTGGACGGCGAGGATATATATTCAAAGAACACCCAGGTAAGCAAACTCAGGCAAAAGGTAGGCCAGGTATTTCAAAAGCCGAACCCTTTTCCGAAAAGCCTCTACGACAATATCGCATTTGGACCGAGGGCTTACAGGCACCACCTGAGGAAGGACAAAGGAATACTTAACTCCTTTTCCGGTTTCTTTCAATCGGGCGAGAAGAGCCCCATCGACGGCAGAGACATGGATGACGTGGTGAGGGACAGCCTGGAGCAAGCTGCTTTGCTGGAGGAAGTGGAAGGAAAGATACACGAATCGGCGATGGATTTAAGTGGCGGGCAGCAACAGAGACTCTGCATTGCTCGTGCCCTTGCCACCAAACCCGAAATAATCCTCATGGACGAGCCTACGTCATCCCTTGACCCCATCTCCGCGGGAAAGATAGAAGATCTGATTGATGAACTGAGCCAGGAATATACGGTGTTGATAGTTACTCACAACATGCAACAGGCGGCCCGAATATCTGACAAGACCGCTTTGCTCTGGCTCGGGGAATTGATAGAAATGGGGAACACGGAAGGACTATTTGAAAACCCGGAAAAAGAGTTAACGGAGAAGTATATTACCGGTCGGGTGGGATAGACGAGCCCCCTGTTGTGTCTCGTTGTTTAATCCCTCCTTAAGATTTCTTCAGAACGATCTCTCCGATAATCCGCCAGAGCCCGGATTCAATTACCTCGGGGGAATTACCGGAAACTACGACCAGGAGGCTGGCTTCTTTCCAATCAGGAAATTCCTCTTTTAGTGCCTTTTCGGAATCCGGGTTGAATTCGCTCAGGAGATCGGATGAGTGAAGGAAACTCAACTCTTCCCCGATTTCCAGGATAATCGCACCCCGGGCACCTTCTCTGATAGCTAAATCCCTGAAACTCCAGGCAGGTCCTGAGAGCTCATCTATTTCACCCAGCAGGGCGGCCGTGTTTATTTCACCCATGGACAGGTCCGGCAATTCCACCGTCCTGACGCTCCAGACGGATTCCAGTAAAGGTCCAAAGGCGAGCCTGCCCATTTCAGTCAGGCTGGTTCCCCGCCGGTCCATCTGGACTATCCCTTCCGATTGCAGGTGTTCCAGCACGGTCCGCACCGAACTTTCGGAAGCACCTACCTGTTCTGTCAGAGTACGACGGCCGGCCGGTCCATCTTTCAACAGGAAAATTAACTCCGACGCCAGTGGGTTTCTGAGAATTTTTGGCACTAAAATCGACCTCTAAAGAATTCTTTTGTTTATTCCTTATTCATTCGGTAAGAATTTTAGGACTGAAATTTCTACGTCTCGAATTATTTCGAAGGAAACGTCTCCCTGCCAGAGGTTCTGTAAGAGTCCGAGTTTTTCCGGGGCAAAGGTCATTAAGTCATAGCGGCCCTCTTTGGCTTCTTTCAGAAGCTCCGTGGATAGACTCCCTATACGATGGCGGGTTTCGGTTTCTATTCCTTTTTCCGCAAAAATATTCCGGGCAGCCTGTAAATACTCTTTTTCCTCTAACTCGAACTCTTTTCTCACATCCGCCAGACCCTCTTCATCCTCCGGCGAGGTATAACCGTCGAAGTGGGGGTGACCTTCTTCCAGAACCGAAATAAAGGTTACGGAGGGTTTCGAGTATTTAAGAAATTTACTCATGTACCGGGAGAGGTTGAGGCACCTTTCTCGGTCGTTTGGAACGTGTACCAGGACCCTCTCGCAGGATTTAAGTTCTCCCTTGTGGATCAGGACGGGCAGGCTTGACTGTTTTAACAATGGCTTGACGTGAGCTCCCAGGATCTCCCTGCTGAAACCTCCGTGGCCAAAGGAAGTCAGGGCAAGTAGGTCGAATTGTTCCCCCCCTAATACCTTTTGTATTTCTTCTACGGGATCTCCTTTTGCGGATGTAGTTATGACGTTAAGTGAGGTCCGGGAGAAAACCTCCCTGGCCCCCTCGAGAGCTTCTTCGCTTTCCAGGCTGTCGAACTGCTCCCTCTGTTCTTTGGCTAGATCCCGCCTCCTCTTTTCCTCCACTTCGGAACTTTTTTCCGTGACATAGACGATATCGATTTCATCTACGTTTTCATCCAGCAAACTTTTAAGGTAGATTAAAGCGTTTTTATCTTCTTCTCTTCCCTGACTGTAATAGAGTACCTTTAAAGCCATATTGTCATTTCACCCGGCTAAGAAAAGGTCTCCGGTAAAATTAAGTTTTTCATCTTTTATCTCCTTTATCATATTATTCCAAGTAAATTCCACCAGACGGCAACTACTAAGGACAGAATACCGAACCCTGCTACCGTCATCAAGGCTCCTGCCTTGAGAAAATCCCGAGCTTTTATGTAACCGGAAGAATATATTATGGCATTGGGAGGCGTGGCAATTAGAAGCAGGAAGCCGAAAGACGTAGAAACCGCCGTCAGCAAAGCGACGAAGACGGGATTTAACGTGCTGTATTCGGTTAATTTGAGCGTGATTGGACCGACAACACTTGCTGCTGCCGCGGCACTCATCAGGTTG
>CAZRDU010000079.1:0-4312 GCA_964599005.1 uncultured Thermotogae bacterium
TCTGACCCTGAGGCCATCATATATATCGCCCCGAGGTCCGACCAGGAAGATAAAATGTTGTCTCTATCTATTACCGCCTCCTTGACCACTCGGATTATAGAGCAAACGGGAAATCCATCCAAGTATACCAGATCTTGGGGTTACCGGTGATTAGTGCAGGGTTAATTCGAAATTTACATAACCACCAAATTCGCCTGATTTAGCTTAAAACACTATTCAGGCTTTTTTACCTCCCCGGATTTGGTAACCTCCACTTCAAACCGCAGGCGCTTTAGTTCTCCAAGGTCAATATATACCACATGGGTTCTCGGTTTGGGAGAAACCAGCCACTTCTTCTCGGTAACACAGTACCAGTATTTTTTGCCAGCAAGCTGCATCGTACCTATTAGTTCGAGACTATTATTCTTCTTATCGGCAATGGTTATGTGGGGCTCAAATCGAGTGATTGGTTCGTTTGTCTTTGGGTGAGAAAGACCGACCGCAATACAGGATTTTTGTACCTCGACCGAAGTATTGGGGGATAGAAGATAAAGGTAGAAATCGTTAACGGTGGTAGAATTTTCCATCGCGTATCTTATCCGGTTGTCACTGTAATCAATTACCAGTTTTTTAGCTTCGGTGGGGCCAAAACCGTAACTACTCGACAGGTCCATAGTTAATGAAGGGGTCTGGACTTTACGAGAGGGTGTCTGAACATTCGCTCCCAGTCCCGTTCCGCCAATAGCCAGTACCAACAGGAAGCTCAGCAGCAGGACTGAGCAATCATTAAGGCGGTTCATTTTTTTCACCTCCTGGAGATAGACGACAATAGTACCGGTCAATTTATTCTCCACGGATCACTATAAGATATCGACGCAAAAAAGACCAACTCGCAAGGATTCAAGCAGGCAATTGCCGATGGACCTGCTACCAAAATTAAGTTTAAGCAACCTCAATTTAATTTATCTTTTAGCTCCTCTCCACAATACGTCCGGGGGGCGAAGATTATTGTGGAACTGCCCATCCTCAACCGCTGGGATTATAGAATAAATGAGAAATCCATCCAAATTGGCAGGCGAAATCAAAAAGTTAACGGTAGAATTTATCATTAGCCCGGCCTGGAAATCAGGATTTCCAGGCTTGTAATTTCTCCTTTCAATCTCCCGTCTATCTGAGGATCCGAGAATTTTGATTCTTCGATAACTTCGATTTTCTTGAATCCGGCTGAGCTGATGGTGTCCAGGTACTTTTCCCTCTGGAGCACTCCACCCAGACATTCACTCCAGGCTTTTGCGTCTTGTTTTAGGTCTTCCGGGAGCTCCTTTTCGGAAACTAAATCGGAGATCAACCCTCTCCCGTTTGGTTTTAGCACCCTATTTATTTCCTGGAAGACTTTCAGTTTTTCCGTGGATAGGTTAATTACACAGTTACTGATTACGACATCAACTGAATCATCCTCCAGGGGGAGGTCTTCAATTTCCCCCACTTTGAATTCGACGTTGCTGAAGCCACCATTTTTTGCCCCTTTTCTGGCCCTTTTCACCATTTCTTCGGACATATCGACACCGATTGCTTTTCCCTCTTCCCCTACCTTGTTTGCAGCTAAAAATACGTCTAGTCCGGCACCGGAGCCTAAATCCACCACGGTTTCACCCGAATTCAGTTCACCAAGTCCTGTCGGGTTTCCACACCCCAGGCCCATTATCGCCGAATCGGGGATGCTCTTGAGTTCTTCTCTTGTATAACCTACATCTTTTGCCTGCTGAACAGGGCTGGAAGAACAACAGTTAGAGGTACCACAGCAGCTCGAGCTCTGTTCTGCGATCTCGGAATATCTTTCATTTACCTTCTTCTTGAGTTCATCATTCACTTTAAAAACCTCCAATTATTTGGCAACTGTTCCGGGGGCCTTTTGGGGAAGCCTGGACAATAGTGATATGTTTTCCAGCAAATTCTAACTAGTCTCTTCATCCTTTCTGGCTACACACTTCTCGTTATCCCTCATGGTTAGTCTATCTTCCATCTCCTCTAAGTCTTTTTCGAAAGTATCTTCACCGGTGTAGTTTTCGATCCAGTTAACTATTTCTTCCTTTCCCGGACTCAACCCGGAGTGTATAGAGTAATAAGCCCAGGTCCCTTCTCGGCGACTTTCCACTAAGTTCCCTTCTTTCAATTTGTTTAGGTGCCTTGATACGGTGTATTGGGGAAGATCTAAGGCGTCCTCGAATTCACAGACGCAAATCTCTTCCTCGAAGCTGACGAGTAACTTCATCAAGCGGAGCCTGGTTTTATTGGCCAGGACTCCAAGTAAATCTTCTGCTCTCCGGAAATTCATTTTAACCTCCATATGCTTACATGTAATTATATGCATATAGCCTTTTGATTCAAGTGGATCGGGATCGTGTAATTTCTCTTCTAAGGTTTAGGAGGTTAAATGAAAGAGAAGCCTCTTAAGGATATCCCGGTAACGCTTTCGATAATCGCTGCGGCAAAGTAAATTGCTTCCGATTCTCCGGCATTCAGTCTAACGTCCAGGGTTATCCTCATTGCATCCAAAAAAAGAGCCGGGAGTTTTTTAAGAGGCTTTCCGCTTTAAACGAAAAAACTGACTGAATTATGGCTTCGGAACGAGAAAAGCCTCTTAAAACTGTCACCGTTCTTTTAGGAAAAGTTAAATCGAGGACTCAGTTTCGTTTAATCGGAAAATATTCCGGTTGATAGGTATCGTTCCCCTGTATCGGGTAAGATAACGACTATTCTTTTACCCTGGTTTTCCCGACGTTCTGCCACCTTTACTGCCGCGCTCGCCGCTGCGCCACAGGAGATGCCGGCCAATATGCCTTCTTCCCGGGCTAGCCTTCTGGTCATCTCTTTCGCTTCTTCGCTTTCCACCTGAACGACATCGTCAATGATTTCTAGATTCAGTATTTCGGGAATGAATCCGGCGCCGATTCCCTGAATCTCATGGGACCCCGCCTCACCTCCCGAAAGCACCGGTGATCCTTCCGGTTCTACCGCTATTGACTGCAGGCTCGGGTCTTTCTCTTTTAACTTTTCCGAAACTCCCGTGATCGTACCGCCGGTACCGACTCCTGCGACGAAAATATCTACCTGACCGTCCGTATCTTCCCAGATCTCTTCTGCAGTTGTCTTCCTGTGAACATCTGGGTTAGCCGGGTTTCGAAACTGCTGCGGCATAAAGTACTCCGGACCAGAGGCGGCAAGTTCCTTGGCCAGGTCTATCGCTCCCTGCATGCCGTCGTCTCCGGGGGTCAACCTGAGCTCTACGCCAAAAGCTTTGAGCAGATCGCGCCTCTCCTGGCTCATCGTATCGGGCATTGTTAAAATTAGTTTGTATCCTTTAGCAGCGCAGACGAAAGCAAGCCCAACACCGGTATTACCGCTCGTCGGTTCCACTATTACAGAATTCTCATCCAGCTTCCCGTTACGCTCCGCTTCGTCAATCATGTTTACGCCTACCCTGTCCTTGACACTACCGCAGGGATTTGCCGATTCGAGCTTCGCCACTACTTCCGCGCCAGCATTCCCCGTGACTTTATTCAACCTGACCAGCGGACTACCGATCAATTTCGTTACGTCCTGTGCTATCCGACTCATATTATCCCTCCAGTTTCATCCGATCCTTCCACTGAACTTCCTCTTTATTCTTCCTAAAAAAGAGTTTCCGTTTAGGTGCTCGCTCTCAGTACCTGTAGAAGACATACTCCCATTTCTTACGAAAATATTGTTTGCCACTTCTTTTTCCATAGCCACTCTGGTTTCCTCAAGTTCAATTACGAAAGCTGGAAACTTTTGGTCTACCTTTATGAATGAACCCGGTAAAACGCCGAGGGAGGAAAGTCTGCTCAACCTACCCTCTTCACTTAGAGTTAGGTAGACTATTTTGACTGTCTGGCCGTCATCAACCTCGGCGAGGGGGGTTATTGCACGACTTACAAGTTCCTGTGAATCCTGACAGCATTTACCCGGAGGAATGGCCTTTCCGTGAGGACACTCGTCCGGATGGCCGAGGAGAGTACAGATCTTCTCCTCGACTTCGGCCGATATTGCGTGTTCAAACCGGCAGGCAGGACCCTCGATACTGGCCTGATCCATCTCCAGGACGTCGTTCAACAGCCTCTCGGCAAGCCTGTGGCGTCTGATGATCTTTCGTGCCAGTTGTTCTCCTTTGGAAGTCAGCTCCAGATTACTGCTGCTTTCAATCCCGAGCTTCCCTTCCTTCGCCAATTCACTAATGACCTCGTCCGTTTCCCCGTCGGGCCGACTAAGGAGATTGTTTACCCCGTCCCTGTCCAGCACCCTACCGTCTTCC
>CAZRDU010000080.1:0-3665 GCA_964599005.1 uncultured Thermotogae bacterium
CGCAGCAAAACACCATACCCTAACGTGCCCAGGCGGACCCGTGGTGGGTATATCTAATTCAATTTAGCCTCTATCTTCATCGTCAGTATTATAACTACTGCGCAAACAAAAATCCAGACCAATTTCGTCTCATTTTCGAACTTATTCGATGAACTCTGTCGTGCTCATGTCGAACTATTTGACTTATCGTCCCGGTACAGTTATTTTATTATAAATTTAATTATGAATTTCTTATGAACAAATTAGATATATTAGACGATAAAGTGGTTTTTGTCGGTGTATGTGGGGTAAGCACGGCCTATAAAAGTGCCAGTCTGGTAGAAAAGCTGAGAAATCTCGGCGCCGAAGTCAGGGTAATACTGAACGAGGAAGCGGAGAAATTCGTCTCCCCCCTTACTTTCGAACGGACATCGGGACACAGGGTCACGGGCTCTTCTCCATCTAACGAGGAGAATAAAGTGGAAGGCGATACCGGATCACCGGAAGGAGATATAACCGTGGTTGCCCCGGCTTCTTTTAGCTTCATCGGGAAACTGGCTTCGGGACTGAACAATGATTATCTAACGCAGTTTGTATCGTCTTCAAATCAGCCGGTAATAATTGCCCCTTCGATGAACGAGAACCTTTACTCGAGTCAAATGGCTCAATCACAGCTGAGCCAGTTAAGGGACCAGGGCTATCACACCGTCGCACCAAAACCCTGGGGGCCGAAAGACCGAGGATCAGGAGACCTACCATTAACAATTCTGCCGGAAGGAATTATTGAAAAAATACGGGAAGTGTTCCATGAAGATCAGCTCCTTCAGGGACAGAAGGTCCTCGTAACTTCGGGACCGACCCGGGAAACTTTTGGCCAGACGGGAAATTCGAAGATCGGATCCCCTGGATCTCTGGGCTTCAAGCTAAGCAAACAGGCCCGGCTGATGGGCGCGGAGGTCCTGCTGGCAAGCGGCCCGACGGAACAGATACCGCCCCCTGGTGTCGGGGTTGTCTGGGTAAGAACGGTCGACGAACTTGACGAATTCCTGACTAACGAAGGAGCAAAATACGATTTAATATTGATGGCCGATTCAGCACATGCCTGGAGCACAGGAGTAAATGCCTATCCACTCGGAGGCGAAAAGACGAAAAGATTTGACCTGGAATTAAACGAAGTACCCGACCTTACCCGAAAACTGGGCAGACTAAAACCCGAAGGGCAGGTAGTTATAGACTTTGCCCCGGATACGGATACTGATAGGAGCGAAAAACTCAACAGGTTAAGGGAAAACGACATCGATGGAGTCTTTTCTTACCTACTAAAAGGGGGGCAAAATTCAAAACCAGCCACCCTTACGGGCTCGTTTTTATTTAACCCGGGAAATGATCAGGAAATTCAAGCGAGAAACAGAACACGATTAACTAGAAAGGTTCTAAGAGAAATCGGAGAAAGATACTTTCAATAGTTCGACGTATTTTAAAAGTACGGTTGTCGCTGACTACTCATATTGCGTCAATTACCCCGCCCTTCCGGGCGAGGCTTGTAGAAAAACCTAATTTAAAACTAACAACTACGTACTTCAAAAACACGAGACCCAGCACCCAGGCGAGATCGTTTAACAGAAGAAATTATCCTTTTCAGTTTTCGTAAGAACGCAGGAAGCTCTTTAGCTTTTTTTCTAGTTCGTTCAACCTCAGCCCGGCGACTTTTTCAAGCGCGCTGCCGAGAGAATTATCTCCACCCAGAGGCGTAGTAAGCTGCCAAATCGTCCTAAAATCTTTTGCTCCGTACCTGTGCAACAGATAACCGACAAATGAAGCCGCTATTTTTGAAGAATTGGAACCAGGATCCAGGGAGACAAGTACCTCGCTGAGTGGCTTCCATCCATCTTCGAGCAGGACCTCTTTGCCGGAAGAAAAAACCTTTTCTTTTGCCAGATAATGAACTAAACCTCTCCGCAAAAGGTTTGAATAAGTCGGAGTTCTTGACATACGTGATACGAGCATCTCCGCAATTCTTAGACGAAACTTATCCGGATCGGAAACTACTGCAACGGATCCGGGAAGATCTATCGCCATCCAGCTCTCTACTATTTCTCCTTCCGAACGCAGAATAAAAGTTCTGAACCGGCCAGAACTCCATTCCAGTTCCGATAAATGCCTTTGAGCTTTCACCAGAACTTCATCGCCGGCGAGAAGCGTTTCCCGGGAGAGATCAACGCCCTCTGGAACGAATATTGTTATTTTTCCCTTCCTAAACTTCTCCCCCGCTTTGTAAACTCTTAATAAGTTCTTATAGGCTCTTGTCGCCTTTTGAGGGTGAGATACGTGTTCCCCTTCCTCGAGTTCGGAAAATTGCCGTTGCGCTTTACCCCATTCCCCAAGGTAAAAATAAATCCTGCCCTTTAAGAAATGGAGTTTTTCATCGTAAAGTCCCCCGGCAAAGGAATCTTCCAGATTTGCAAGAGCTTCCTCAAATTTCCCGCTGGAGAACGCCGTACGCGCCCGAAAGTAGCGTATATATTTATCAGTCCCCGCCTTACTCTCTACGAACTCACGCCAATCTTCCTCGAGCTCTTCTAGCTCCACCCCATATACTTTTTCTGCCCCCGAGGACAAGGAGCCCGCCTTCCATAATTCACGAAATTTGTCCGGCCCGTACTCACTGATGAGATAGGAAACAAAAGAACCAGCTTCAACCTCCAGTTCGTAACGATGGGGACTTTCTCGTGTATTAGATCTCATCAACGAAGAAAAACTGGATAGACTCATGCCGGCCGGGGCCGCAGGAGAATCAAACGAATCATATATCTTAACTTGAAAAGTTTGCGGCATGTGTCCTGTATTCTCCAGAGAAATTATTTCATCAAAGGAAAATCCGGATCTATCCAGTCCCGCTGCTCTCAGGTGGATACGATTCAGTTGATCGGAGATGTATGTCTGTAAACCGAGCCTGAGGAACTCCGCAGAAGGTCGCCCCCAGGCAAATTGTGTCAGGAGCCTGACCAGTACGGGTTTATATCCGTAACCATAGATTACATCCATGACCCCGAGCGGCACATCGCTCCCGGAGGAACTTTTCCTCGCCGAGATAGCTGACTTGAGAGCGGGGGGATCTTTATGAAAATACACCCTGATCCTGTCCGGGATCTTAGCCTCGCTTAACGCTAATTCGTCGATTATCCGGTTTCTCGATTTTGACAGCTCGGTCAAAAGCTTTCCCTGATTTAGATCGGGAATATCCTCTTTCAGGTAGTAAACGGAAATGGACTCGTTCTCCACGATAGTCCAATCCGGGCCCGAAGAATTAAAAAAGTTCGGTATGAAGTAAAATATCAATCCGGCAAAAAAACCAACTATCAAGAAGGCCGCGGTCAACCCAAATAGAGCCCTTCGTACCTCCCGCCAGCCTTCTCTCTTACCTTTATCCTCCATTATAGACTGCCAGACTACCTCTCTCTACAAACCCCCTTATTTTCCTCCTACCGTGGTAAACGGATCTGCCGCGTCCCTGATACCATCCCCGAGGAAATTAAAGGCAAGAACTGTTATCACGATAAACACACCGGGAATCAACAGCCAGGGGTAGGATGTTATCGACTCTAGGTTGTTCGCCTGACTCAACAAAAGGCCCCAGCTGGTCTGAGGCTCTTTAATTCCCAGCCCAAGGTAACTAATTGAAGCCT
>CAZRDU010000081.1:0-3395 GCA_964599005.1 uncultured Thermotogae bacterium
GAAGAGAAAGGGGTAGGCCCAAACAAGATTGAAATCTGCCGGTAAAAATTTTTTGCTAATTTTTCCGGTAAAAGTGGGTACCGAAAAAATTGGAGTAGGCCGATGATAACTCCTTCTCTCGAGAAGTCCGGGGGAAAGAATCCATGAAAAGTCACAGATATTTCCTATAATTAATTCGAATTGATTTCTATTTAAAGGATATTTCTAATGGAGGAAAAAGCAAAAAATGGAACGACCAAATCCTGGACCCTGCGACTCCAACGATGATAAATTGATCAAAACCGTCGACCTGACAAAAATCTACACGATGGGAGAAGAGAAAATTTACGGTATGAACGAAGTCAATTTCTCCATCGACCGGGGCGATTTCGTCGTCGTCAGCGGACCGTCCGGAAGCGGAAAATCGACCTTCCTCAACCTGGTTGGCTGCATAGACAAACCCACCAGGGGCGATGTTTATCTTGATGATCAATCCACGAGCGAACTCTCGGAAAAGGAATTGGCCGAGATCAGAAAGGAGAGAATCGGATTGATCTTTCAGAGTTTCAATCTGATTCCGGTACTTTCAGCTTACGAGAACGTCGAATACCCGCTTTTGCTGCAGGGAGCTGACGACGGTAAGAGAGGCGATCAAGTAGATAAACTGCTTGAAGAAGTCGGCTTAAAGAAAATGAAAGATCGGAGGCCAAATAAATTATCGGGAGGACAGCGCCAGAGGGTTGCAATCGCCCGGGCGCTTGTCGGGGACCCAGAACTGGTACTTGCGGACGAGCCAACGGCCAACCTCGACTCGGAGACCGGGGAAAAAGTCATGGAGCTGATGAAGGAGTTGAACGAAGAGTTCTGCGTCGCCTTCATCATCGTAACCCATAATCCCTTAGTTGCCGGTTACGCCGATAGAAAAGTTGAAATCCTGGATGGAAAGATGCGGGAAGTAACGGAAAACGGAGTGGAATAAGGTAGACTATGTGGTTTCGGGTACCCCTGAGGAACCTGTCGAGGAATTTCCGACGTACTGCCTTATCCCTGGCAATAATCGGTCTCGGCACCGCCCTGACCTTTATAGTTCTGGGGTTCGTTTATTCTTCGATAGATATTATTCAGGATAGCTTATTACGCCGTTATGGAAATCTTCAGATTGCTCGTACCGAGGTCTGGGACGATGCGACGAACGAACTAATCTCTCCCATAGCGGATGACGTAATTTCATCTGTCGAGGTTTCTCTTGACGATGTACCCGAGGTAGAGGATTACTCCTCCCAGCTGTCTTTTACCGCCCTTCTGGTCACCGGTTCTTCCAGCAACCCCGTAAAAGTGATAGGTATCGAACCGGGAAAGGAAGTTATTTCTTACGGGGATTCAATAGTGCGGGGAGAGAACTTGAAAAAGGGTAAAACCGATTCTGCTCTTGTCGGGCAGGCACTGGCCGAGAGGTTGGGGGTGAAGGTCGGTGACCGGATTCGATTGATCGTTGAAACCGGGGAAGGGGAAAGAAATTCCGGGGCAGTAGACATTAATGGAATTTATACAGCCCAGAGCGAAGAGGTCGAGGGAAGACAAATATATTTACCTATAGCATATGGCCAGGACCTTGTCGGGAAATCCGCAGTCGGACGGATAGCTGTCAAGTTAAAGAACCGGGAAGCTTCTGAGAGAGTCGCCCGGCAGCTGGAGAACCAGTTTGAGTCCGCGTCTCTCTCCCTGGAAACCAGGACCTGGAAGGAATTATCCAGCTTTTACGAAATGCTTAGCAGCTTTTTCGGACTGATCTTCGGTTTTCTCGTTGTCGTGGTATCCGTCCTCGTATTTTTCATCGTTCTCCAGGTACTGACCATGTCATTTCTCGAACGGTCCAGGGAAGTCGGCACCGTCCGGGCACTGGGAACGCTGCGGGGCGAAGTTTTCCGAATGTTCGTGGTCGAAAGCATCGCCCTGGGGGCTGCCGGTGCGGTGCTGGGGCTGGCGCTGGGTTCGGTCGCCGCGGTGGCTTTTAATGCCGTAGGAATAAACTGGACACCACCGGGATCCGTTGAACCGGTAGTCCTGACGGTAAAGATGGGTTGGTCCAATATTTGGCCGGCGGCGTTGATCAGCCTGGCCGCTACGGTAATTTCATCTTTTTATCCTGCATTCCGAATGTCCAGAGAGGACATAGTCGATTCCCTTCGGGTCGAAGAATGAGAGGTCTTCGTGATAAGAAACAATCATGAAAAAACTAAAAATACCACTGAGAAACTTATTTAGAAATAAGCGCCGCACGGGCTTTAGCCTTGCAATTATTGCCCTCGGGGTTGCGATACTGCTGGCCACTCTGGCTTTCACCGATGAAGCTATAACATCGACTAAAAGGTCACTGGCAGGTGATTCCGGGGCTGTACAGATTGCCGCACCCGAGCTTTTCGAAGGTGAAACCGAGGGTTTTGATTACCTCATAAGTCCTGAGGAGAAGAAAGATATTTACTCTCTGATAAGAGGAAGGCCTGGAGTCGTTGGAGCCACCAGCCGGATAGAATTCGGTGGTTTGGTTAGGCACGGGAATAACCAGACTACAGTTATTAACAGGGGAATCGTTCCGGCCAACTGTGTTCAGGATTATAGCTGTGTTCTAGCCGAGGGTCAGCCTCTGGACTCCTCCAATCAGAACGGGCTCGTCCTGGGCCAGGCTCTGGGGGAAAAGATCGGTGCAGAAACCGGGGATTCGGTAAGTATTTCCTACAACGACACAGAAGGCAATTACAGCACGGTTTCCGGCGAAGTCGTCGGTCTGGCCAATTTCAGTAGCCGCCAGCTTGAGGAACAATTGGCCTTTACCACACTATCTTTCGGACAATCGGCTCTTAAAACGGAAGGAGTTACCCGGATAATCGTCAGCCTTGAAGACGTGGACAGGGCCGGAGAATTCGCCTCCACTCTGGAAGATCAGCTGGAGCAGCGGGGTTACGAGCTTGAAACTCGAACATGGCAGCAGCTTAACCCGCTTTACGACTCCCTCAGTACATTCTGGAACGCTTTTTCCGGATTCACATATGTGGCCGTCTTCACCCTGGTATTTTTCAGCACCCTCGAAGTTTTAACCATGTCTTTTCTGGAAAGGACCAGGGAAGTAGGCACGATAAAATCAATCGGAACAACCAGGTGGGGAGTATTCCGGGATTTCATGATCGAAGGTGCGCTGGTCGGGTTACTTGGAGGTCTAATAGGTATCGGCTTAGGTGGTGCAATCAGTTTCGGCGTAAACGTTTTTGGGATTACCTGGAAGCCCCCCGGCGCAACCATTCCGGAGCCGTTGACGATTAGGCTGAGCTTCTCCACTATCGTTCTACCCTTGCTGGCGGCAATATTTTCTACCTTACTCGGTTCAATTTTCCCTGCCTGGAAGAACTCGCGGATCGGAA
>CAZRDU010000082.1:0-1243 GCA_964599005.1 uncultured Thermotogae bacterium
ATATAGGGGAAAAATTTGTCGGGCCGAGAAAGTTTCTATTCTGAACACCGGATTGATTGACGCCGTTGTTCTGATCAAAACCGTTCCGATTAGGTTCGGGAATGTTACTGACGAGGAGGCAACTATGAGAGTTTTCAGCTATCCTGCTGACAGGAGGGAATCCCTGTTTGCTGATTCCTTCCTAAACCAGGTCCCCATCGGTAGAGTAAACGATATCATCAGTCAATATAAATCCAACCTGGGGTCGCTGGAAGAAGTAAGGGGCGGAGAGGATAAGTATACGCTGTTGTTCGAGAGGGGCACGGCCCCCGGCCGAATATCTCTGGATACGGAAGGTCGGATCGTCGGGCTCTGGTTCGGGAACTGGACTTTGAAATCGGATACCCTGGAAAAGCTCGTCTCCGAATTGAAAAAACTTGACGGTTCCGTCTCTCTTTTTATCTCGAAGAACGGGAAAGAGCTGTGCTCCCTCAACGGGGAAGATTTGATGGCGGTTGGGTCCACTTTCAAGCTCTACGTGCTGAAAGCACTTTACGATAAACTCGATCCCGGCTCCTGGAGGCAAGTCCTCTGGTTGAAAAAAGAAGACATTTCCCTTCCTTCCGGTATACTGCAGAACTGGCCCGTCGGTACGCCGTTGACCGTAAAGTCCCTATCAAATTTGATGATTGTGCGGAGCGACAATACGGCGACGGATATTCTGATCGACCTTGTCGGCAAAAAATATCTGGAGGAGGGCACGAATTCCAGGAACAAGCCGTTTCTCACTACGGTAGAAGCCTTCAACCTGAAGTACGGCGTGGACGAAAAGACACAAAAAGAGTATCTCTCCGGCAATAAAAAAACAAAAAGAAAAATTCTCGCGGACCTTCAGGGGCTCCGGGTAAGTGCTCGACAGGTGTCGGACTCTATACCCAAGTTAATAGACGAGATCGAGTGGTTCTTCTCAACAAGGAGGTTGGCAGAGCTGATCTACGATTTAAGAGAGGCCGGGGAAATTTACATCGATCCGGGCCTGGCGAGGGAACCCGAATGGTACCGTGCCGGTTATAAGGGTGGTTCGGAAGGAGGTGTTACACAATACACTTACTTATTGCAAAAAACCAAGAAATCTCCGATTTACGCATTTTCTCTCACGGTAAATAACCCCGAGAAAGGCCTAAATACGGAAAGAATTTCTGAAATCACCGCGCGCCTCATTTCGCTGGTCAAAGGAGGAAAGCTCTAAGGTAACGCGCTTGTC
>CAZRDU010000082.1:1343-2541 GCA_964599005.1 uncultured Thermotogae bacterium
GGCAAATAAAACTTCCGGCAACGAGCTGCCGAAAAGGTCCGTAATAGAGGACGTCCCGTACATTCCCATGTACAGCTACTGGTCGACCTGCGCCGTGACCTCATTAAAAATGGCGGTTTCTTATTATGGTTACGATTATTCGGTTATGACGTCAATGAACCTGGGCTGGCAGTACGGAGCGACTCTGGTCGAGAACGAAGCCGGCAAGGCGCTCGCGGAAGCCGGGGAGAAATTCAAGACTTTTTAAAAGGAGGCAGGAGTGGAAAAACAAGACCTATCTGAAAGCAGCCCATGGAGTATTAGGGAGAGTGATTTTCCCGCAGACGGGGATATTGAAGGAAAGTTAAAATTTCTTTTGCGATACGCCATACTTGCACCCTCGAGCCACAATACCCAGCCCTGGAAGTTTTTTCTGGAAAATAATACGGTGAAGATTTTTCCTGACAGGAATCGCTGGCTAAAAGTTGCGGATGCGGACAGGCGAGAACTTCACATAAGTATCGGCTGCGCCCTGGAAAACCTTATAATTGCCGCCGATCATTTCGGTTATAGCTGCGAAGTAGATTATCTTCCCGAATCCGAGAAAAAAGATCCCGCCGTTTCCGTAACCTTCAATGGGTCCAGGCTACAATCATCGTCAAGTTCGGAAGATTTATTCGAAGCTATTCGGAAAAGAGTTACCAATCATAACGTTTACGATGGTAAATCAATCGGGGAGCAAGATCTTGAAAAACTTCGGTCTATTGGCAAAGAAAACGGAATTCAGCTTCACCTGACTGAGGACCCAGGTATCAAGCGAGAGGTAGATAATTTGATGGTAAAGGGCGATGCAATCCAGTTTGCCGACCCAGAATGGCGCGAAGAGTTAGGATACTGGATGGGTCAGGGGGTTTTTGGTACTTCCTGGCTAACCTCAAAAATGAGCCAGCTGGCAGTAACTTACTTAAATATGGGGAAAAGTACCGCCAAAAAGGACTCGGAACTATTAATGAGTGCACCAATTCTGGGCGTCATTAGCTCAAAAAATGACGACAGGGAGTCCAGAATCAAGGCAGGACGGGCCTTTGAAAGTTTGGCGTTAACAGCTACAAGTCTGGATGTATCCCTGCACCCGATGAGTCAAATTCTGGAAGTTGCCGAACTCAAATCCGAAGTCGCAAAACTGATACCCGTTTCGGACCTTTATCCCCAGCAGACC